>JAIYEK010000003.1 GCA_027487015.1 Erythrobacteraceae bacterium | reverse complement strand
GGCCACTCGATCGCCGACGTGCTCGACATGACGATCGAGGACGCCGAGGAGTTCTTCAAGGCCGTCCCCCCGATCCGCGAGAAGATGCGGATGCTGAACGAGGTCGGCCTCGGCTACGTGAAAGTCGGCCAGCAGGCGACCACCCTGTCCGGCGGCGAGGCCCAGCGCGTGAAGCTGGCCAAGGAACTCGCCCGCCGCTCGACCGGGCAGACGCTCTACATCCTCGACGAGCCCACAACCGGCCTGCATTTCGAGGACGTGCGCAAGCTCCTCGAAGTGCTGCACCGGCTGGTGGAGCAGGGCAACTCGGTGGTGGTGATCGAGCATAACCTCGACGTGATCAAGACCGCCGACTGGATTATTGACTTGGGCCCCGAGGGCGGGGTGCGCGGCGGAGAGATTGTCGCCGAGGGCACGCCCGAGAAGGTGGTGAAGGAGCCGCGGTCGTTCACGGGGCAGTATCTGGCGCCGCTGTTGGCGAAGTAGTCCTCCCCAACGGGGGAGGGGAACCACCGAAGGTGGTGGAGGGGCGAGCGAAGCTTTCGGAAACGCAGCGCCCTAGCTTGAACGTCATGCTGAACGTGTTTCAGCATCTATGCCGCGGCCCGCACTGCCCGCGCTGTCGTCATGATGGACCCTGGAAGCGACGCTGTGCGTGCACAAATAAGCTCAGCGCGACGCATGGGGGAGCGGTGCGCGGAGCGGGGAGATTGTCGCGTAGAGGACTCCGGAAGCGATGGTGAAGGAGCAGCGTTCGTTTATGCTGCGCTATCTAGCACCCTTGCACACTCGGTGATGCTGGATCCAAGTCGATGTGGGGGTGATGTTTGATTTACTGTTCACTTTTTGGAACCGAAAACCGATAACCTTCACCATAAACCGTATTGATCGCATAACCGGCAGCCAGATGCTGGCGAATATTATGAATCAATACGCGGAGGTGGGCGGGTGAAACCTCTATGTGATCGTGAGAAGCCGCCTTCGAAAGCGTCTTTCCGGTGCAGAAATTTCCCGGTGTTTCAATTAGTAATCTCAGTACGGATTTTTCGGAGGCCGTAAGGGTTTGTTTGCTAGAATGAATTTCTACAACATTTTTGAAAATTTCTTCGCTGAAGTTCTGAGATTCAGTTGTTCGGTATCTACCAAGGATCATCAGGACTCTGCTTCCGAGCTCGTCCGGCCCTAAGTCCTTCAGGTTCAGCACGTCGTCATAACCGAGCCGCAGAAGAGCTGCTCGTCTGACTGGATTGAGGTTTTGACCAAGCGCAATCTTCGGAATGCGCGTGAGGATCGGAAGGTTTATTTTGATGAATGACATGAGCCGTTGGGGATCGTTGCCACCCACAATCAAGATATCAGTCCGTTCGAAAGTTCGTGGCAGGCCATCGAAGAGAAGCCGGTAACTCAAAATTTTTGAGCGCGAAAACGCTTCACGAACAAATTTTTCGCGATAATTTAAAAACGCATCATTGATGTAAAGATACTTACATGTGTAAGTAGACAGTCTATCTGACTGACTATTCATGATATCACAATGACCCTCAGGGTCGATTTGGAATTGAAAGTTTTTATTGAAATTTTTGTTTTCAGACCTCGATAATATCGGGTCGACCCAAATTTCTTCAAGGTAGCTGTAATAAATTTTTTGCGTTCATTGATATGCATCGAGTTTTACCCCAATGATTATAAATATCTAATCTAGATGTTTATAATATATCAATATTAAGCTTAGGACATATCTGCTGATTAAATAATGAATACAGGGAAATGCAAAAAAGCTATAAATTGCATAGTTTTCATGATTGATTGAGATCAAATATAAATCGGGGAAATTTATTCCTATATAAATCAATGGCGTGTTGAATTTCGAGTTATTAACGTTGCGATTGTATCTCGTACGGAATTGACGAAGCTTTCGGTGCACTGTCTCCCATGACCAATGTGCGCGGCGTAATGCGATTATTAGGAGCGGAGCCGAATTTGATAGGCACATAAGTACCTTACTTTTTAGGTGGCGTGGCGTTGAAGCCGGGGATGGCACACTGGCTCCGGCGAAGCAGGCTTCCAACAAACGGTGTTTTTTTAGCACAAAGGCATATGTCTCTGCGTCGCACACGGTCTGCCATGATCAACTCAGGCTTCTTCTCGGCGATCACGTCAGCCGCCAGAAACGCAAGTTGATCGGGGCAGGCGGGTCAGATCCGCCTTTCCTACACCCCCGCACCCCCTGTACCCTCGCGTCCCTCTCCCTCTCTCCCGCAAAGGAGCGCGCGGTGTACGAATTCCCTCCGCCCAAGCCGAACACCCGTCCGAACAAGGACGGCAGGCCGTTCGACTACGAGGGGGACCGCGACTTTGCGGCCGCGTGGCTGGGGCATCTCGCGGCCGGGCGGGTCGGCAAGCGGCTTGAGGCCTCCGATGAGGTGCGGGCCATTCATGAGGCCAATGCGCAGCTGCTCCGGGGCCGGCGGTAGCTCCGCGATCCGGTGAGGGGGGCGCGGCGGCGCGGGAACGGGGCAAAATCGCTCCGCGGCCGTGTCCTTTGGGGGTAAGGCTCTGAAATAGCGAAAACACCACGCCAACCGGGGCGCAGCATGCTGCCGGTTTGCGCGCGGTCGTCGCCATGTGGTTGTCATGTCGTTGCGATGTGGTTGTGATGGCGTAGCGATGTGGTGGCGCGGTTGTCGCCGGGTTGTCACCCTCCCGTCGGCGGCTCCGGGGCGGGCCTGCGGCGCTCCCACGCGGCGAGGGCGGCGAAGGTGAGCGTGCCGGCCGCCAGCATCCACAGGAAGGCGCCCGGCACGCCCAGCCCCCAGTCGAGCACCGCTAGGCTTGCGATCTGGACCACGATCGCGGCCGGCGCGGCATGGCGTGCCCGCGATCCGGCGAGCCCCGCGATGATCGGCACCGCGAGCGCCGCGCCGATCGCGCCCGCGTCCATCACCAGCGCGCGCAAGCTCTCGCCCGTCATCGCCAGCCCCGCGGCAAGCGCCGCTGCTCCCACCGTCGCAGTCCGTGCGACGCGCAGCAGGGCGAGAGGAGAAGCGTTTGGAAACAGGCGCTTGTAGCCGCTCTCGGTGACGACGGCGGAGACCGCGAGCAGCGCGGAATCGACCGAAGAGAGGATCGCCGAGACCAGCGCTCCGGTGAAGATGATCAGCAGCCAGTCGGGGAACAGCGCCTTGGCGAGGCTGGGCAAATAGGCCTCGCCCTCGCCCAGCGGAAGGCCGAGCTGGGGGCCGAACAGGCCGAAGCTGACCGGCACGAGCCCCGCGGCAAGGTAGAGCGCCGCGCCCCACAGCGCCCCGGTCCGCGCCACATCGGGCGAGCGCGCGGCGAGGGTGCGCGAGATCGCCTCCTGGCTGACCATGGTGCCGATGATCGGGATGAGCCACAACTCGGCGCGGTCGACCCAGGTCTCGCTGGCGGGGGGAGGGCGCAAGGCAGTGTCGGGGAGCGCGGCCCACATGGCGGCGGGCCCTCCGGCGGCGGCGATCATGAGGGCAAGGAGGATGAGGATCGCGACGATGATGACGATGCCCTGGAGGATATCGGTGATGACATCGCCCGCAAGGCCGCCGAACAAGGTGTAGGTCATCACCAGGAGCGTCGCGCCGAGGAGGGCGGGGGTGAAGCCGATGCCCGAGGCCGCGTCGATGATCGCAGCAAAAGCAAAGAGTTGGGCGGCGGACCAGGTGGTGGCCGAGAGCGCGATGACCGCGGCCGAGAGGCTCTCGGTCGCGCCGCCGAAACGGTTGCGCAGGAAGTCGGCGAGGGTGATGAAGCCCCCGCGGCGCAAGGGCCGCGCGAAGAACAGGGCGACCGCGACGAGGCCCGCGGCATAGGCGAAAGGCTCGGCCCGGGCGCCGGCGATCCCCTCGGCCGCGACCTCGGAGGAGGTGGCGATCAGGCTCTCGGCGGCGAACCAGGTGGCGAAGATCGACATGCCGACCGCCCCCGCGCCGAGGCTGCGTCCGGCAACGAGGTAGTCGGTATCGGAGCGGGCACCACGCCCAACCCAGACCGCAAGCGCGATCTGCAAGCCGACATAGCCGAGGATCAGAACGAGCGTGATGGCGCAAAACCCCCTTTGCGGCCCCGAAGGGCAGGGCTTCTGGTTAGCCGCCCTTTTGCGGGGCGCAAGAGGCAGCGGCGCGGTTTCATCAGCGGCGTGCATCCGCGTGCGCCGGGGCGCAGTAGCTCGGTTCGGACCGGGACATGCTCAAGGAGTGCCGACGATGCCTTACCCTGCCACTTTCGCCCCCCGCCTGCTCGCTGTCGCTGCGGCGCTTGCCTTGGCCGGCACCGCTGTGAGCGCAGGCACGATCAACTCGAACCTCCAGATCGAGGCGGGGCAGACCTTCGAGCTTGGCGGCGGGCAGCAGGGCGGGTTCACGGTGACCGGCCGCAACACCGGGCCGGTCGCGGTGGTGGTGCTGGCAAAGGGTGAGGGCGCGCCGGTCATCAAAGGCAGGGTGGAGCCGGGAGCCAATGTCGAAGCGGCGATCGGGCCGGGCGAGATGGCGCTGCTGCGCAACACCTCGGGCACGCAGATGGCGCGGCTGAAACTGAAGATTTCCGGCGATACGTCGTCGCTGGGGATGACCTACTCGGCCAACCCCTGAGCGCGTCGCTCAATCGGCGATTATCGCGAGTTCGACCATGCCGTGCCCGCGCGCGACAAGCCCGAGTTCGCTCGCTGCGGCGCGGCTGACGTCGATCATCCGGCCGCGGGTGAAGGGCCCACGGTCGTTGATGCGCACGATGACGCTGCGGCCATTGGCGACATTGGTGACCCGAACGAGCGTGCCGAAGGGCAGGGTGCGGTGCGCAGCGGTCATCGCGCCATTGTCGAACCGCTCGCCGCTGGCGGTGCGGCGGCCATGGAACTTCCCGGCGTAATAGGAGGCGCTCCCGCGGCCGAGGACGGCTTCCTGCGGGGCCGAGGGCGCGGGCGCTTCGTCAGAAATCGCCGGGGCGGCGGTGTCGGGGGTGGTCTGGAGCGGGACGAGCTCGATCACCGCGCTGCTGCCAGCGGCCTCGGTCGAGGCGGGCGCATCGGGCGAGGCTGCGGTCGAGGCGCCAAGCGGCGCGAAGCCAAGCAGCGCCGCAGCGATCCACGCCGGGGCTCCGCGCGGTGCGAAGTGGGGGGCATCGAGGCCATGTATGCGAATTCCCGTCCGCATGGCGGGGCCGATACAGGTCACCTTCGGGCGAAGGCAAACCAGGTTAGGATTTCATCGTCCGGAGGCTTCGGCTGGCCCGCGAGCTGACCGTGAAATGCGATGAACCGTTGTGCGAGGACGGGTAGCTTGGGGCCGAATCTAGGGGTTTTCCTGGGTCCCGACTCGAAATCGGGCGGTCCTGAAGGGGACGAGTGAGCGGGCACGCCGCACATAGCAAATGGGGCCGGCATTGCTGCCGACCCCACTCTCACCGGCGTGTGGATGCCCCTCTTCCGCTCATGATGCCTCCGGCGAACCTTCGGCGTCCTTTCGCTTCGCGGGACATGCTTGGCGCCCGATGTCTAGCCTCTCGCTGCCCTGTCTTGCGACCGGGCTTGCCAGAGATTTGTCACCGGCGCTCGCGCCGGCATCCGGCTTTCGCTCCTGCGGGCCTTGCGTCCGCCGTCGGGCCGAAGCCTTCCCGCTTTTCGCCGCCTTCGCTCTCGCTTCCGCCGAGGCTTCGTCCCTTTACCCGTCACAACCTGCTGCGGCTGGGGGCTTTCGCCGTTCCGCTGCACATGCCTCGGGCCAGGTTCTTGGCCTGTCCGGTACCACCGCGTCGCTCCGACCCTTAGATTGAGCCGACTTGCCTTTGGCCGAGGCCTCCTGCATGCCGTCTCCAGATCGGCGCGTGGACAGATGTCACCGCCATCCTTGGGATCAAAACCCCGGTAACTTCAGAGCCTTGCGGCCTGCCGTTCCGGTTGCTTCGTGTCCCGAAGACAAGTTGAAAGTGCGCCTGAATCGGCGATCTGACAACATCGCAAAGCCGCAGTTTTCCACTCCGGGCCGATTGGCCTGTGGACGCGAGTGGATAAGTCAACGGTTCGTCGCATTTGCCACGAACCGTCGCTGAGAGCGGAACGAAACCGCCTTCAAATTGTCATTCTAAGGCCCCCGGGGCGCCGCGGCGACCGCAGCGACTCGGTTTTCCCCTGTCGGGATGCGGCTATCAGGCGTCGCGGTTACGGCGCGAGAGGAGGCGCAGGCGCAGGCCGTTCAGCTTGATGAAGCCTTCCGCGTCCTTCTGGTCGTAGGCCCCCGCATCATCCTCGAAGGTCACGTGGGCTTCGGAATAGAGCGAGTAGGGCGACTTGCGGCCAACCACGCTCGCCAGTCCCTTGTAGAGCTTCAGGCGCACGGTGCCGGTGACCTTGTCCTGGCTGTGGTCGATCGCCGCCTGCAGCATCTCGCGTTCGGGGCTGAACCAGAAGCCGTTGTAGATGAGCTCGGCGTATTTCGGCATGAGCTCGTCCTTGAGGTGCGCCGCGCCGCGATCAAGCGTGATCTGCTCGATGCCGCGATGGGCGCGGGCGTAGATCTCGCCACCAGGAGTCTCGTACATTCCGCGGCTCTTCATGCCGACGAAGCGGTTCTCGACCAGATCGAGCCGGCCGATGCCATGCTTGCGGCCGAGGTCATTCAGGGCGGCGAGCAGCGTCGCGGGGCTCATCGCCTCGCCGTTGAGCGCCACGCCGTCACCCTTCTCGAAATCCACCGTGATGTATTCGGGCTGGTCGGGCGCGTCCTCGGGATTGACTGTACGCGAGTAGACGTAGTCGGGGGTTTCCTCCCACGGATCTTCCAGCACCTTGCCCTCGGAGGAGGTGTGGAGGAGGTTCGCATCGGTAGAGAACGGACTGTCGCCGCGCTTGTCCTTCGGCACCTGAATCTGGTGCTTTTCGGCCCAAGCGATGAGCGCGGTGCGGCTGGTGAGGTCCCACTCGCGCCACGGGGCGATCACCTTGATGTCGGGATCGAGCGCATAGGCCGACAGCTCGAAACGCACCTGATCATTGCCCTTGCCGGTCGCGCCGTGGGCGATGAAATCGGCGCCGGTCTGATGCGCGATCTCGACCAGACGCTTGGAGATCAGCGGCCGTGCGATCGAGGTGCCGAGGAGGTAATCGCCCTCATAGCGGGCATTGGCACGCATCATCGGGAAGACGAAATCGCGCACGAATTCCTCCCGCACATCCTCGATGAAGATGTGGTCATCGGGGATGCCCATGGCGCGGGCCTTGGCGCGGGCGGGCTCGATCTCCTCGCCTTGCCCGAGGTCGGCGGTGAAGGTCACCACCTCGAGGCCCCGCTCCACGCTCAGCCACTTGGCGATGACGCTGGTATCAAGCCCGCCCGAATAGGCGAGGACGACTTTCTGGGGCTGGGCCATGGGAGAGGTTCCTTGGGAATGACGTGGCGCGCCCCTAACAGCGCAGCGGCGAGGGGGCAATCGCGCTGTGGCCGGGAGGTTCGCGGCGGCCCGGTCTTGGCAATCGGCTGCTAAGAACTACCTGATATGTCGTGCGCGCAGGCGATGTCCTGCGCGGGGCAAACTGGGGTCGAAGAATGCTGAAAATGTGGAGCAAGGCGCGCGAGCTGGCGGTGATGACCCCGCCCGAGCGCAACCGCTGGGTGGACTTCCTGCGGGCGGTTTCGATTCTTGCGGTGGTGACCGGACACTGGTTGATGGCCGGGCTCTACATTGATGCGGCGGGCGAATTGCGGCGCGGCGATCTGCTCAGCGTCTCGCAATGGGCGCATTGGCTGACCTGGGGCTTCCAGGTGATGCCGGTGTTCTTCCTTGTCGGTGGCTATGCCAATCAGGTGAGCTGGGAGGCGACGACGAAGAAGGCCGCGGCCGATCAGGCGGGCGTCTACCGCGACTGGCTGGCGAGCCGGGTGCAGCGGCTTATCACCCCGACCTTTCCGGTGCTCCTGCTGTGGGCGGGGCTGGCGGTGGTGATGACGCAGGTCGGCCTGCCGCGCACCCAGATCCGCATGGCGACCGAGGCGGCGCTGATCCCGGTGTGGTTCCTCGCAGTCTACTTGCTGGTGACCGCTTTTACGCCGATCGCGCAGCGGCTGTGGACCAAGCTCGGCTGGGGGAGCTTTGCGCTGTTCATCCCGCTGGCGATGCTGACCGACTGGCTGACGTTCACGGCCAAGGTGCCCTACGTCAATTTCACCAATTTCCTCTGGGTGTTCCTCGCGATCCACCAGCTCGGCTTTGCGTGGCGGGCAGGCAAGTTCGACAAGGCGTGGTTCGCATGGGCGTGGGCTGCGGTCTCGCTGGCGATCCTCGTGAAGATCACGGTTTTCGGCTTCTACCCCGTCTCGATGGTCTCGGCCCCCGGCGGCTTCTCCAACTCGCTTCCGCCGACGCTGGCGCTGTTTGCGCTGGGCGGCGTGCAGGTGGGGCTGGTGCTGGCGTTGGAGCGCGCAGGCCGGCGGATGCTCGAGAGCGTTACGGTCTGGACCGCGACGGTGCTGATGAACGGCATGATCATGACCGTCTACCTGTGGCACCTCACCGCTTTCGTGCTGGTGATGACGGTCGACTGGCTGCTGCTGGGCGGTTGGGGCCTCGGGCCGGTGCCGGGGACGGGCGAGTGGTGGGCGACGCGGCCTGCCTGGATCGCGGTCTACATCATCGCCCTGCTGCCGCTGATTGCGGTCTTCGCGCGGCATGAGCGCAGCTTCGGCCCGGTGCGCGGCGGACGCACCGTGCCGCGCCTGCGCGCGGTGCTCGGCGTGGTGGCGATCTGCGCGGGGCTAGGGGCGACCGCGGGCCTAACCCTCACCAGCCCCGACAGCCTTTCGGGCATCCGCTGGTGGGTGGTGGCGCTCCCGCTGGTCGGGGCGGCGCTGATGGGCTTCGGCCCCGTCTACCGCCCCCGCCAGCGCCCCGGCGCGCACGAGCTGGGCTAGGCGAGAACGCCGTTCCTATCGAGGCGTGCCGCAAGCCACAGCAGACCGGCAGCCACCGCGACGACGAAGGTGAGTACCACCACCTGCGGCGCGCCGAATGCGGCAAAGACGCCGAGCGCCGCGTCGCCCGCCCAGAGCGCGACATAGGCCGCCATCGATGCGCCCAGAACCGCAATGCTTGCCTTGCGGCGGGCGAGCAGCAGTGCGCAGCCCACCACTCCGCCCAGCGTGCCGATCGCGAAGACCGCCGCCATCCAGACGGGCAGTCCTGCATAGAGCTGCGCCTGTTCGGGCGTCATCCCGCTCGCGATAAGCCCGGCCTCGTCGTTGAAGGTCTGGCTTGCGAACTGGTAGGCGCCGAACAGGCTCCATGCGAGGCCTGCAAGCGCGGCACCGCGTGCTGCGAGGGGGTAAGTGGCGGAAAGGGGCGGGGTGGTGGTGGTGGTCGTGGTCATCGCGGCGTCCTTCTGTCCGGCCCGGCGCGAGAGGTGCACCGGGCTTCAGACAGGAAGACGCGCTGAGGATCTCGGATTCGACAGGCCTGCTGCGAAAAAACCCGCGCGGGGCCCCGGTCAGCCCTTCAGCAGATAGTCGCGCGTGATCGGCAGGGCATGGCGGCTGCGGATGAACTGGATCTGGTAATTGCCCATCCCCCCATGCTCGAACACGGTTGCCGCGCCCGCGAGGTAGAAGGTCCACATCCGGAAGAACTTCTCGTCATAGAGCGCGATGATCTTGGCGCGGTGCTCCATGCAGTTGGCGTACCAGGCGCGGAGGGTGTGCGCGTAGTGGAGGCGCAGCGTCTCGACGTCGGAGGCGATCAGGCGGAATTTCTCGGAGGCCGCCACCGTCTCGGACAGCGCGGGGATATAGCCGCCGGGGAAGACGTATTTGCGGGTAAAGGCATCGGTGGTGCCCGGGCTGCCGAAGCGACCGATGGTGTGGAGCAGCATCACGCCGTCATCGGCCAGCATCCGCGCCGAGGCCTCGAAGAAGGTTTCGAACTGTGCGCGACCGACATGCTCGAACATGCCGACCGAGACGATCCGGTCGAAGCGGCGGCCTGACGCGGCGGTGTCGCGGTAATCCTCCAGCAGGATCGTCACCTTGTCCGCCACCCCCGCATCGCGCACCCGCTGGCGGGCAAGCGCGGCCTGTTCTTCGGACAGGGTGATCCCGGTGACGTGGACATTGTGATGCTTCGCCAGATGGATCGCCATTCCGCCCCAGCCGCAGCCGATATCGAGGACGTCCTGTCCGGCCGTGAGATGCAGTTTCTTCGCGATAAGCTTGAGCTTGGCATCCTGCGCCTGCGACAACGTGGTAACCCCCTCGGGCCAGTAGCCGCAGGAGTATTGCCAGTGCTCGGCATCCAGCATCAGCGCATAGAGATCATTGCCGATGTCGTAGTGGTGCGCGACGTTCTTCCTTGAACCCACGCGATTGTTGATCTGCTCGGCGGCGAAGCTTGCTTTGTTGATGAAGCGCTTCAGCGCGCCGGGGCGCAGGTGGTCATTGCCGCGCTCCCACGGCGCGTTCATCCGGAACAGGCCGACAAGGCTCATCACGTCGCCTTCCTCGATAACGAGACGCCCGTCGATGAAGGCTTCAGCCGCGCCGAGCCGGGGATCAAGGATTATGTCGCGCGGCACTGCGCTGTCGGTGAAGCGCAGCACGATCTCGGGAAAGCCCTCCGCGCTCGCACCGTAAGTGCTTGCCGACCCATCGGCAAAAACGATGCCGAGGCGGCCGCGGGTTATGGCGCGGGCAAGAAAGCGGTCGAGAAGAGGCTTGCTCATGATGCTCCTTTCTAGGATGCTTCGAGGGTAGGCTAAGCCGGAGAGGCGGCTTTCGCAAAATCATCGACTTGGCGCTGAGGAGCGCAGATTATGGCCGAAGCGAAGACGACGATCACCGATGTTGCAGTCGAAGCCTTCATCGAAGGCGTCGAACCGCCTGCCAAGCGCGACGAAGCGCGGGTGCTCGATGCGCTGTTCCGCAAGGTGACCGGCGAAGAGCCGCGGATGTGGGGGCCGACGATCATTGGCTACGGTGAATATTCCACAACCTATGATAGCGGCCGCGATGTGCACTGGATGCGGGCAGGCTTCTCGCCGAGGAAGGCCGAGCATTCGCTCTACTTCATGGGGGGCTATTGCGATCCCGTCACCGGCGCGGGACGGGATGACAAACTGCTGCGCCTTGGCAAGCACACCACCGGCAAGAGCTGCCTCTACGTCAACAAGCTCGCCGATATCGACCTGGCGGTGCTGGAAGAGATCATCGCCGCCGATTGGGCGACGATGCTGCGGATGTTTCCGGAAGGCTAGCCTGTCCTAGACCCCGGCGTACCACTGGTAGCCGGCCACATCCTCCCAGAACCCGCCGCCGCCCTGGCCGATCTCGGCAAAGCTGGTGACCGCCTCGATCGCCTTCACATATTTGGCCTGCTTGTAGCCGAGCTGGCGTTCGATCCGCATCCGGAGCGGCGCGCCGTTCTTTTCGGGCAGCGGCTCGCCGTTCAGCGAGTGGGCGATGATGGTCTGCGCGTGATAGGCATCAACCATGTCGATGCTCTCGTAATAGTCGCGCCCGTAGAGCGTATCAGCGCAGCGGAAGACGATGAACTTCGCCGATTCCTTGACCTTGGCGGCATCGAGCAGGGCGCACAGCTGAACGCCCTGCCACTCGCCGATTGCGCTCCAGCCCTCGACACAGTCGTGGCGGGTGATCTGGGTGCGCTGGGGGAGTGCCTTGATGTCGGCAAGCCCAAGCGCCAGCGGCTTTTCGACCAGCCCGCGCACTTCCAGCTTCCACTCGGGAAAGCCCTTGGCGAGCTGGTCCTGGTAGAAGGGATCGGCGACCGTCACCGAACCATTGCCGCGGAAGGTGGGCGAGCGCTGGTCGGGGCGGAATTCCTTGGCGAGCCCCTGCTTGCCCGCGAGCGCGCGGTGGAGGACGCGGTGGCCATCTTCGGCCGCCTTGAACAGGCTGCCTGCAGCCTCGCTGTCGTTGATCTTGGCGCAGGCCGAAGCGCCCAGAGCGGCGATCCCGGCAAGCAGCGAGCGGCGCGGCAGGTCAACCATGGGCGGGGGCTCCTTCGTCGGTCACGGGTATGGGTTCGGGCTGGGGAAGAGCAGGTTCCGCCGGGCGCTTACCGCCGGTGAACATCTCGAGGATCAGTCGCCAGTCGGTGAGGGCGAGCACGATGTGGATGACGAAGAAGCCGAAGATGCCCCAGGCGGCGATGAAGTGCAGCGAGCGCGCGCTCTGACGGCCGCCGAACACGTCGACGAGCCACGGCGCAAAGCCCGCGACGCCCGGGCTGATCGCAAGGCCGGTCAGCAGCATCATCGGCAAGAGCACGCCGAACACGCCGCCGTAGAGGATCTTCTGGACGGGGTTGTAGCCATGCGCATGACCGCCCGGCCCCGAGTGCGCCTTCAGCGAGGCGATCACCGCGCCCGGCGTCCAGTCCATCGGCGCGGTCATCAGGTCGCGGCGGAAGTGGCCGTTCCACAGCATCGCGACCCAGATGAACAGCACGCCGATGCCGAAGGGCCAGGCCATGGTGATGTGCCAGTCGCGGGCGAGGGCAAGGTTGTAGTGCCCCGGGATCGTCGCCCAGCCGGGGAAGCGGATCACGTCGAGCCAGGCGTCGGCCGCATCGAAGCCATACTGGCCCCAGTAGAGGTGCCGGTGGGCGTTGGAGATGTTGAGCCCGGTCATGAACAGCACGACGATCGCGATCGCGTTCACCCAGTGCCACAACCTCGTCGTGAGCGCGTGCTTCTTCATGCTGTTCCCCCTTGGGCTTGCTCTTCGCGGGCGAGCCAGATCACATCGCGCGGCTGGTCCATCAGGTGCTGGCCGCTGTCGATGAAAAGGCTCTGCCCGCTGGCAAGCGCGCCGCTTGCAAGAAACAGCGCCGCATCGGCGATTTCGTCAGCGCCGGTCTTGCGACCGAGGAGGTTCAACCGGTGCGAAATCTCGGTCTCCTCCTCGCGCTGGTCATGGCTGGCCAGGATCGCGCCGGGCGCGATGCCGTAAACCCCGACGTTACTCACCGCATTCCCCTTGGCCAGCATGCCGATGGTGGCTGCCAGCGCGTGTTTGGACATGGTGTAACTGAAGAAATCGGGGTTCGTATTTTCAATTTTCATGTCTGTGACGTTGACCACGCTGCGCACGGACGCTTGCCCCGCCGTGAGCGCGATGAAGGCCTGGGCGAGCCGGGCCGGGGCAAGAGCGTTGATCTGCATCGCTGACCGGCTCGTTGCCGGATCCAGTCCGGTTACACTGTCATAATCGAAAACCGAGGCCGAATTGACGAGGCACCGCCAGCCTGGCGTGCGCGCAGCGAGCGCGGTCACGGCGGCGAGCGCGGCGTCATCATCGGCAAGATCGAAGCCGATCGTCTCGGCGCTGGGGAGCTCGGCGGCCAATGCCTCGGCGGCGGACGATGAGCTCCGGTAATGGATCACCGTGTGCCAGCCCGCGGCGGCGAAGCGGCGCACGATCGCAGCCCCTATACGCGTCGCCCCGCCGGTCACGAGGACGGCGGGGCGAAGGAAGGACGGTGCACTGCTGTCTGGGGAGAGGGCCATGACAGCAGCGCTAACAGGGGGGGGCGCGCGCTTCAATCGGGGAGAGGGGTTGGCGCGCCCCCTTTGAAGGTCAGGGCTTAGCGGCAGCGCAGCTCCCCGCGATCGATTTCGCGGCCAATCAGGCCGCCGCCAATCGCGCCGAGCAGGGTGCCGACGCTGCGGTCACCGCGGGTGTCGACGGTGCGCCCGAGCAGCGCGCCGACGCCTGCGCCGATCACGAGGCCAGTGGTCCCGTTGTCGCGGCGGCAGTAATAGCGGTCACCTTCGCGCCAGATACGGTCGCCGCGGCTGAGGCGGCGCGGCTCGTAATAGCGACCGCGATCGTCGTAGATGCGGTGCTTTTTGCGCTTGCGATGCTCGGCGACATCGCTCGTCGGGAACGAGCCCGCCTCGAACCCGGCATGAGCCGAGGCGCCGGCGGGTGCGAGCTGCGGCAGTGCGGCTGCCTGTACGGGGATCGCCGTCGGCAGTGTCATGCTGCCTGCGGCGAGGATAAGAGCGAAGTTCTTCACGGCAGTTCTCCTTTCGGTTTGCCTGCTTCCAGAGCATATGGCTGGCATTGCCCGGCCAGCCAAGGAAGGGGGCTGACGACGGGGCGGGTATCCGAAGCGCCGGATACCCGCCCGCGTTCAGCCCGGCTTAGCGGCAGCGCGCTTCGCCGCGGTCGACCTCACGGCCGAGCAGACCGCCACCGATCGCGCCAAGCAACGTGCCGAGCGAGCGGTCGCCGCGGGTGTCGATGGTGCGGCCCAGCAGGGCCCCGCCAACCGCGCCGATCACGAGGCCGGTGGTGCCGTCATCGCGGCGGCAGCGGTAGCGGCCATCTTCGCCGCGCCACACGCGGTCATTGCGGCTCAGGCGGCGATCGCGTTCCCACTCGCGGCGGTCACGGCGCGATTCGCGGCGATCATCGCGGCGATCACGGCGCCAGTCGCGGCGGTCATCGCGCCAATCGTCATCGCCATAGGCGGCGACCGGAGCAATTGCGTTGGCGGGTGCGGAATTGTAGCTGGCAAACAGCGGCGAGGGGGCGGCGTTCAGCTCGGCAGCCTGCACCGGAGCGGCGAAGGCGGCCATCGAACCAGCGGCGGCGAGCAGGGCGAGATGCTTCATGGTCTGTATCCTTGTGGCGGCTCCTCTGCTGGAGCGACCCCCTTTTCGTTCATCAAACGAGAACGCTGGCTGAACGAACTTTTCAGGAAACAGCAGGATTTGTTCAGGCGGAGGGCTTTTCCGATGAACCGTGCTTCAGCCGCGTTTGGTCGCAGCGCGGTCGCGCAGGCGCGGGCTGAGGGTGGGGAGAGCGGCGAGCTCGGCATATTCGTCGGCCGTGCCTTTGCCCGCCACCAGCGCCCGGAATACCCGCGCGATGCTCCATTCTTCCGCGCCCAGCGACACGCGTTCGAGCGAGTCGCCCGCTTGCACCTCGCCGGTCTCGATCACCCGGAAATACCAGCCCCCGCGCCCGCTCGCGATGATGCTCGCGACCATGCCCTTGTGGCCGAAGCGGTGTTCGATCTTCCAGCACGGCTGGCGCGGCTGGCTGACCTCGATCAGCGCGGTTCCGCAAGCGAAGCGGTCGCCGATGTGGACGTGTTCCTCGGTCAGCCCGCGCACCGCGAGGTTCGATCCGAAGCCGCCGGGCTCGTCCAGCAGCGGGGACGCGCCGATCTTGCCCCGCCACCAATCGTGGTGATCGAGCGGGTAGAGGTGGAGCGCCATCTCCGGCCCGCCATGGACGCGGCGGTCGGCCTGTTCGTCAGGGGCAAGGCCCTCGGCGTGAATCTGCACCGGGCCTTGCCTTGGGCGCTTGGCAAAGGCGCTCAGCTCGGCGCCGTGGAAAGGGCGCGCCGTTCCGGTGCAGACGGCTTCGATGGTCCAGCGGGTCATGCTTTCCTCGCGATCAGGTCGATCCAGTCGCGCTGGGTCCCGTCGCTGGCCTTGCCGGCGTAGGTGTGCTGCGACTCGATGGTGAAACCTGCCGACAGGTAGGCCGCGACCAGCCATTCGGGCGAGGGGAAATTGTGCAATCGGCCGAGAAGGTCGCGGCATTCTCCGTCACCGAGCTTGTAGCTGGAAAAGAACCACCCGCCCGGCAGCAGAGCGCGAAAAATGCGGGCGAGCGCGTCCGGCAGCGTGGCGCGTGGGCAGTGCAGCAGGCTCGCATGCGCCCACGCGCCCGCATAGGCCGCCTCGGCTTCGAGTTCGTGGAAGGCCATCACCCGCGCGCCGAGATCGAAGCTCTGGTTGGCGCGGGTGACGAGCGCGGGGACGGCATCGGTCGCATCGACGCGGAAACCCCTCTCGCGCATTCGCGCCGCATCGCGGCCGCCGCCGCAGCCGAGTTCCAGCACCGCGGCGCCCTGAGGCAGACGGTCGAGGAAAGCATCAAGCTGGTGGCTATGCGCCTCGCCCGAATGGAACACCCAATGCGGCGCGCGCGCCTGATAGAAGGCGATGGTGTCGGGATCGGTGCTCGCGCTCCCACTGTCCGCAGACGTCACGGCGCGGCTTTCTCGATCGGCATGACGTTGTATTCGCGCACTTCCGCCTGGCTGAGGCAATAGCGGGTCGAGCGGTTGTCCTCGCTCTTCACCGCCTGCTGCTTGTACATGATGTCGGTCAG
>JAIYEK010000199.1 GCA_027487015.1 Erythrobacteraceae bacterium | reverse complement strand
GCCTTGGATTCCGAGCTCATCGCCTTGATCTTGAGCTTCATCTGCGCGCGCATGCGCAGTACGTTGGCAAGGTTCGACAGCGTCTCGGCAAGGTTGCCCCCCGTCTCGCGTTGGATCGCCAGCGTGATCGTGAAGAAGTTGAATTCGGGGATCCCGAGCTTGTCCCCGGTGTCCTGCAGCGCATCTTCCATCGTCTTGCCGACCTTGATGCGGTCGATCACGGCCTTGAATTCATAGCCGACGGGGCCGGGCACTTCGGTGGCGACGATCCCCAGCGTCTCGGTCACCGGCAGGCCCGAGCGCAGGCCGCGCACGAGCAGCTCGATGCCGTCGGGGAACTTGTTGATGAACTGGTTGGTGCGGCGGTTGATGAGGAAGCCCACCACCATGTGCGGCAGGCCCAAGCCGACGAACAGCCCAACGCCCAGCGACAGCAGCGGCGCGCGGCTTACCACGAACATCAGCACTGCGATCCCGAGCGACAGGCCGCCCGAGATGTAGAGATATTGCGTAACCCGCCAGCTCTTGCCGGTGCGGTTGAGGCGCACCTGCAATGCTTCGGTCCGCGAGCCGGAGCCTGCGACCTTGTAGGTCTTGGGCTTGCGCGCGGCGACGGCGCGCTTGAACTGCGCGTCGACCTTGGCATCGAGGCTTTCGGAGTGACGATAGCGCACCGCCTGCATGCGACGCTTCTGCGCCTTGGACGCACCCGACCCTGCGATCACCGCATAGCCCGCGACGAGCACGGCGAAGATCACCAGCGTGATGAGCAGGGTTTGGAAGAAGTCCATGCTGTCGTTTCCTGCCTCGCTCCGCCGAGGTGCGGCGGGTCCTTGTCCTCATGTCGCCGCGTGGGCGCCCGGGGGGCGGGGGAGGGCGCGCCGCGCCTTGCCCCCGCACACCCTTGCGCTGCGGCGGTCAGTCCGCCTTGGTCAGATCGACCTTGGGCTTCTTGGCGAGCATCGCCTTCAGATCGAAATTGCCGAGCAGCGATTTCTTGTCGCTCGGGGTCGGCGCCATGTCTTCTGCGCTCACGCCCATCACGCGCTCGGCGATCTGGCGGATTGCCGCGGTCGCCTTGCTCGAGCGGTTGGCATCGACGAACACCTGGCCAAGCTTGGCCGCGTTCGAGGCCGCCTTGATGTCGTATGGCACCACGAAATCGACCTTGCGCTCGATCGAGGCCTCGAAATCGGCCTTGCTGATCTCCGACAGGCTCGGCTGCACCTTGTTGGCCACGATCATCGGATGCGCGTGGCTGGCGTTGGACTTGAGCCACGAGAGAATGCGGATCGTGTCGCGCGCCGAGGCGAGGGTGAACTCGCAGGCCAGCACCACCAGGTTCACGTCAGCCAGCAGCTGCGGGAAGTTGATGAGCATGTTGCGCGGCAGGTCGATGACCGTCATCTCGAAGGCCTGACGGAACTCGTCCTCCAGCTGCACGAAGGCCGAACCATCGGTCATCAGCGGCTGGTTGATCGGGGCTTCGGCCGAGAGGATCGACAGATTGTCGCCGGCACGCACCATGGCGCGTTCGATGAACAGCGGGTCGATGCGGCTCGGGTTCTCGATCGCGTCGGTGAGGCCGCGGCCCGGCTCGAGATCGAGCGCGAGCGCGCCGGTCCCGAAGTGGACGTCGAGATCGAGCAGTGCGGTCGGGGCCTTGTGGGCTTCCGAGAACAGCCACGCGAGCGAGGTCGCCAGCGTCGAGGCGCCAACGCCCCCGCGGGTGCCGACCACTGCGGTCGAGATGTGGCGCTTGCCCGCATCGGCGTCGCCCGCCTTGGGGCTCATGAACACCGCCAGCGCCTGGTTCAGGGCATCATGCACCTGCTGCGGCGAAAGCGGCTTGAGCAGATAATCATGGATCCCGCTCGCCAGCAGATCGCGGTAAAGGCGCACATCGTTGACCTGGCCGACGGCGATCACCACCGTGCCCGGTTCGCACACTTCGGCCAGCGCGTTGATATCGTTGAGCGGGTCGCCGCTTTCCGACAGGTCGACCAGCAGGATCGCCGGCGAGGCGCTGACCGAGAGCGATTGCACCGCGTTGCGCAGGCCGCCCTTGTTGCACTTTTCCGGGGCCCAGCCGAGCTCGATCACCACCGGGCGGATCACGTCCAGCGCGTTATCGTCGCAGATATAAGCCGAGAAGGGATCGCGGTTGCCGGGCAGGCCCGATTTCCAAGGAGCATTCATGACTTAGTTACCTCCCCCGCCCGAGCCCGAGGCGCCGGCTTCCTTGAGCCCGCCCTTGCCGGTCGGGTCCATTTCACGATAGGTCGAGATCGCCTTGTTCGAGGTCGCGATCACGGTCTCGCCCGAACCCTTCTTGCCTTCCAGCAGGTCCTGCGGATCGGCGACCATCGCGGCGATGTTGCTGTTCACCGCGCAACCGAAATTGGGGCTGGTGCCGTTGGTGTAGTTCATGTCCGACTTGGCCGACCAGTCGGGGCAGCCGGGCACGCTGGCGCTCGAACGCGAGATCACGACGCGCGCCTGGCCGGGCTGGACATAGCCCGGGGTCACCGGCGCGGTGTCGCTGATCATCAGGCCATAGCGCGCCGCAAGGTCACGCACCGCGGTGGTCACCGCCGGGTTCTGGGTCGGGTTCTCGATCGCGATGCGGTCACCGTAGCGCAGGTCCATCGTCTCGAACCAGCCGTTGAGGCGCTGCTGTTCGGAGATCGGCAGACCCGAGGCAGTGGTGTTGACATCGAGCACCATGTTGGTGCGTTCGACCACCGGCTGCTTGACGCTGTAGAGCGTGGTGTTCTCGGGCATCCCGCCGCAGCCGGCAAGGCCGAGGCCCAGCGCAAGTGCGAGTGCGAGCTTGAGCTTCGGGGCGGGCACGCGGGCCGGCCGGTTCGATCGTGCATTCGGCATGTGTGGCACCTTTCTCGCTTTAGAGGCTGAAACCGGGGGCGGCGGCAGAACCATCGGCCTTGGCGGCACGGTCCGGACGGCGGCTCTTCTTGTCGGCGCGGCGGGGCTTTTCCTCGCCGTTCGGGACGATTGCGGTCGGATCGATCTCGCTCACCTTGGGGGCAGGCGCACCGGGCTCGGCCGCGCTCGGCGTCGGGCGCGCTTCGCCCGAGACGCCGGCGTTTTCCTTGAAGCCGAGCAGCTGCTGGAACTCGTTGGCCACGTGGAAGCCATCGGTCGGCAGCTTGATGTCCTTGGCGTCGACCGGCTTCACCAGATAGGGGGTGACGATGATCACCAGCTCGGTTTCGCCCTTGCGGAACTGGCGGCTGCGGAACAGGTTGCCGAGGATCGGCACGTCACCCACGCCCGGCGCCTTGTCGAGCGTGTTCTGCGCGTTGGCGCTCATCAGGCCGGCGATCATGAAGCTCTGGCCCGAGCCCAGCTCAACCGTCGTTTCGGTGCGGCGGGTTGTGAGAGCGGGGACCTGGAAGCCGTTGAGCGTGACCGAGCCTTGCGCCGAAAGCTCCGAGACTTCCGGGCGCACGCGCATCGAGATGCGGCCGTTCGAAAGCACGGTCGGGGTGTAAGCGAGGCTGACGCCGTACTGGCGGAACTCGATCGACACCTGGCCGAGGCCCTGCGAGATCGGCACCGGGAATTCGCCGCCCGCAAGGAAGGTCGCGGTTTCGCCCGAGAGCGCGGTGAGGTTGGGTTCGGTGATGGTCGAGACCAGGCCCAGACGCTCCGACAGGTCGAGCGCGCCGAGCATGTCCATGCCGAACAGCCGGCCGAGGCCCGACAGCGTGGTGCCGTTGTTGCTATTGACCGCGGTGCCGAGGATGTCCTGCGTGATCGGCGTGCCGTCGGTGTTGAACAGCGGCAGGCCGTTGGCGCCGAAGACGGGCACGGTGATGGTCGGGTTCAGAATGTTGTTGCCCGTGGCGAAGGGGCCGCCAAGGCCATATTCGCCGCTGACGATCGAACGGCCGCCGGTGCCCACGCCGAAGCGGAAGCCGCCGGTGGTGTCGAAGGTCTGGAGGTTGCCGCCGATGCTGCGCAGCAGCGAGCGGTTGACCTCGGCGACCTTCACCTGAAGGTTGACCTGCAGCGGGGTCGCGGTGCGCAGGCGGCTGATGACGTTGGCCTTGTCACCGAGGAAGGCCTGCACCAGGCGCTCGGCCTCGGCAGCATCCTCGGGCGCGCCCACGGTGCCGGTCAGCAGCACCGTATCGGTCCCCATGGTCGACACGCTCACCTTGGCATCGGGCATCGCCATCGCGAGCATCTGGTCGATGCTGCCAATGTTCGAGCCGACCCGGATGTTGGCCGAGAAGATCACGTCGCCGCGTTCGTTGCTGGCGTAGATCGTGGTCTCGCCGCCCGACTTGCCGAAGACATAAAGCTGGCGCTGCGACTTGACCTGGACGTCTGCGACTTCCTCGTTGGCAACGAACACGTCGGCCATCGCACCGGGGACCGTGACCAGCTCACCCTTGCCGATCGACAGGACGATTTCCTGCGAGGGGCGGACGACCTGCTGCGCGACCGCGGTGGCGGCGGGCATCGCCGCCATCGGCACCGCGGCAATCGCGGCCACCAGCAGCTGGAGCTTGAACTTGCGTGTCATGGGATGACCCCCCTCGGGTTTGATCGACATTGCTCGGGTCCTCAGAAGGCAATCGTCGCACCGGCGCTGGGCACGGTTTGCCCGGCGCGGCGGACGCCGCTCGATTGGGTGGTGAGGACCGCACCGACCTTGGTGCTGACTTCCGTTTCAGTGGTTTCCTTGCCGCGGGTGACGCGCACGCTCGGACCCTTGTAGACCGGCGCCGGGGCGCTGGAGCTGTCGCTCGGACCCGAGCGGCGCTGCTGCGGAGCGGGAGCAGGGGCAGCCGGAGCCATCGCCTGCTGCTGCCCGCCGCCCTTGGGGGGCATGGTGGAGCGCTGGAAGCGCGACACGTCGCCGCCGGTCACGAAGGTCGTGCCCTTGTCGATCGGGCTCTTCATCGCGGCCTTGAGGATGCGTTCTTCCTGCTCGGGCGTGGCGCCCGCCGGGATCTGAACATCGCCCGCAGCCACGGCCTTTTCGAGTTCCGACTGGCTGTCCGAGATCGAGCGCAGCGCGAGGCTGAGCGTTCCGATGGTCTGGGCCACGGCGATCTTCTCGGCGATCTTGGGCGTCACTTCGAGGGTGACGGTGCGGAATTCGGTGACCTCGGTCTTGCCGTTCTCGTCGACGGTCTTCTCGACCGTCTGGTCGGTCGCCAGCACGCGCAGGTTGCGCAGCACGGTTTCGGC
>JAIYEK010000215.1 GCA_027487015.1 Erythrobacteraceae bacterium | reverse complement strand
GAGGTCTTCTCCAGCGTCGCGCGCAAATACGACATCATGAACGATGCGATGTCGGGCGGGATGCACCGGCTGTGGAAGGACCGCTTCGTCAAGCGCGTGAAGCCGCAGCCGGGCGAGCAGATCCTCGACATGGCAGGCGGCACCGGCGACATCGCCTTCCGCATGGCAGCCCGCGGCGCGCACATCACGGTGGCTGACATCAATCAGGACATGCTCGATGTCGGCGCCGAACGCGCGCTGGAGCGCGGGTTTGACGAGGAGGACGGCGCGCTCGTCTTTACCTGCCAGAACGCCGAAAGCGTGAGTTTCGCTGCGAACAGCTTCGATGCCTACACCATCGCCTTTGGCATCCGGAACGTGACCCACATCGACCGAGCGTTGGCTGAAGCGCTGCGCGTGTTGCGTCCCGGCGGGCGGTTCTTCTGCCTCGAATTCTCGACCGTCGAGTGGTCGGGCCTGAAGGAGGCCTACGACATCTATTCCGAGCACCTCCTGCCGCGCATGGGCCAAGCCATTGCAGGCGACGCGGATTCCTACCGCTACCTTGCCGAATCGATCCGCAAGTTCCCGCCGATGTCCGCCTTCGAGCAGATGATCCGCCAGGCCGGTTTCGCCAACACCAAGGTCGAGCCGATCATGGGCGGGCTGGTGGCGATCCATTCGGGGTGGAAGATCTGATCCAGTGACCTCTTCTGTCGTCCACCTCTCCCGCCTCGCGCGCTGGGGCGTCACGCTCGCCCGGAGACGCGCGCTGGTGGGGATCGAGAATGATCCCAACGCGCCTGCTGCCCTGCGCCGCCTTGTCCGGCTGGCGCGGCTGGCGACGCTGACCGGCAAAAGCGGCAAGCCCGACTATGCGGGGGCCTTCCGCGCTATCGGTCCCGCCGCGATCAAGCTCGGCCAATCGCTCGCGACCCGCCCCGATCTGGTTGGCGAGGAAGCGGCGAACAATCTGCTGAGCCTGCAGGATTCGCTCCCCCCGGTGCCGTTTTCCCAGATCAAGGCGGCGATCGAATCGAGCTTCGGCCAGCCGATCAGTGCGCTCTTCGCCGAGATCGATCCCGAGCCGGTCGGCGCGGCGAGCATCGCGCAGGTCCACAAGGGCGTCACCACCGATGGCCGCAAGGTCGCGATCAAGGTGCTTCGCCCCGGCATCCGCGAGAAATTCGCGCGCGACATCACCACCTATGAATGGGCCGCCGCGCATGTCGAGGCGATGGGCGGCGAGGCCACGCGCCTGCGCCCGCGCCTCACCATCGCCAACTTCAAGCGCTGGACCAATTCGGAACTCGATCTGCGGCGCGAGGCGGCCTCGGCCAGCGAGCTTGCCGAGCAGATGGCGGGCGTCCCCGGCTACCGCATCCCCGGCATCGACTGGGATCGCACCAATGGCCGGGTGATGACCATCGAATGGATCGACGGCATCAAGATCAGCCGCGTCGACGAGCTGCGCGCGCGCGGGCACGACCTTGCGGCGATTTCCGAGAAGCTGGTGATCAGCTTCCTCACCCAGGCGATCAGCGCGGGCTTCTTCCATGCCGACATGCACCAGGGCAACCTGTTCGTTGAGGATGACGGCACCATCGTCGCGATCGATTTCGGGATCATGGGCCGGATTGACCGCCGCGCGCGCCAGTGGCTGGCCGAGATCCTCTACGGGCTAACCACCGGCAATTACCAGCGCGTCGCCGAAATCCATTTCGAGGCGCAATATGTGCCGAGCTACCACTCGGTCGGCGAATTCGCGACCGCCTTGCGCGCGGTGGGCGAGCCGATGCGCGGCAAGCCGGTCAAGGAGCTCTCGGTCGGCCAAATGCTCGACGGGCTGTTCGCGATCACCCGCGATTTCGACATGCAGACCCAGCCGCACCTGCTGCTGCTTCAGAAGACGATGGTGATGGTCGAAGGCATCGCCACCCAGCTCAACCCCGACATCAACATGTGGGATACCGCCGCGCCCTATGTGCGCGAGTGGATCCGCGACGAGCTGGGGCCGGAAGCCGCGCTTGCCGACCGCCTGAAGCAGGACACCGAGACACTGCTGCGCCTGCCCGGCCTGATCCGGCGGCTCGAGGAGAAATTCCCGCCCAAGGGCGGCGCGCCCGAGGCTCCGCCGCTGCCGGAAATTCCGCTGCTCACCGACAAGCGCGAGGGGCCGAGCCGCCTCGGCTATCTGGTCGCGGCGCTGGTGGGCGCGGGCGCGGTGTGGGGCGCGCTCGCGGCCGGCTGGATCGGATGAGCCTGGTGGAGGGCGGCCGGTTGGCGCTGCCCCACCGCCCCTTCGCCGAGCTCTCCCGCCGAGGTGCGGCGCTGGTGCTGGCGCTGCTCGCTGCGGCGATGATCTGGAGCGCCGCAATCAACCTCACTCCCGCACCCGCCGAAACGCTCTTCGCCGAGGCCGCCGCAAAGCCCGCCGCCGCGCCCGGAAAGCCCGCGCCGGGCAAGGGCGATATGGCGCTCTATGCCCGCATTCATGCCCGCATGGCGGCAGGCGAGGGCTACTACGCTGCCGCGCTCGCCGAGCAGCGGGCGAGCAGCTACCCCACGCGGCCCTTCGTGGCGGTGCGCCTGCCGACGTTGGCGTGGCTGCAAGCTGTCTTCGGGCCGGACGGGGTGCGCTGGCTGGCGCTGGCGCTCACGGGGGCGGGAGTCGCGGCGCTCTGGCTGCGGACCGAGCCGCTCGCCAGCCGCGAGGAGCGGATCATCGCCAGCGCGCTGCTGGCCGCAGGCGGCGGAGCGGCGCTTGTCCCTGTGGCGGGGTATGATCACGACTTCATCGCCGGGGTGCTGCTGACCCTCGGCCTGCTCGCCTATCGCCCGCATCGCTGGGGCCCCGCGCTGCTCGCCGCCGCCGCCGCGCTGGCGGTGCGCGAGCTTGCGGCGCCCTTCGTGCTGCTGTGGCTGGCCTTCGCGCTTGGCGACAAGCGCTGGCGCGAGGCTGCGGCTGTTGCGGGGTTGCTTGCGGTCTTCGCCCTCGGCCTCGCCTTCCACGCTGCCGCAGTCGAGGCCGCGCGGCTGCCGGAGGACCTCGCCTCGCAAGGGTGGAGCGCGCGCGCCGGATTTGGCCTGCCGCTCGCGGGGCTTGGCCAGCTCACCGGCCTGCGCCACCTCCCCCCAATGCTCGCCGCGCCGCTCGCGATCCTGCCGCTGGTCGGCTGGGTGGGGCTTGGCGGTCGCACCGGGCTGTTCGCGCTCCTGTGGTTCGCGGGCCTCGCGACGATGATGGCGCTGTTCGCGCGGCCCGCGAATTACTACTGGGCCGAGCTGGCGCTGCCGGCCTACGCCATCGGCCT
>JAIYEK010000318.1 GCA_027487015.1 Erythrobacteraceae bacterium | reverse complement strand
TCCCTCTCCCCCCTGATCGCTCGGGCCACCCCAAACACAAAAGAACAGGGAAACGAAACCATGACCATGATCAGCGAAAAGGCCATCGCCCTGCTGCTCGCCGTTGCACTCACCGGCACTGCGTTTCAGACCTTTATCGTGTAGGGCCTCAAGCCTCCGATATCGTCTAACGCCAGCAAGCAGGCACAAGCCTCAACCGGCCCGGTTCCTCGACTGAGAAGCCGGGCCGAGCTGTTTCTGGCGCCTAATCAATGCCGCCCAGCCGCGCGGCTTCTTCGCGCAGTTCGGTCTTGAGCAGCTTGCCGATGTGGCTTCTCGGCATTTCGGTAATCGCGTGGAGCGCCGCGAGCCGCTGGGTCTTGCCCAACCGCGCATTGACGCTCACGAGAATGGCGGCGGTGTCTGCGCCTTCGCGCAGCACCACGAAGCCCACCGGCGTCTCCCCCCAGGCGCGCGAGGGCACGCCGACCACGGCAGCCTCCACGACACCGGCCTCCTTCGCCAGCTCGGCCTCGAGATCGCTGGGATAGATGTTGAACCCGCCCGAGATGATCATGTCCTTGGCGCGGCCGACCAGCTCGACGAAGCCTTCGGCATCGACCCGGCCGATATCGCCCATCCGCATCCACGCCTCGCCGGTCGCGGGGTCGATCCATTGCGCCTCGGCGGTCTTGTCGGGGCGGTTCTTGTAGCCGCTCATCATGGTGAGGCTGCGGCCGATCATGTTGCCCGGCGTGCCGGGGGGCACTTCGCGGTCTTCGTCATCGACCACCTTCAATTCGCTCCCCGGCGCGGGGCGGCCGACGGTGTGGAGCTTGTCGGGGAATTCGTGGCACGGCAGGAGGCAGACGACGCCGCCCTCGGTCATCGAATAGATCTCGATCAACCCACCCGGCATCCGCCGCAGCACCTCGCGCTTGAGGTCGGCGGAGAAGGGTGCGGAGGTGCAATACTTGAGCTTGAGGCTGGCGAGGTCGAAGTCGTCGAACCCGGCAAAGTCCATCAGCCGCTGGTATTGCACCGGCACCAGCATGGTGATGGTCGTTCGATCTGCCTGCGCGTGGGCGAGCCACTTGGCGCAATCGAACTTGCCCATCACCCGCACGCACCCGCCCGCCAGCAGCACGGGCAGGAACGCGACCATTGTCGTGTTCGAATAGAGCGGGGTCGAGGCCAGCGAGCGGACCTCGATCCCGGCGCCGAGGTAGCTCACCGCGGTCGAAGCGAATTGCCGCCATCGCATCTGGTGCGAATGGACGATGCCCTTGGGGATGCCGGTCGTGCCGGAGGAATAGATGATGTTGAACGGGTCTTTGGGACCGGGTTCGAAAGCGGGGGCGCGGGCACCGGGAGCGGCCATCCACTGGTCGATGCTCTCCAAGGGCACGCGGATCAGGCCCGCCATGAAATCCTGCCCGAGCTCGGCGGCCTTGGCGGCATCGATGAACAGATGGATCGCGCCCGAATCCTTGGCCATGCCTTCAAGCTGCTCAGGCGAGGCGCTGGTGGTGAGCGGCGCGGCCACCCCGCCCGCGCGCACCGCCGCCAGAAACACTAGCGCATATTCGACGCTCGAGGTGCCAAGGATCGCCACCGATTGCCCGCGCTGGAGCCCGGTCTCGACCAGCCGCGCCGCAAGGCGCTCGACGAGGCCCACAAGCTCTGCCCAGTAAACCTCGCGCTTGTCGTCGACGAGAGCGAGGTCATCGCCCTTGATGCGCGACCATTCCATCAGGATCTCGGGGAAGCTGCCGAAGGGTTCGGCAAGGCGGCTCATCATCATTGCGTTGCTCATGGCGCCATGCATAGTCAGAGGCGCGCGGGGCGCAAAAGGATTTGAGGGGAGGACATGATGATCCGCAGGACGGGCCTGATCGCGCTCGCCGCGCTGGCGCTTGCTCCCGTGGCGAGCGCCAGGGGACAGGCCGAGCCGCAGCAGGTGATCGCGGTCTTCGCCCATCCTGACGACGAGCTGTTCATGGCCCCGGCGCTCGCTGCGCTGGCACGCGAGGGAGCCCGCGTGACGATCTACCATGCGACGCGCGGCGATGCCGGCCCGGGGGTCTCCGACCTGCCCAAGGGGGCCGAGCTCGCCAAGCGGCGCAGCGCCGAGGCGGCGTGTTCGGCCAAGGCGCTCAAGGCTGCGGTCCATGCGATGGGCAGCCATGGCGACGGCAAGCTCGCCGAAGACCCGCAGGGCAAGGACAGCGCTGCTGCAAAGCTGCTGGCGTTCTTCACGCGCGAATTTGCCGGGGCCGACCTTGTTCTCACCTGGGGGCCGGATGGCGGCTATGGCCATGCCGATCACCGCATGGTGAGCGCGCTCGCCGTGCAGGCGGCGCAGACCATGCCCGCCGCCAGCCGCCCCAAGCTGCTCTATGTCGGCATCCCCAACGGCACCCTCCCGCCGCTGCCGCAGATGGCCAATTGGGCGACGACCGACCCCGCTCTGCTGACCGAGACGATCGCCTACACCTCCGCCGATCTCGCCGCCGCCACGTCGGCTGCGCAGTGCCACGAAACCCAGTTCGACGCCTTCAGCCGTGACGGGATGATGGCGATGTTCGATGGCACCATCTGGCGCGGCAAGGTCCATTTCCGCCCCGCGTTCTGAGCCGCCCGTCGATAGGGCCCGAACACTCGTGGAAAAGCAGGCCTCGGGGGCCTCCCGCAGTTGGGTTTCCGCGCCTTAGCCCCTATATGATGGGCCATGGACGACAACACATCCGGGACTTCGGGCCAGCCCCCCGCCAAGCTGCCCAACACCAACGAATACGGCGCGGATTCCATCAAGGTTTTGAAGGGGCTGGACGCGGTCCGCAAACGCCCCGGCATGTATATCGGCGATACCGACGATGGTTCTGGCCTCCACCACATGGTGTTCGAGGTCAGTGACAATGCCATCGACGAGGCGTTGGCAGGTCATTGCGACCTCGTTCTCATCGAATTGAACGCTGATGGCTCGGTTTCGGTGGAAGATAACGGACGCGGGATCCCCACCGGCATGCACGCCGAAGAGGGCGTTTCGGCGGCCGAAGTGATCATGACCCAGCTCCACGCGGGCGGGAAGTTCGAGAACACCTCGGACGACAATGCCTACAAGGTTTCGGGCGGGCTTCACGGCGTGGGCGTCTCGGTGGTAAACGCATTGAGCGAATGGCTCGAACTGGTGATCTGGCGCGAAGGCAAAGAGCACTGGATGCGCTTCGAGCACGGCGATGCGGTCGAAGCCCTGCGCGTCGTCGGCGATGCGCCGAAGGTCGAGGGCAATTCCGACCCGAACGGCTTCAAAAAGGGCACCCGCGTCACCTTCAAGGCCAGCCACGACACCTTCAAGAACGTCACCGAGTTCGATTTCGAAAAGCTCGAGCATCGTTATCGCGAGCTCGCCTTCCTCAACTCCGGCGTGCGCATCAAGCTGCGCGATCTGCGGCATGAGGAGAAGCTCGAGCACGATCTCTACTACGAGGGCGGCATCGCGGCCTTTGTGAAGTACCTCGATCGCAACAAGCAGCCGCTGGTTGCCGAGCCGATTGCCGTTTCCGCCGAGAAGGACGGGATCGGGATCGACGTCGCGCTCGAATGGAATGACAGCTATTACGAGAACGTCCTCGCCTTCACCAACAACATCCCCCAGCGCGACGGCGGCACGCACCTCTCGGCGTTCCGCACCGCGCTGACCCGCACGCTCAACAATTATGCCGAGCGCTCGGGGATGCTGAAGAAGGAGAAGGTCAGCCTGTCGGGCGAAGACATGCGCGAGGGCCTGACCGCCATCGTCAGCGTCAAGCTGCCGGACCCCAAGTTCTCGAGCCAGACCAAGGACAAGCTGGTCTCCTCGGAAGTCCGTTCGCCGCTGGAAGCGCTGATGAGCGAGAAGATGACCGAGTGGCTGGAGGAAAACCCCGGCGATGCCAAGTCGATCATCCAGAAGGTGATCGATGCCGCCGCCGCGCGCGAAGCCGCACGCCGCGCGCGCGAGATGAGCCGCAAGGGGGCGATGAGCGTCGCCTCGCTGCCCGGCAAGCTCGCCGATTGTCAGGAGCGCGATCCGGCCAAGTCCGAACTCTTCCTGGTCGAAGGGGACTCCGCCGGCGGCTCCGCCAAACAGGGGCGTGACCGCAAGACGCAGGCGATCCTGCCGCTGAAGGGCAAGATCCTCAATGTCGAGCGCGCGCGGTTCGACCGGATCATCAGCTCCAAGGAAGTCGGCACCCTCATCCAGGCGATGGGCACCGGCATCCGCGACGAGTTCAATCTCGAAAAGCTGCGCTACCACAAGATCGTCATCATGACCGACGCGGACGTGGACGGCGCGCATATCCGCACGCT
>JAIYEK010000057.1 GCA_027487015.1 Erythrobacteraceae bacterium | reverse complement strand
TCCTTGGTGTCGTAGACGGGCGAATTGGGGACTTCGAGCCGGGTCAGCTCGGCGGTCCAATGATCGCGGGTCTGACCGGCGAAGATCGGGGCGAGGAAGGCCACCACATCCTCGTAATGGGCAATCCGCGCCTCGCGGCTTTCGAAGGCGGGGAGCGAAAGCATGTCGGGCTGGCCGACCGCAATCGCGAGGTTTTCCCAGAATTTGGGTGGGGAGGACATGTGCAGCGCGAGCCACTTGCCGTCGGCGCACTGGAAGACGTAGCTCTGCGAGACATGCGGGCGCGAATAGGGCCCCATCACCTGATCGGCCGAAAGCAGGTGGGTGAAATCGTCGAGATTGAAGTGGCACATCGCCTCGAACATCGAGGTCTCGACCACCCGGCCCTTGCCGGTGGTGTGGCGCTCATTCAGCGCCGCGAGGATGCCAATCGCGGTGTAAAACCCGGTCATTGCATCGGCAATCGCCGGGCCAACGACACGCGGGTGCTCGGGGTTGACCAGCAGGCGGAGGAAGCCGCTGGCGGCCTGTGCGACGGTATCGAAGGCGGGGCGATCACGCTCCGGCCCCTCGCTGCCGAAGCCCGAAATTGAAGCATAGACCAGCGCCGGGTTGATCCCCTGAAGGCGCTTGGCATCGACCTTCAGGCGGTCCGCGACGCCCGGGCGGAAGTTCTGGATGAAGACGTCGGCATCCTCGACCAACCGGTCGAGCACCGCGAGGTCCTCGGGGTTCTTGGGGTCGATGGTGATTGAGCGCTTGTTGCGGTTGTAGGTCTGGAAATGCGGGCTGTAGAGTTCGCCCTTGAAGCTGCGGAACGGATCCCCCGTCCCGGGCTGCTCGACCTTGATGACATCCGCGCCGAGGTCGGCCAGCAGCATCCCTGCGGCAGGGCCGGTGATGAAGGTGCCCATTTCGAGCACGGTAACGCCCTGTAGGGGTTTCGCAGTCATCCAACACGTCCCATCGCTTGCCTTGTCGCGTGGTCGACCTTATGATCTTCGCATACCGAAATCAACTTCGAATAACGAAAAGGCACGGACCCATGCGCATCGGCAAGCAGGATAACGCGGTGACCTCGATCTGCACCTCGGATGCGACGAGCATCACAGTGCGAGGGATGGACCTGTGCAGTGAGGTGATCGGCCATGTCGACTTCACCAGCTATTTCTGGCTGCTCGTGACCGGCACCATGCCCTCGCCGCCGCAGAAGGCGCTGGCCGATGCGGTGCTCTGCGCGATTGCCGAACACGGGCTGGTGCCGAGCGTCGTCGCCACCCGCATGACCTATGCTGCGGCTCCGGAAGCCTTCCACGGCGCGGTCGCGGCGGGCCTGCTCGGCTGCGGGAGCGTGGTGCTGGGGAGCGCGGAAGTCGCGGGCAAGTTCTACGCGCAGGTCGTTGCAGATAGCGAAGGCGGCGACGCTGCCGCCACCGCGACGGCCGCGATCAAGGCGCTCCGGGCCGAGAAGAAGGCGATCCCCGGCTTCGGCCACCCCCAGCACTCGGGCGGCGATCCGCGCGCGCACCGGCTGCTGGCGCTCGCCAAGGAGCACGGGATGGAAGGGCCGCACATCGCCATGCTGCGCACCATCGAGGCGGTGCTGCCCGACGCCATCGGCCGCAGCCTGCCGATCAACGTCAACGGCGCGATTCCTGCCGTGATGCTCGACGCAGGCTTCCCGCTTGCGGCCTTGAAGGGCATCTCGCTCCTCGCCCGCACCGCCAGCCTTATCGCGCACCTGCAGGAGGAAACCGAGCGCCCCATCGGCTTCATCATGAGCGGCGCGGCGGCCGAGCGGATCGGTTTCGACGACGGCTCGGAATAGTGCGCGCTTGATACCGCGCCGCCCGCGCGCCACTGTCCGGGGGATGAGGACAGAGGGTACGGGCATGATCGGACGACACTTCATAACTTTGGCGGCGTTGCTGGCCGCGAGTCCTGCGCTCGGCCAGACACCGCTCGCCCTGAGCGAGACCGAAGTCGCCGCTCCCGCCCTCCCCGCGATCCTCGCCCCGCGCGAGCGCGCATACCTCGAAAACCGCATCCTGCGCGAGCGGCTCGACACCCTCGTGCCCCAGATCATGCGCGCCGAGGGGATCGACCTGTGGCTGCTGGTCGCACGCGAGTATTTCGAGGAGCCGGTGGTCGCCACCATGCTCGATGCGGAAAACATGCATGCGCGGCGGCGGACCATTCTCATCTTCCACGACCCCGGCGAGGGCAAGCCGGTCGAGCGCCTGACCGTCAGCCGCTACGGCCTCGGCGGGCTGTTCGCGCCCGCGTGGGACCCGGACAAGCAGCCCGACCAATGGGCTGCAGTCGCCGAGATCATCGCGGCAAGGGACCCGGCGAAGATCGCGATCAACTCCAGCGACCTTTATCAGTTCGCCGACGGCATGACGCTGAGCCAATACGACAAGCTGATGTCCGCCCTGCCCCCGGCGCTCCACGAGCGGGTCACCAGCGGCGAGGGTCTGGCGATCCGCTGGCTCGAAACCCGCACGCCTGCCGAGATGGCGATCTACCCCTCCATCGTGCGCCTCGCCCACGCGGTGATCGGCGAGGCCTTTTCGAGGAAGGTCATCATCCCGGGCAAGACCACCGCCGAACAGGTGCAATGGTGGTACCGCGACCGGCTGATGCAGCTCGGTCTTGACCCCTGGTTCCACCCCTCGGTCGCGATCCAGCGGCAGGGCGCCAAGGGCATGCTCGAAGGCGATGAGGTGATCCAGCCGGGCGACCTGCTATGGACCGATTTCGGCATCACTTACCTGCGGCTCAACACCGATACTCAGCACCTCGCCTATGTGCTGAAGCCCGGCGAGACCGAGGCGCCGGCGGGGCTGCGGCAGGGGCTGGCGAACAGCAACAAGGTGCAGGATTTCCTGCGCGCAGCCTTCAAGCCGGGCCGCAGCGGCAACGAGGCCTTGGCCGAGGCGCGCGAGAAGTCCATCGCGGCGGGGCTTGAACCTTCTATCTACACCCACCCCATCGGCTACCACGGCCACGGCGCGGGGCCGAGCATCGGGTTCTGGGACAACCAGAAGGCCGATCCGCGCGGGGCCGGCCCGATCCGCCCGAACACTGCCTGGTCGATCGAGCTGACCTCCTATGCGAGCGTGCCCGAATGGGGCGGCCAGCGGGTCGACTTCCGCACTGAGGAGGATGCCTTCTTCGACGGCGAGACCGTGCGCTTCATCGACGGCCGCCAGACCGCGATCACGCTGATCCCGTCAGACTAGCGGCTCGACGATCCCACCCCGCGCGCGCGGGTTGTCACGCGGTACACGTCGGACTGCGCGGTGATGTAGAGGTCCGAGAGATCCGCCCCGCCCCACGCAAGATTGGTGGCGCGCTTGGGCACGGCCATCCGCTCAAGCAGCGTTCCGCGCGCGGGATCGACCACGCAGATCCCGCCCGGGCAGGTGAGGTAGACGAGGCCGGCGCTGTCTACCCGCACCCCGTCGACATTGCCCGTGAGGCCCTCGGCTTTCAGATCGATCACCAGCCGCTTGCCCGAGGCGCTGCCATCGGCGGCGATGTCATAGGCCCAGAGCGTCTGGGTGGCGGTATCGCCAACATAGAGCACCGCCTCGTCGGGCGAGAAAGCGAGGCCGTTGGGCCGCGCATGCGCATCGTCGATCAGCACCATCTTGCCGCTCGCCTCGTCCAGCGCGAAGACGCCCGAATACGCGATCTCCGCCGTGCGCTTGCCGAGGCCATAGGGCGGGTCGGTAAAGAATATCATCCCGTCGCGGCGGACCACGACATCGTTGGGGCTGTTGAGGTGCTTGCCCTCGAAGCGCTCGACGACCACGTGCCGCCCGCTCTCGGGCGTCCAGCGGGTCAGCGCGCCGCTGCCGTGTTCGGCATTGAGCAGGCGGCCGGCAAGATCGAAGGTGTGGCCGTTGGCATTGGCGCTCGGAGCATAGAGCAGCTTGGGTGCGCCCTCCCCGGGGGTGTAGATATAGACCGTGTCGCCCGGGATATCGCTGAAGATCAGCCGCGCCCCGTCCCAAGCGGGGCCTTCGGTGAAGGTGTAGCCGGTCGCGACGAGTTCCATGGTTCCTTCGACAAGGCGCGTCTCGGTGACCACAAGGGTCACCTCCGCGCTTGCCTCGGCGCGGTCTTGCGCGGCTGCGGTGCTCGTCAGAAGGGCCGCTGCCGCGCCGCCGATCGCCATCCATCCCTTGCGCATTGCCTGCCCCTTTTCGTTTCGTCCTGCGCAAGCATTGCCCCGCCGCGCGCCGCCATGCCAGCACTTTTGAGGGGAGCCGCGAGGGTTGCAAGCGCGCCCCTCGGGGGGCATTGGGAAGGCCAGACAGGAGACCCCCGAAATGCGTCAGATCGACCACTTCATTGTCGGCGACAGCCCCGCAGCCGCCCGCAAGCACGCCATCTGGAACCCCTCGACCGGCGAAGTGCAGGCCGAAGTCGCGCTCGGCGATGCCGCGCTGCTCGCCCGCGCGGTGGAGACCGCCAAGCGCGTCCAGCCAACCTGGGCCGCTACCAACCCCCAGCGCCGCGCGCGAGTAATGTTCGCCTTCAAGGAACTGGTCGAAGCGAACATGCAGTCCCTCGCCGAGATGCTCTCGAGCGAGCACGGCAAGACCGTCCCCGACGCGCGCGGCGATGTGCAGCGCGGGCTCGAGGTGATCGAATATGCCTGCGGCATTCCGCAGATCATGAAGGGCGAATACACCCACGGCGCAGGGCCGGGGATCGACGTCTATTCGATGCGCCAGCCGCTCGGCATCGGCGCTGGCATCACCCCGTTCAACTTCCCGGCGATGATCCCGATGTGGATGTTCGGCATGGCCTGCGCGGCGGGCAATGCCTTTATCCTCAAGCCCTCGGAACGCGATCCGAGCGTGCCGGTGCGGCTGGCGCAGCTGTTCCTCGAAGCGGGCGCTCCCGAGGGCCTGCTGCAGGTCGTCCATGGCGACAAGGAAATGGTCGACGCGATCATCGATCACCCCGATATCGCCGCGATCAGCTTTGTGGGCTCCTCCGACATCGCGCAGTACATTTACGCGCGCGGCTCGGCGAACAACAAGCGCGTGCAGGCCTTCGGCGGCGCGAAGAACCACGGGATCGTGCTGCCCGACGCGGACCTCGATCAGGTCGTCACCGATCTGACCGGCGCGGCCTTCGGCTCGGCGGGCGAACGCTGCATGGCGCTGCCCGTGGTGGTGCCGGTGGGCGAGGAGACGGCGGAGCGCCTCAAGGA
>JAIYEK010000147.1 GCA_027487015.1 Erythrobacteraceae bacterium | reverse complement strand
CCGATGATGGACATGAACATGACTCCGCTGATCGACGTTCTGCTCGTTCTGCTGATCATGTTCATCATCACCATCCCGGTGGCCACGCACTCGGTCGATATCGACCTGCCGCAGCCCAACGACGCGCCGCCGCCGCTGGTCGAGCCGACCAAGAACAAGCTGGTTCTCACGCCCGATGACCAGATCCTGTGGAACGGCAATCCGATCAATCAGGCCCAGCTCGAAGCCGCGCTGCAGCAGTCGCTGTCGATGAACCCCGAGCCCGAACTTCAGTTCGAGCCCGAGTCACAGGCCAGCTACGACCTGTCGGCCAAGGTGCTGCAGACGATCAAGACGTCGGGCGTCACCAAGTTCGGCTTCGTCGGCAACGACAAGTACCGCGACTTCGGCAAGTAGGTGATCGCGTGGCCGTGACGCGGTGGTAGCCGGGTCGTAGCCATGTGGTTGCATCATCATAGGGGGCGCTGCGAGTGATCGCGGCGCCCTCTTTGCATGGGGGCTGGCGGCGCAATGTTTCACGTGAAACATTTCAGGAACAAAACTTCGCCCGCAAATCCGTTGCAGCCGCGATACCGGTACGCGTTAGGCAACCTCTTCTTTTTGCGATATTCTCAGATGGTCAGCGCGGCCGCCATCCCGCACGGGCCGCTCTGCCAAGCAGGAGAGAGCCATGCCGCATGCCCTGAAGCGCCCCAATCTCTACGCCCCCCGCCCCCAGCCAATGTCGTCAATGAACGTCACCCCCTTCATCGACGTGCTGCTGGTGCTGCTGATCATGCTGATCCTCGCGATCCCGATGCCGGTGAATGTGACGCCGGTCGATCTGCCCCAAGACGGCACCCCCAAGCTTCCCGTGCTCGAGACGAACGCGCTCACCATCGACGCCAATGACCGGACCCTGTGGAACGGCACACCGGTGAGCACCGCCGAGCTGCGAGACCTCATCGCCGCCGCGAGCGAATTGCCGGTCGAACCCGTGCTGCGCTTCGAACCCGACGCGCTGGCGAGCTACGACAAGTCCGCCCGCACCATCGCCCTGATCCGCGAGGAAGGGGCCGGCAGCTTCATCTTCGCCGGCAACGAGAAATACCGGGACTTCCCGTGATGCCCCACCCCTCGCTGCGCCGCGGCCCCGCGCCGCGTCGCTTCGACCACGGCGAACCGATCCGCGCGATCGACACCCGTCCGATGCTGTTCGTGGCGCTGATTATCGCGGTGGTATTCCTGCTCGCGGCGAGCCAGACGCGCCAGCATGCACTGCTGGTGGAGTTGCCGCAGCCGGAAGCTGGCCTGCACGGAACCGGCTATCCGCCCATCGTTTACCGCGTCGAGGTTACAGCCTCGGGCCAGTTACGGTTCAATGGCGAGGTCGTGCACGCGCAGCAGTTGCAGTCGCTGCTCTTGCAAGCCAGCACGCTTGAACCGCGAGCCGTCCTCGCCTTCGAACCCGACGGGGCGGCGAGTTATGATCTCGCTGCGCATACCCTCGCCATGATCCATCGCGCAGGCCTTATAGACGATAAGTTCTGCATCGACGGCATGGAGAAACACAGCGATCCGGACGGCTTTCGCGGTCACCCCCTGCCACTGCTGACCAGCATGTCGATCGATGAAACGCTGAGTGCGAAACCTATGGTGCCTCCGCCAGACATTGACACCTGCGCACCCGAAATCATCGGCACGACCGGCCGCTAATCCCCCTCCAGCGGCGCATCGGGCCGCATCGCCGCGGCGATCAGCCCCTCGGCCTCGAGCAACAGCTCGTCATCGACCGCGCCCTGCGGCACTGCCTCGCGGCCGATCATTGTCATGACCGGCACCGCCAATGGCGAGACCCGGTCGAGGGTCACGTGGACCAGCTCGCGCTCGGATCGCTCCAGCAAGTCGGCAAGGCGGCCGACGTCGGTCATCCGCGCGCGGGCATCGGCCCAGGCGGCTTCGATCAGCACGTGGTCGGGCTCGTATTTCTTCAAAACGTCGTAGATCAGATCGGTCGAGAAGGTCACCTGCTTGCCGGTCTTCTTCTGCCCTGGATGCTGGCGTTCCACCAATCCGCTGATGACCGCCACCTCGCGGAAGGCGCGGCGTAGCAGGTGGCTTTCGGTGACCCACTCGACGAATTCACCAGTCAGGATATCGGGTGACAACAAAGGTGCCGGATCGGTGACAGGCTTCAACCCCCACACCGCAAGGCAATAGTCATTCGCCACGAAGCCGCCGGGGAGCAATCCGCGGTCCTCCATCCGGCGGGTGATCAGCATGCCGAGGCTCTGGTTCGCGTTCCAGCCCTCGAAGGTGTAATAGGCGGTGTAGTGCTTGCCCCCGTGCGGGAAGCTCTCGACTAGCAGCTCGCCGGGTGCGGGCAGGCGCGAGCGGTAGTCCTGCATTTCCAGCCATTCGCGCACATCGTCGGGAAAGCGCCCCCACCCCGCGCGGTCGGACAGCAGCGCCTGCACGCGGGTCGAAAGGTGCGTGGTGAGCGGAAGGCGCAGCCCGCCATAGCTCGGGATCGTCGCGCTCTTCTTGGCGGCGCGGACGGTGACGTCCATGTCCTTCACGCCCTCGACCTCCAAGCTCATGCCAGCGAAGAAGAAGGTGTCGCCGGGGGAGAGTTGCGCCGCGAACCGTTCCTCGACCTTGCCGAGGCTGCGGCCATTCTTGAAGCGCACGGTGAGCATCTCGGAATCGACGATGATCCCGGCGTTCATCCGGTGCCGCTGCGCTTGATTGGGGTGCGCGAGCCGCCACACGCCATCCTTCGCGCGCACGATCCGCTGGAACCGGTCATAGGCCTTGAGCGCATAGCCGCCGTTGGAGACGAAGCTCAGCACACGGCTAAAGGTCGCGGCATCCACCCAACTATAGGCCAGCGCTGAGCGCACCTCGGCCAGCAAGGCATCCTCGTGGAACGGCCCCGCGCAGGCGCAGGCCATCACGTGCTGGGCGAGAACGTCGAGGCTCCCCGGGCGGAAGGCCTCGCCATCGCGCTGGCCTTCGTCGACCGCCTCCTTGGCGGCGATGGCTTCGAGGAATTCGAAGCGGTTGCCCGGCACCAGCACCGCGCGGCTCGGCACATCGAGCCGGTGGCCCGCGCGCCCGATCCGCTGCAACAGCCGCGAGGAGCCTTTGGGGGCGCCCATCTGCACCACCAGATCAATGTCGCCCCAGTCGATCCCGAGATCGAGGCTCGCGGTGCACACCAGCGCGCGCAATTCGCCGCGCGCCATCGCCTCCTCCACCTTGCGCCGCGCCTCGGTAGAGAGACTGCCGTGGTGGATGCCGATGGGCAGGTGATCTTCGTTCACCTCCCACAGGCACTGGAAGATGAACTCGGCCAGAAAGCGCGTGTTGGTGAAGACCAGCGTGGTGCGGTTGGCCTTGATCGCCGTGTAAAGCTGCGGGACCGCCCAGCGCCCGGCGTGCCCGCCCCAGGGGACGCGCTCTTCCTGCGGCAGGAGGATCTCGACCTCGGGGTCCGCGCCTTCCTCCCCCAGCACCAGCGCGGCCGCCGCGATCTCGCCGTCCTCGCCGGACTGGGGCGCGAGCCACTCCTGAAAGTCGCGGGGATTGGCCAGCGTCGCCGACAGCGCCACGCGTTGTGCCTGCGGGGCGAGCGCGTGGAGCCGCGCGAGGCTCAGCGCCAGCAGGTCGCCGCGCTTGTCGGTGGCGAAGGCGTGGACCTCGTCGATCACCACCCGCTTGAGCCCCGCGAACAGATCGGCGCTTTCGGGGTAGGAGAGCAGCAGCGAGAGGCTCTCGGGCGTGGTCAGCAGGATGTGCGGGGGGCGTTCGCGCTGCCGCTTCTTGCGGTCGGCGGGCGTGTCGCCGCTGCGGGTCTCGACGCGGATCGGCAGGCCGATCTCATCGATGGGGGTGAGCAGGTTGCGCTTCACGTCCTGCGCCAGCGCCTTCAGCGGCGAGACGTAGAGGGTGTGCAGCCCCTCCCCCGGCACCACATCGCCCGCAAAGTCGCATAGCGTCGGCAGGAACCCTGCGAGCGTCTTGCCCGCGCCGGTATCGGCGACGAGCAGCGCGTGCTCGCCCGAGCGGGCCTTCTCGAGCATCTCCCACTGATGCCGCCGCACCCGCCAGCCGCGCGCATCAAACCACGCGGCGATTTCGGGCGGGAGGGTCGAGGCGGCGGGGGTCACGCGCTCCATGTGGACGCTGCGCCCCGCCCCCACAAGCCTTGGCCGCGGCTAGTCGATCGCGCTCTCGGCTTCGCTTTTGTTTTCGGCCGCCATCTGCTCGATTTCCTTGACCGAGTAGCCCGTCAGCTTGGCGATCTTCGCCTTGTCCGCCTTGGGCAGATCAGCGAAGCTGCGCTTGGGCGGCAGATCGGCGCTGGCTGCGGCGATCTTCTTTTCCATCTCGGCAAAGGCTCCCATCAGCTGCGGCATCGATTCCAACGTGGCGCCGACGATGCGCGGATCGCTCGACATGGTGAAGCTCTTGCGCGCATAGGCGGTGCCGCTTTCGGTCTGGAAGAAGGTCTCGATGTCATCCAGCTCCTTTTGCGAGAAGTGGACCGCGTAAAGCTCGGACATGGCTTTGCGCATGCCCGGCTCCATCAACGTCATCATGTCGCGCAAGATCGTGGGCATCACCGCCATTTCGCGGGCATGTCGCTCGGTATAGGCGGGATCGAGCAGCGCGGCGATTTCTTCGGCCTGTGCCTGCGAGAGGCCGATATCGGCGGGGCTGATGCCGATGCCTTTTTCGACGACCGGAAAGGCGGGCGCATCGGTCGCCGTCATCAACGGGCCGAGCAGCTTGTCGAACATGGTGCCCATCATCTCGCCCATGGTGCCATCGGGGATCATCCGGGTGATGATGCGGGTGGCCTGAGGCAAGCGCGCCTGCTGCTCGGCGGTGAGCGGTTCGACGGGGAACATCGCGCCAATCTGGTCCATCGCCTCCTGCATCGGATCGACCTCGCCCGCGTCCTGCGTGGCGACATCGTCATGCGCGCTCTGGGCAGCGAGGGACTGGGGGACGAGAGCCAACGCGGCAAGGCCGGCCGCGGCGGTGAAAACATGGCGAATCATATGCTTGTGTCCCCTCATGGATGGGCGATGATTGTGCCGCAGCCGCTCCGCCCGCACCAGCCCCCGCCCATTACAGCGCGCGCAGCACGTCGGCCGAGACCCGGCCCGGCTCGGCCAGGATCACCTCGGCCATGGTCAGGTCGACAAGGCAGCGCTTGGGGTGATCAGGGTTCTTGAGCGCGGCCGAGAGTTCGTCGATTCCGAGCCCGCCCTTCTTGATCATCCTCTCGATCGCCCAGCCGGGAATGCTGAAGCTGCCGCCGCGCTTGCTGCTGCGATGGTTCAGCAGCTTGGCATCGAGCAGCCGCCGCATCAGCTGCTGCTCGCGCGCGCTCTGCGACTTGTCGAGCACCAGCGGCAGCGAGCGGAAATCGCCGACCATGACGTTCTTGCACTGGCCGGGCGATTTGATCGCGACCGACAGCCACAGCTTCTTCAATTCGCCGAGCGCGACCAGCTCCTCGAACTTGGCGATGTCGGCCACGCCCAGCGCTCTGTTGCGCACGTAGGCATTGGGCCCGCCATTGTCCTCAGCATTCTTGATGCCCAGCACGAGCTGATCGGCGAACACCGGATCGGCGGCGCGCACTGCGGCCATGTCGGTCTCGGGGCCGAACACGCTTTTGACCGCGGCGTCGATCTCGGCCGCGCTGGGGCCGTCGATGACGACCGGCGGCGGCAGGTTGCGATCCGTGGGACTATCGCCATCCGCCGCTCCGCCCAGCGCCACCATCGCGCGGATCAGCGCGAAGAAGAGGATCACGAACAGCACCGATCCGCTAAAGCCCCGGCCGGCGTTGGAAAAGCCCTCCGCGGTCCCTGCCCCCGCGCCTTCCCACGAGGCGACGCGCTGGGGATCGAGGTAGCTTTCGAGCTCGGGATAGCGCTCGCGCAGGCCGAGCAGCAGCTTGTGGACATCAAGCCGGTTCACCCGCAGCCGGTCCATCATGCCCGCTCGCCCCGGGCGCGACAATTCGGCCCAAGCTTTGTGGAGCGGGTGATCGGGCTGCTGCACCTTGTCGTGGAAGCGCATCCCCTTGAGCCGCTGGTTGAGGAAGCGCAGCGCGGGGCGTTCCTCGAGGCTGCCGGATTCGTCGAGCCAGCGGAATGCCTCATTGGCCGGTTCGACGAACGGCGCCGAGCGCGGCCAGGTGCGCGCGAACAGATCGGCCAGCGCCCCGTCGAGCGCGTCGTGCTCCTCAAGGTCAGCTTCCTCGGCGCGGTCGATCAGCACGCCGAGCGCGGTGAGACCGATGCCGAACTCCCTCTGGCTGACCGCGGAATCGCTGGGCTCGCCGCCGGGGTAGAGGACCCAGATCAGCTGGTCCCACGCCTCCTGCGCGCGTTGCTGGGCCTCGGTGAGTTCGGGCGGCGCCGTGGATGCGGTGCGTTCGCCGGGGGTGAAGGCGGGGGCGATGTCCCAGCCGCCATCCTCGTCGTCATCGTCATCGTCCCACGCAAGGTCGGGACCATGATCGAGCGTGCCGAGACCGTGGAGCTCGCCCTCGTCCTCGTCTTCGGCGCCATTGTCCTCGCGCGCGCCCTGTGAGGCCAGCCACAAGGCCTGATCGCGCGCGCGGCGCAGATCCGCGAAACCGGCGATGTCCTCGTCCGGATTGATCGAGCGCAGCACATCGGCATAGGCCTTGCGGATCGCGGCCGTATCGCTGGTCGGGTCAATCCCGAGGCGGCTCCACGGAAAAGACCGGCGGGTCATAGCGGGGATTGCGCGTCGATCTCGTCGAGCAGCCGGGTCAGGCCGTCGCGCGCATCGGCGATGATGCGCGGGTCCTGCTTGTCGAGCGCGCCCTGGAACTCGGTCAGCCCCTGCCCGATCACATCGCGGACCGGCCCGGTGAAGCCCTCATAGGCCCGCTCGGCGCGCGCCAGCAGGGCGACATTCACGGCCTCGTCGCGCGGGTGGACCTTGAGCTTCTCCAGCCGCTTGCGGCTTTCGGTGATGTCCTTCTTGGAGCGGCGGTCCTCCTCGTCGACGATCACCAGATTGCGGGTCAGCCCGGTCAGCGGCACGTTGACATCGACATCGAGCAGCCCGCTGGTGTCGTAGGTGAAGCGCACCTCAACCCCCACCTCGCCCGCCGGTTTCGGGGGGACGGTTACGGTCAGCTCGCCCAACTTGACGTTCTTCTTCACGTCGCGCGCCTCGCCCTGGTAGATCGCGAAGGTCACCTGCTTCTGGTTGTCTCCCAGCGTGACGAAGCGCTCCATCCGGCTGACCGGCACGGGCGTGTTGCGCTCAATGATCGGCGCGAAGATGTCATCGTGGAAGCGCCCGTGCGCATCGCGGGTCGAGGTGCTGACGCCAAGCGTGAAGGGCGCCACATCGGTGATGCGGATCTCCTCGAGCCCGTCACCGCCCGACAGCAGCCCGGCCTGGATCGCCGCGCCCAGTGCGACCGCGTGGTCGGGGTGGACGGTGGAATTGGGGAAGCGCCCGAACATCCGGGTGAGCGCCTTCCTCACCACCGGCATGCGGGTGGAGCCGCCGACCAGCACGATGTCGGACAGACCCTTCACGTCGATATGGCTGTCACGCAGCGCGCGGATCACCGGATCGCGCAGCCGCTTGATGAGCCCGCCCGCCGCCTCCTCGAAGGCATCGGTGGTGACGCGCGCGGTGAGCGAGGTGTCCTCCGCTACCACGGTGAAATCGGCTTCCTCCGAGGTCGAAAGCGCGCGGCGGGTGCGTTCGGCCGCCAGCGTCAGCAGCGCGCGGCGGCGGTCGGCCGGAAGCCGCGCGAGCGCATCGGCCGCCGCTTGATCCTTGGCGAGCAGCGGCTCGACCAGCTTGACCAGCACCTCGTCGAAATCGTCGCCGCCCAGCCGGTTGTCGCCCGCCGAGGCGCGCACCTCGACGATCCCGTCGAACATCTCGACGATCGAGACATCGAAGGTCCCCCCGCCAAGGTCGAACACGAGGAACGGCTCGCGGTCGCCCCGGTCAGCCAGACCGAAAGCCAGCGCGGCCGCAGTCGGCTCATTGATCAGGCGCTTGACCTCAAGGCCGGCGATCTCGCCCGCGCGGCGCGTGGCGCGGCGCTGGCGTTCGTTGAAATAGGCGGGGACGGTGATCACCGCCTCGGTCGGCCGCTCGCCAGTGGCTGCCTCGACATCGTCTGCCAGCGAGCGCAGCACCATCGCCGAAAGGTCTTCCGGCGTCAGCGTGGTGCCGGCCAGCGTCACCGTGGAGGCGGTGCCCATCATCCGCTTGAAGCTGGTCGCAGTGTCGGCGGGATGGGTCGCCATCCGGTCGAGCGCGGCCTGCCCCACCCAGGTCTCGCCACCCTTGGCAAGGCTGACCGCCGAGGGGGTCAGCTCGCGCCCAAGGACATTGGGGACAAGCTGCGGCGCGCCATCGCGCCACAACGCAACGGCGCTGTTGGTTGTGCCAAGATCGATCCCGACGAGCATTTAGCCCTCATAGCCTGAGCGGCGTCGCAGGCAATTGGAATTGCAGCAGTCTTGAACGCTTAGTGGCCGACACTCTCGCCGCGTTCGAGGCCCGAGGCGGCCAGCTGCGCGTCGATCTGAGCGAGCAGGCGTTCGAGGCCTGCCTCGCTGTCGCTCTCCGCGCGGGCGACCAGCACGTCCTGCGTGTTCGAGGCGCGCAGCAGCCACCAGCCGTCGGCGGTGTTGACGCGCACACCGTCGGTCGCGTTGACGCTCTCGACCTCGGGGCCGGGGCTGGTGGTGAGCCGCTCGGCGATCTCGGCCATGGCGGCAAATTTGCGGGTCTCGTCGACCTGGAAGCGCATCTCCGGCGTGTTGAGCATCGCCGGGATAGCGCCGCGCAGCTCGGTCACCGATTTGCCGAGTCGCGCCGCGGCCGCGAGCAGCCGGACCCCGGCGTAAAGCGCGTCGTCGAAGCCGTAATATTCGTCGGCGAAGAACACGTGGCCGCTCATTTCGCCCGCCAGCGGCGCGCCAGTCTCCTTCATTTTGGACTTGATGAGCGAGTGGCCGGTCTTCCACATCAGCGGCGTGCCGCCGAGTTCCGCCACCCGGTCAAACAGCGCGCGGCTCGCCTTCACATCGGCGATCACCGTGGCGCCGGGGCGGGTTTTGAGCACGTCTTCGGCGTAGATCATCAGCAACTGGTCGCCCCAGATCACTCGGCCCGTGCCGTCGATCGCACCGATCCGGTCGCCATCGCCGTCGAAAGCAACTCCGAAATCGAGGTTCTTTGCCGCGACGAGCGCGCGAAGATCGGTCAGGTTGGCTTCGACAGTCGGATCAGGATGGTGGTTGGGAAAATGTCCGTCAACTTCGGTAAAGAGCAAGTGGTGTTCCCCCGGCAGCCGGGCAGCCAGCGCTTCGAGCGCGGGACCGGCGGCGCCATTGCCGGCATCCCAGCCGACGCGCAGGGTTTCGAGCTTGCCGGGCTCGATCCCAGCGAGGCCCTCGAGCAGGCGCTCGACATACTCGCCAAGGATGTCGCGCGAGGTCACCGTGCCGGTGCCGCTGGCGAACGCCCCGTCTGCTGCCAGTTTCCCGAGCTTCTGGATATCGGCGCCGAAGAACGGGCGCCCCAGAAATACCATCTTGAAGCCATTGTAATTGGGGGGATTGTGGCTGCCAGTTATCTGAATGCCGCCATCCACCTGTTCATCTGAGGCTTCCGCGTAATAGAGCATCGGCGTCGCGCTCATGCCGATACGCACCACATCGCAGCCGCTCGCCGTCAGCCCTTCGACCAGTGCGTGCTCGAGCATCGGGGAACTGACCCGCCCGTCATAGCCCACCGCCACGGTTGAACCGCCCGCCTCGCGCAGCAGCGTCCCGAAGGCGCGGCCGATCGCGCGCGCATCCTCCGCGCCCAGCGTTTCGCCGATCACCCCGCGGATGTCGTATTCGCGCAGAACGGTGGGGTGGAACTGGTGTTGCATGATCGAGAAGTCCTCCTGGACGGTGCTTTGGCGGTGTTCGCATCGCGGGCGGGGCAGCGGCACACCCGAAGGACCCGGGTTCGCTCCGTGTCTCGCACAGCGGCTCGCTTACACCCGCCTGCGCCGCGGTTTGTCTGATGTCACGAAAACCCCTGCCGCGCGATTGTGTCAATCCCGCGATGCCGTGAGCTTACAGTTTACCCTGCGCGCCGCCGGGCGGATCGGGCAATTCGTCGAGCAGCAGATCACGCGCCGCATTGGCTTCCTGCATCGCGGCAGTGGTGCCGCCCTTGTCAGGGTGGACGAAGGTGGTGAGGCGGCGATGCGCGGCGATGATCTCGTCACGCCCGGCCCCGGCCTCGACCCCGAGCAGCTTGCGCGCCCGGAACACCGCCTGGCTGCGGGTCGGCGCGGCGCGCAGCAGTTCCCACGGCCACTTGCCGATCGCCCATCGGCAGAACACGCAGGCAACCGCGATGAACAGCAGATACTTCATGCCACCTCGAGCTGGTCCTGTTCGCGGCTGAATTCCGGCAGGCGCAGCGCCTTGACCAGCGCGCGCAGCTCCTGCCGCGCGACCAGATGGCTGGTGCCCAGTTCGCCCAGGTGCCCCTTGTCGAGCAGCGTCAGCCCGGAAGGGAACAGCTCGCGGTAGATCACGCGTTCGGACAGGCCTTGCGTCACGCGGAAACCGACGCGCTTCGACATCTCGCTCATTGCCTTGTGGAGGCGCGTCTGGTTCTTCGCCTCGACGTGGCCGGTGCGGTTCCGTACCACGATCCAGTCCATTTCGGGCCGCTGCTGCTCGATCGTCATCCGGCTGCGCTTCATCCGCGCCTCCCAGATCAGCTCGGCGAAGAAGGACAGCTTCTTGACCTTGAAGGTCTCCGCATCGACCTGTCCGATCAGGTCGAAATCGACGAAACTGTCGTTCATCGGCGTGACCAGCGTGTCGGCATGTTCGACCGCGATGCGCGCATAGGCATCATCGCGCCCCGGATTGTCGATGATGAGAAAGTCGCAATTGGCCTCGAGCCGGCGGATCATGCCGAGCAGTGCGCCCGTGCCGGTCTCGCGGAACACCTCGCAAGCCGGGGTCGGCAGGGTCAGCTCGCGCTTCTCGAGGGTGTTCAGCCGGTTCTCGATATAGCGATGCATGGTGCGCTGGCGCGGATCGAGATCGATCGAGGCGACGCGCGCGCCGAGATAGGTCAGCGCCACTGCGACATGCACTGCGGTCGTCGATTTGCCGGTCCCGCCCTTCTCGTTGGCGAACACGATCCGGTGCGCCTGGCCCTTGCGCAGGAGCTGCGTACCGGTTGCGTTGGTTCCAGGTATGTCGGCGCGCGCGGCGGGCGGCATGGCGGGTCTCTCGATTGCGGTCGGCGGATGCTCGGATCGCCGGTGCCCCCGGCGGCTTGAAATGGGACAGGTTGGCCCGCTAGGGCACGACTTTCATGTATCCTTGGAGGCCTGACGGTGCAAACGGTCAATACGCTGCGAATGTTGAGAACCGCTTTGGCACAGTTGCGGGTCGAAAATGCGACGATTG
>JAIYEK010000214.1 GCA_027487015.1 Erythrobacteraceae bacterium | reverse complement strand
GCCTTCACCGCGATCGCGGCGGCCTGCATGATCTCGGGCGCTTCGGGGCCGATCATGTGGATGCCGACGATCCGGTCATTCGCGGCATCGACGATCATCTTGTAGAGGCTGCGCTCGTTGCGCCCCGCCACCACGTTCTTCATTGGGCGGAAGTCCGACTGGTAGACCTTGATGTTGCCGAGCGCGTTCCTCGCCTCGCCCTCGGTCATGCCAACCGCGGCGATCGGCGGGTGGCTGAACACAGCGCTGGGGACGCAGGAGTGATCGACCGCGTAGGGCTCGCCCGGGCCGAACACGGAGTCGGCAAAGGCCTGCCCCTCGCGGATCGCCACAGGGGTGAGCTGCACCCGATCGGTCACATCGCCCACGGCATAGATGTGGTCGATGCTGGTCTTGCTGAAGGCATCGACCACGATCTCGCCCTTCTTGCCTGTTTCGACGCCGACCGCTTCGAGCCCCAGTCCTTCGGTGTTGGGCACGCGGCCGGTGGCGACCATCACCGCGTCATATTCGCAAGGCTCCTGCCCCGTCAGCTTGACCAGCAGGGTGCCATCGGCTTGGCGTTCGATGCTTTCGAACTCGGTGTTGAACAGGAAGTGGATGCCCTTGACCATCGAGATCTGGAGCAGCCGGTCGCGCAAGCTTGCGTCATAGGAGCGCAGGATCGTGTCCGAGCGGTTGGCGATCGTCACCTTGCAGCCGAATTCGTTGAAGATGCCGGCGAATTCATTGGCGATATATCCCCCGCCCGCAATCAGGATGCGGCGCGGCAGCTGTTCGAGATGGAACGCCTCGTTCGAGGTGATGACATGCTCGCTGCCCGGAAAGCTGGGCACCAGCGGGCGCGCGCCGGTGGCGACGAGGATGTATTTGGCGGTGGCCACCTTGCCGCTCGCGAGCGTAACTTCGTGAGCGCCGGTGATCGTCGCGCGCTCGGCGAAGACGGTGACGTTGTGATTGCCGAGGGTCTGGCCGTAGAGCCCCTCGAGCCGCGTCACGTCGGTCTGCACGTGATCGCGCAGGGCAGCCCAGTCGAAGCGCTTGCCCTCGATGGTCCAGCCGAAATGCTGTGCGTCGACCAAGTCCTCGGCGAAGTGCGCGCCGTAGACGAGCATCTTCTTGGGCACGCAGCCGCGGATCACGCAGGTGCCGCCGACGCGGTACTCCTCGGCGACGGCTACCCGCGCGCCGTGCGCGGCGGCGACGCGGCTGGCGCGCACTCCGCCCGAGCCCGCACCGATGGTGAAGAGATCATAGTCGTATTCGTCCGCCATCGCCCTGCTCCCGGTCTATCGCCCACTTTCTCGCAAGCGCATATGGGCGAAGGTCCCGGTGGCGGCAACCACCGGGACCCGGAATGCGGTATTTCAGACAAAAGTCGTAAGGCGGCGAGGCTCAGCCCTGCGCGGCGCGCGGACGGCCACCGCCACCGCCACCGCCACCGGGGCGACCGCGACCGCCACGGCCGCGATTTCCGCCGTTGGCGTTGCCGCCATTGCCTTGCGGACGACGATCGCCCGAGCCGGCCCCGGCATTGCGCTGGCCGCCACCATTGCCGCCCTGCGCGGGCTTGGCGCCCTGCGGACGACGGTCGCCTTCTGCCCGGCGGGCCTCGCCATGCGGCGCGCGGCGATCACCCTGGGGGCGACGGTCACCTTCTGCGCGGCGGGGCTCACCCTGCGGCGGGCGGCGGTCACCTTGCGGACGGCGCTCGCCCTGCGGCGCACTGGCGGCGCGGCGCGGTTCGCCCTGCTGGGGACGACGTTCGCCTTCAGGACGGCGATCACCCCGCGGGGCAGAGCGCTGGCCGAGCGGACGGGCCTGCACGCGCTTGACCGGCACGCGGGGAGCGGGCTTCTCCGGCCCCTCGCCTTCCACCACCGCGCGGAAATTATCGGGGAGCGGCAGACGCTCAAGCTCGGCGCCGGTCGTCTTGCGGATGTCCTTGAGGTAGGCGCGTTCGTCCTCGGCACAGAAGGCGATCGCGATCCCGCTCTTGCCCGCCCGCGCGGTCCGGCCGATGCGGTGCACATATTGCTCGGGCACATTGGGCAGCTCGTAGTTGATCACGTGGCTGACGCCCGGAATGTCGATCCCGCGCGCGGCGACATCGGTCGCGATCAGCACCGGCACGCGGGCCTTGCGGAAGTCCTCGAGCGCGCGCTGGCGCTGAGGCTGCGACTTGTTGCCGTGGATCGCGTTGGAGGGAATGCCGGCCTGGTCGAGCTTCTTCACAACGCGGTCAGCACCGTGCTTGGTGCGGGTGAAAATCAGCACGCGCTCGATCGCGCCCGGAACCGTGTGGCGGCCCTTGAGGATCATTTCGAGCAAGGAGAGCTTCTCGTCCTGCTGGACCATGAAGAGGTACTGGTCGATCCGCTCGGCGGTGGTGCTCTCCGGCGTCACCGAGACCTGCACCGGGTTGTTGCAGAACCCGCTCACCAGCTCCTTGATCGCCTTGGGCATGGTCGCGCTGAAGAACAGCGTCTGGCGATCCTTGGGCGCAAGTTCGCGGATTTTGCGCAGCGCGTGGATGAAGCCGAGGTCGAGCATCTGGTCGGCCTCGTCGAGCACCAGCACCTCGATCCCGGCAAGGTTCAGCGCCTTCTGGTCGATCAGGTCGAGCAGGCGGCCCGGGGTGGCGACAAGGATGTCAGTGCCGCGGTGGAGCTTGTTGCGATCCTTGCCCACCGAAGTGCCGCCGACGATGCACTGGACCTTGAGGCCCGCAAGCGCGCCGTAATCCTTGGCGCTGTCGGCGATCTGCACGGCAAGCTCGCGGGTCGGGGCGAGCACCAGCATACGGCAGGACTTGAACGGGATCGGCTTGTCGGCCTCGCGCAGCCGGTCGATGCTGGGAAGCATGAAGGCGGCGGTCTTGCCGGTGCCGGTCTGGGCAATGCCGAGGAGGTCACGGCCCTTGAGCACGACGGGGATCGCCTGCGCCTGGATCGGGGTGGGGATGGTGTAGCCCTTCATGTCGAGGGCCTGGAGCACGGGCTGCGACAGCCCGAGGTCAGCAAAAGTGGTCATGTTGTTGAAACTCGCAAATATACTGCGACGCGCGCTGGGCGGCCCTGACGCAATGCGTTCACAGGCACGCCACGCGCGGCGCGGGGGTTGAAACCGCCCGCGTGAAAAGGGAAGTCTTGGGGGTAGAACCGAGGCGCGGCCGGGGCGGAT
>JAIYEK010000019.1 GCA_027487015.1 Erythrobacteraceae bacterium | reverse complement strand
CCGGTCAGCGCCGCGCGCATCGGCTGCGCCAGCTTGCCGAGACCCAATCCCTGCTCCTCGGCGAGCGCCTTCGTAGTGGCTTCGAGCGCCTCGCTTGTCCAGTCGTTTTCGGCCCGGAGTGCCTCGTAAATCTTGCGCAAAATCGCCCTGGCATCGCCCTCGAGCAGCGCGGCGGCCTTTTCGGTCATCACGAGGGGGCGCTTGGCGAACAGGAACCCAGCGCCTTCAACCACTTCGCCCAAGTTCTTCGCGCGCACCTTAAGCACCGGCATGGCGCGGGCGAGCAGCTCCACATCGGCATGCTCGCCGATCCGCGCGGCGACCAGCGCGGCAAGGCGCGTATCATCGGCCTCGCGCAGGTAGTGCCCGTTGAGATTCTCGAGCTTCTTCAGGTCGAAGCGCGAGGGGCTCTTGCCCACCCCGGCAAGATCGAACAGCTCGACCGCCTCGGCGCGAGTGATTTCCTCGCGGTCTCCGTGACCCCAGCCGAGGCGCAGCAGGTAGTTGAACAGCGCCTCGGGCAGGATGCCGAACTCGTCGCGATAGGCCTCGACGCCCAAGGCACCATGGCGCTTGGAGAGCTTCGCCCCGTCGCTGCCGTGGATCAGCGGGATATGGGCATAGACCGGATCGGGCCAGCCGCCCTCGATTGCGTCCATCGCGCGGATGATCGGCAACTGGCGGAAGGCGTTGTTCAAGTGATCGTCGCCGCGGATCACGTGGGTCACGCCCATGTCGTGATCGTCGACCACCACCGCGAGCATATAGGTCGGCGTCCCATCGGCGCGCAGGATGATGTAGTCATCGAGCTCCTCGTTCTTCACCGTCACCGCGCCCTGGACGCGGTCGTGGATCGTGGTCTCACCGTCTTCGGGCGTCCTGAGGCGGATGACGAAGGGCGCTCCCTGAGGGGCTTCCGAAGGGTCGCGGTCGCGCCAGCGCCCGTCATAGCGCAGCGGCTTCTTGAGCGCGCGCTGCTCCTCGCGCATCGCCTCGAGTTCCTCGGTGGTGGCGAAGCACTTGTAGGCGTGGCCAGCCTTGAGGAGCTGCCAGGCGACCTCCGCATGGCGCTCGGCGCGGTCGGACTGGAACAGCGGCGGGGCGTCATAATCGAGGCCCATCCAGTCGAGCCCTTCGATGATCGCGTCGATCGCCTCCTGGGTGGAGCGCTTGCGGTCGGTATCCTCGATCCGGAGCAGCGTGCGGCCGCCGTGGTGGCGGGCATAGAGCCAGTTGAACAGCGCAGTGCGCGCGCCGCCGATGTGCAGATAGCCGGTGGGCGAGGGGGCGAAGCGGGTGACGACCTCGCCGTTCGGGGTGCTGCTTTCGCTTGCCATGGGGTCTGACTTCCTGTTCACTTCGAACGGCTTGGGCGGGAACCGGCCGGCCCTAGGGACAAGCCGATGCGCGATGCGCCGATCATTCCGATGGGGGAGGACCCGGGCAGCCCGGATGCCGCCTCCGGCGCCGGTGAGGCCCGGCGACCGCGCCCTTGGCAAAGTGCGCGGGGCTTGTCCAGCATCCCCGAAGGGACTGAACGTCTCGCGGACGCAGCCGAACGCTTCCTCGCCGAGGCCGGGTTCGAGCGCGCACCGTGGCTGGCGGTGGTCTTCGCCGGCGGGATAATCATCTGGTTCGTGCTTCCCCACCCGTGGCAATGGCTTGCAGCGATAGCTGGCGGAGTAGGCGCCGCGCTTGCCGCACTGGCGCTCTGGCCGCCGGGTAGTGCGGCCGACGAGACGCGCGCGAACCTCAGGCTGGCGGTTGTGGTGTGTTCGCTGGTCTTCGCCTTCGGGGTCGGCACCGTATGGGCACGCTCGGCGATCGTCGGGGCGCCGCCGATTGCGCGTCCGGCGGTGGTGCTGATCGAGGGACGGGTCCTCGGCCGCGAGGACCAGCCCGCCGAGGAGCGCCTGCGCCTCACCCTCGCGATGCGCGACGCGGAAGAGGGGATCGCGCGCAAAGTCAGGGTCAACGTCCCGCTCGAGACATTCGGCAAGAGCGGGGTGCCAGCGGGTCTTGCCGAGGGCGCGGTGGTGCGGCTGCGCGCCCGGCTGATGCCGCCCGCCTCGCCGATGCTGCCGGGCAGCTACGACTTTGCCCGCGCCGCGTGGTTCCAGGGGCTCTCGGCGACGGGGACGATGGTTGGGGGGCTGACGGTCATCACCCCCGCTCCCGATGGTGAGGGGCTGGCGCGGTGGCAGCGCGCGCTCTCTGCCCATGTGCGCGCGGCAGTCCCCGGCTCGCCCGGCGCGATCGCCGCGGCCTTTGCCTGCGGCGACCGCGGCGGGATTGCCGAGGCCGACGAGGCGGCGATGCGCGATTCGGGCCTCACCCACCTGCTCTCGATCAGCGGTCTGCACGTGAGCGCGGTGATTGCCGCGGCCTATTTCGCGGTGCTGCGCCTGCTCGCGCTGTGGCCTGCGCTGGCCCTGCGGCTGCGGCTGCCGATTGTGGCGGCGGCGGGCGGCGCGCTGGTTGGGATCGCCTACACCCTCCTCACCGGCGCCGAGGTGCCCACGGTCAGGAGTTGCGTCGCCGCGCTGCTGGTGCTCGGCGCGCTGGTGCTGGGGCGCGAGGCGCTGTCCTTGCGGATGGTGGCGGTCGCGGCAGGCTTCGTGCTGCTGCTGTGGCCCGAGAGCGCGATCGGGCCGAGCTTCCAGATGAGCTTTGCTGCGGTGCTGGCGATCGTCGCACTCTCGAACAGCGCGCCGGTGAAGGCCTTTCTCGCCCACCGCGAGGAGCCGTGGTGGATGCACATCGGGCGGCGGACGGTGATGCTGTTCGTGACCGGTGTCGTGATCGAGCTGGCGCTGATGCCGATCGTGCTGTTCCACTTCCACCGCGCGGGGATGTATGGATCGCTCGCCAATGTCGTGGCAATTCCGCTGGTTACCTTCGCGGCGATGCCGCTAATTGCGCTTGCGCTGGTGTTCGATCTCATCGGGCTGGGGTGGCCGTTTTGGTGGGCGGTCGAGCAGGCGCTGGCGCTGCTGCTGGGGATCGCGCACCTCACCGCCAGTCAGGCCGGGGCGGTGCGGTTGATGCCGCAGATCAGCGGGCTGGCGGTGGCGCTGTTTGCCGCCGGGGGCCTGTGGCTCGGGCTGTGGCACGGGAGGGTGCGGCTCGCAGGGCTCGTGCCGGTTGCTGCGGCGAGCGTGATGGTGGCGCTGACCCCGGTTCCCGACATTCTCGTGGCGGGCGACGGGCAGCAGCTCGGGATCACCATGCGCGGGGCCGACGGGGCGATGCGGCTCGTCAGCTTGCGCGACAGTCGCTCGGAGTACACCCGAGACAACCTTATGGAGCTTGCCGGCGTCGGCGCCGAACCTGTGCCGATCGCCGACTGGCCGGGGGCGGACTGCTCCTCGTTGTTCTGCACGCTCACCATCGAGCGCGGGGGGCGGGCGTGGGTGCTGCTCCTCGGCCGCGGTCGTGATCGGGTGGAGGAGCGCGCCCTAGCGGCCGCCTGCGCTGAGGCCGATATCGTCGTGTCCGAGAGGTTCCTGCCGCGCTCGTGCCGCCCGCGCTGGCTCAAGGCCGACCGGCGGTTCCTCGAGCAGTCGGGTGGCATCGCCATCAACCTCAGCGCGGAGCGCATCACCACCGTTGCCCAAGGGCAGGGCGAGCATGGCTGGTGGCGGGTGCCGGAGGAACGGGTTGGATATCAGCCGCCCGGCCAGCAGGCCGCGTCAAAACGGAGCCCAAGCGGTGTCTAGCAGGTGACCATATCGCTACGAGAGCGCAACGACATGCACACGACCTGCATACGACATGGCAACGAAACCGCGCGTTTTTGCAGCCGCAAACGTCCAACAGTTCTGAAAGAAGAACGACATCAGGACCGGAAAGCGGCTCGCGGGGAACGACGACGGAGATAAATCCGCGCCGCCCGCCCTCCCGCTTTCCGGTCCGGCGCGCCTCAATGATAGCGCCGCAGCAGACCTGCGAGCTTGCCCTGCACCTCGACCTCGTCGGGGCGGTAGAACTGCGGATCATAGGTCGCATTGGCGGGATCGAGCCGCACCTGGCCGTTCTCGCGCCGCAGGTACTTGAGCGTTGCTTCCTCGCCGCGGACCAGTGCGACCACGATCTCGCCGTCGCGCGCGGTGTTGGTGCGGCGGACCAGCGCGAAATCGCCGTCAAAGATCCCCGCCTCAATCATCGAATCCCCGGAGACCTCGAGCGCATAATGCTCGCCCGGGCCGAGCAGCGCGGCCGGGACCGGCAGGGTCGACTGGCCTTCCAATGCCTCGATCGGCGCGCCGGCGGCGATCCGGCCATGGAGCGGCAGCTCGATCACGTCATTCGCTGCCTCGGTCTGGCGCGCAGTCGCAGGCGGCGGGGTCAGGGCGACCACGTTGTCACCCGGAGGCGCAGCGGCGCGGGCAGGGGTGGCGGCACCGGGTTCACGGATCACTTCGAGCGCGCGGGCCCGGTTGGGCAGGCGGCGCAGAAAGCCGCGCTCTTCCAGCGCGGAAATCAGCCGGTGCACACCCGACTTGCTCTTCAAGTCGAGCGCTTCCTTCATTTCCTCGAAGCTCGGCGAAATGCCGGTTTCTTCGAGCCGCTTCTGGATGAACTGGATGAGCTCGTGCTGTTTTGCGGTCAGCATTGGTCAATTCTCCTGTGGTCGCACCCACGCCGCGCCGGTGGGGCGCAAAGCGTGCCAATCCCTTGCGTGCGCCAAGAGGCACCTGCCTGGTTCTCTCAGGTCCGGTGCGTAGTCTGCACTTGCCGTTCCGCCATTAAGGTGAACGAACAAGGAACAATTAGGCAACCCGCTCGCGGGAGTCAAGCGCCGCGCGGCAGCAACCCGCGCAATTCAGCCATTTCGGAGCAGGAACACCCGGACCGGCTCGCCCGCTTTGGCCGCCGGAGATCCGGCCGGCCGGTCGATTAGCGCATCGGCTGCCGCCAGCGCGGAGAGCGCCGAGGAGTCCTGCGATCCGGCCAGCCGCACGCTGTCACCTTCGACACTTGCGCGCAGGAACTCGCGGCGCTTCTCGGTTGGGGGCAAGTCCTCGCCGGCGATCATCGTGACAGCGCGGGGCAGGGGGTCAGGATCGCCCATGCTGGCGCGCACCAAGGGCAGCGCGAAGAGGAAGGCGGTGACGAAGCTCGACACGGGGTTGCCGGGCAGGCCGAGGATCACCTGGGTCCCTCTGGTGGCCACAAGCAGCGGCTTGCCCGGCTTGATCGCGACGCGCCAGAAGGCGGTCTCGGCGCCCCATTCGGCGAGCGCTGGCTTGATGAGGTCGTGATCGCCCACCGAGGCCCCGCCCGAGGTGACGAGGATGTCCGCAGCTTCCGCCTGCGACAACGCGGCGGCGAGCGCGGCGTGGTCATCGGGCACCGGGCCGATGCGGGTGACCTCGCAGCCGAGCGGGGCCAGCATCGCGGCAATCATCGCGGCGTTGCTCGCGGGTATCTGGTGGGGGAGGCAGGCGGCGGGATCAGCGGAGAGCTCGTCGCCCGAATCCATCACCGCCACGCGCAGGCGGTGGGTGACGGTGACCGCGCCATGCCCTCCGGCCAGCGCGAGCGCGAGGCGGGCAGGGGTGATGCGGGTGCCGCAGGCCAGCAGCAGATCGCCCGCGCTAAAGTCGAACCCGCGCGCGCGGATATGGCGGCCGGGGGGCGGGAGTTCGGTGGCGGTGACGGTGTCGCCTTCGCGGACCGCGTCCTCTTGGAGCAGCACCCTGTCGGCGCCCTCGGGCACGATCGAGCCGGTCGAGATGCGCGCGGCCTCGCCCGGGGCGAGCGGGGCGGGGTAGGGCGCTCCGGCGCGGCTTTCGCCCACCACTCGCCATGGCCCCGCGCCCGGGAAAAGCGCATAGCCGTCCATCGCCGAGAGGTTGGCGGCAGGCTGGGTCCGCGCAGCAGTGAGGTCTGCGGCGAGGAAGCGGCCGAGCGCTGCCTCGACGGGCACGGTTTCGAGCGGCAGCTGCGGCGCGAGCGCCAGCAGGTGGGCCTGCGCCTCTTCGAGGCCCAGCAGGCCACTCAAACAGGCGCGCTCCAGTCGCCCGACTTGCCGCCGCTTTTGGCGATGAGGCGCACGGCGTCGATCACCATGCCTTTGTCGATGGCCTTGGCCATGTCGTAGATCGTGAGGAGCGCGATGGACGCGGCCGTCATCGCTTCCATTTCCACCCCGGTCTTGCCGGTCAGCGAGGCGGTGGCGGTGGCGCGGATCGCGTCTTCCTCATAATCGAAGTCGATGGTCACCGCCTCGAGCCCGAGCGGGTGGCACAGCGGGATCAGCTCGCCGGTGCGCTTGGCGGCCATGATCCCGGCGATGCGCGCGGTGGCGAGAACGTCGCCCTTGGGGGCATTGCCCGCCCGGATCGCGGCGAGGGCGTCCGGCGACATTGTAATGCGCCCGCTGGCGACCGCGCGGCGGGCCGTGGCTGCCTTGCCGCCCACGTCGACCATGCGCGCAGCGCCGCTCTCGTCGATATGGGTGAGCTTGCTCATGCCACCTGTTCTGGCCCGAGCAGGGCGCGGGTGGCACTCGCAATATCGTCAGCGCGCATCAGGCTTTCGCCGACGAGGAAGGTGCGCACGCCGGCCGCCGCAAGGCGCTGGCAGTCGGCATGGGTGTTGATCCCGCTCTCGCCCACCAGCAGCGTGCCTTCGGGAGCCAGAGGCGCGAGGCGCTCGGTGACGGCGAGCGAGGTGGTGAAGGTCTTGAGGTCGCGGTTATTGACCCCGATCAGGCGCGATTGGAGCGTGGCGGCGGCGCGGGCCATTTCGGCCTCGTCATGCACTTCGACCAGCACGTCCATGCCGTGCTCGCGCGCAGCGGCTTCGATTTCGGCCATCGCGGAGTCCTCGAGCGCGGCGACGATGATGAGGATCGCGTCGGCCCCGATCGCGCGGGCCTCGAGGCACTGCCAGGGATCGACCATGAAATCCTTGCGCAGCACCGGCAGGGCGCAGGCCTTGCGGGCCTCGACGAGGTAGTCCTCGTGCCCCTGGAAATAGGGCGCGTCGGTCAGCACCGAGAGGCATGCGGCACCGCCGGCTTCGTAGGCGGCGGCGTGCTGGGCGGGGTAGAAGTCGGCGCGAATGAGGCCCTTGGAGGGGCTGGCCTTCTTGACCTCGGCGATGAGGGCATAGCCGCTGGCAGCGCGGGCGCGCAGGGCGGCCTCGAACCCTCGCGGCGCGGTCTGAGTGGCGGCGGCGGCTTCGAGCGCGGCGGTTGTGGTGGCCGCCTTGCGGGCGGCGACTTCCTCGCGCTTGGTGGCGCAGATTTCTTCGAGCTTGTTCATCGGATCACTTCGCTAGCGCAATCCATCGCTCAAGCAAGGCCATCGCCGCACCCGAATCGAGCGCCTCGGCGGCCATGCTTGCGCGCTCGGGCCAATCCGCGCCGCGCCCTGCCACGGTGAGCGCGCCCGCGGCGTTGAACAGCACCGCATCGCGATAGGGGCCCGGCGTGCCCATCAAGAGAGCCTTGAGCGCCGCCGCATTGTGCTTCGCATCGTCCCCGCGGATCGCCTCGATCGGCGCGTGGGGGAGCCCGGCGACGGACGCATCGAGACGCTCCATGGTGAAGGCATTGCCGGTGACCACCGCGACCTCGTTGCCGCCTGCGAGGCTCAATTCGTCGAGCCCCTCGTCGCCCGATACGATCAGCGACTTGCCCGTGCCGAGCCGCGCCATCGCGCCTGCGTAAATCGGCACATAGGCGGGCCGGGCGATGCCGATCAGTTGGCTGGTCACGCCCGCCGGGTTCGAGAGCGGGCCCATAAGGTTGAAGATCGTGCGCTGGCCGATCCGCACCCGGATGGGCTGGATGCGCGCCATCGCCGGGTGGTGATTCTTGGCGAACAGGAAGCAGATGCCGATTTCGGCGAGGGTCTTCTCGGCTGTCCGCCCGGCGGCATCCATGTCGAGACCGAGGGCTTCGAGCGTATCCGCCGCGCCCGCTTTCGACGATGCGGCGCGGTTGCCGTGCTTGGCGACCGGCACGCCGCAGGCCGCGACCACGAGGCTGACCGCGGTCGAGACATTCAGCGTGTGGTGCCCGTCGCCCCCTGTGCCGCACACATCGATCGCGCCTTCGGGGGCGTTAGTGGGGATCAACCGCGCCCTGAGCGCCCGCGCCGCGCCCGCGATTTCCTCAGGCGTCTCGCCGCGTGCGGAGAGGGCGACGAGGAAGGCGGCGATCTCGTCTTCCGAAGGCGCGCCGTCGAGCAGCGTGCCGAACGCCGCCTCGGCCTCGGCTTCCGAAAGCGGGACGGTGATGTCGGGGAGAGTGGTCATGCGGTTAGCCTTGCGGGCAGAACCGGCTCCAACCCGCACAGGCGCACGAAGTTGGCGAGCAGCGCGTGGCCATGCTCGGTGGCGATGCTCTCGGGGTGGAACTGCACCGAATGGATCGGGAGCGAGGCGTGGCGGAAGCCCATCACACTCGGATGGTCGGCGCCCGGCGTCTCGGCGTGCGCGTTGGCGATCAGCTCCGCAGGCACATCCACCACCTCAAGGCTGTGATAGCGCGTCGCGATGAAGGGCGAGGGCAGGCCTGCGAACACCCCCGTCCCGTCATGCGTGACCGGCGAGGTCTTGCCATGCATCAACCCGCCGCGCTGTACCGTGCCGCCGAAATGCTGCCCGATGGCCTGATGGCCCAGACACACCCCCATCAGCGGCTTGCCCGCATCCGCACAGGCCGCGACCAGATCGAGGCTGATCCCGGCCTCATTCGGCGTGCAGGGACCGGGCGAAATCAGAAAGCCCGCCGCATTGGTGCGCAGCGCGTCAGCCGCGGTCAGTGCGTCGTTGCGCTCCACGCGGACCTCGGCCCCCAGCTCCATCAGGTAATGGACGAGGTTGAAGGTGAAGCTGTCGTAATTGTCGATGACGAGGATCATTGCTCGGGCGCCTCTGATGATGCCGCAGCAGGTTTCGCCTCGCGCTTGGTCACCACGATGATCGGGCCGACGCGACCCTTGTCCATGCGCTCCCGCGCCGGGTCCCACAGCGAGGAGATGGCCCCGTCGAGGTAGAGGGCGTTCTTCACCTTGAGCACGTCGCGGTAGTAGCGGGCGAGCTGGCCGAAGCTGACGGGCGCGTTGGAGATGACGAAGTGCGCCTTGCCGCTCGCGTCGACGCCGACAGCATTGCGGATGGTCTTGGAGGGGCCGTCATCCTGCACTTCGGGGTGGAGCTTGCCGTCGACCAGCAGCAGCGGGCCGGACTGGGTGCCGAACCCGGGCCGGTCGCCCACGGTGTTGAAGAAGGTGTTGCTCCCCAACACCTGCCACTTGGTGCCGGTGCCGAAGAACACCCCATTGGGCTTCATGTAGAAATTGCCCTCTCCGGCCGCGCGGTTGAGCTCCTTGAGGCGCTCGCCGTTCTGGACGTAGTAGCCGATGGGCTTGAGGTCATCGCCATACATCCCGCCGTTGATGGCGAAAGCGATGGTGGCGGGATCGACGCTGGCGGCGAAGCTTGCGAGGCTGCCGAAGGGCTGCTTGTCCTTGCCGAGGTTCGCGGTTCCGATGCTGTGCTGCGCGGGATCGGCGATACAGTGGGTGAGGGCGACGCCATCGAACTGCACGCTCTCGCAGGCCGAAGGGCCTTGCGGTTCGGCGGTGGCGGTTTCGGCCGGGATCGGCTCCTCGGCGTCGGAACCGTCGAATTTGACCTTGACCTGCGCCTCGCCCGCAGGCGGCTCCGAGCAACCGGCGAGCGCCAGCGTCAGGGCAAGGATGAGGGCGATGCGCTTCATTGTCCGTACCCCGGTTCGCCCGCGACCCGCACCGCCTCGCGCGCGGCGGCGATGAGGGCGCCGGCCTTGGCGCGGCACTCGGCCAGCTCGTAATCGGGGTCGGAATCGGCGACGATCCCCGCGCCCGCCTGCACATGCATCACCCCGTCCTTCACCACGGCGGTGCGCAGGACAATGCAGCTGTCGAGCGAGCCATCGGGCGCGAAATAGCCGACGCCGCCGGCATAGGCGCCGCGGGTTTCGGGCTCGAGGCTCGCGATAATCTCGCAGGCACGGATTTTGGGCGCGCCCGAGACGGTCCCGGCGGGAAAGCCTGCGAAGAGCGCGTCGAGCGCATCCTTCTCGCCCGCGAGCTCGCCCACCACATTGCTGACGATGTGCATCACGTGGCTGTAGCGCTCGATGGTGAAGCTGTCGGTGACCTCGACCGTGCCTGCCGCCGCCACCCGGCCCACATCATTGCGCCCCAGATCGAGCAGCATCAGATGCTCGGCGCGCTCCTTGGGATCGGCGAGCAGGGAGGCTTCGTTGGCGTCATCCTCCTCGCGCGTTTTCCCGCGGGGGCGGGTGCCCGCAATCGGGCGGATGGTGACCTCGCCCTCACGCACCCGGACAAGGATTTCCGGCGAAGAGCCGACCAGCGCAAAGCCGGGCAGGTCGAGGAAATAGAGGAAGGGCGAGGGGTTCACCCGCCGCAAGGCGCGATAGAGCGCCAGCGGGGGGAGGGTGAAGGGACAGATAAAGCGCTGGGCGAGCACCACCTGAAAGATGTCGCCGGCGAGGATGTAGTCCTTCGCCTTCAGGGCCATCGCCTTGTAGTCATCGGGCGCGATCACCGGCGCGAGGTCGGGGAGGGTCTCCGGCACCGCATCAGCGCCGCCTGCCGGCATCGCCGCGCCAAGCTGGCTGAGCGTCGCATCGATCCGCTCGCCCGCGCGCTCCACCGCCGCGCGGGGGTCGGCCGCCTCCCAGATCGGGGCGATGGCAAAGAGCGCGTTGGTGAGCCCGTCGAACACCAGGATCACCGTCGGCCGCACGAACAGCATGTCGGGCAGCGCCAGCGGGCTGTCGGCCGCGCGCGGGAGGGTTTCGACGAGGCCGATGGTCTCGTAGCCGAGATAGCCGACGAGGCAGGCGAGCGCAGGCGGCAGGCCCTCGGGCATCGGGTCAATCCGGCAGACATCCGCGAGCGCGCGCAGCTCGGTCAGCGCGTCCCTTTCGAGCGGCACGAAAGCGTCCGGGTCGAGCTTCCAACTGCGGTTGACCTCGGCCGCAGCACCCTTGGCGCGGAACACCAGATCGGGATCGAGGCCGAGGAGGCTGTAGCGCCCGCGCACTTCGCCGCCCTCGACGCTTTCGAGCAGGAAGTCGCCGCGCCCGGGCACGATCAGCCGCCGCGCCGCGCCCACGGGCGTGTCGCTGTCGGCGATGATCCGGCGCCACACGAGCGCCGGGCGGCCTGCCTCAAGCGAGGCGGCAGCGGCGGCGGCGTTCTCTGGCAGGCCTGCGGGGGCTGCGATACTCACGAAAGGCTCACGGCGAATGGCGGCCTTACTGCTGCTGCTCGCCGACGAGCTGCTTGCGCACCGTCGCGATGCCAGCCTCGTTGCGGGTCACGCCCAGCTCCTTGCGCATCGCTGCGGTCGCCTGCTCGCGGTATTCGTTGGCAAGCGAAGCGCCAAGCTGCTGGCGGGTCTGCGCTATCAGTTCCGGCTCTTTGTCGAGCGGCAGGGTGCTGATGTCCTCGAGATCGACGATGTACCAGCCGAGATTGCGCGGGCCCTCGAGCGGCTTGGTGGTCCCCTCGGCCATGCTGAACAGCAGCACGAGCGGCGGAGCAATGCGGCCCTGCTGCTGGGCGAGCAGCTGGCGGCGTTCGAGATCGATCACCTCGCGCTGGAAGCCGGTCTTGTTCTCCGCTGCCAGAGCGGCATCGAGGCTCATGCCCCCGCGCATCTTGGCAATGATCCGGTCGGTCGCCTGCTTGGCAAGGATCGCACCCTGCGCACGCTTCCAGCCCGCAATCGCGCCCTCGCGCACCGATGCGAGCGGGGGCGCGGAGGCTTCCTCGACCTTGGCGACCTCGAAGATCACGAACTGGTCTTCGGCCACCGGCGCAAGCTGCGGCTCGCTCTCTTCCATCTGGAAGGCGGTCTGGAGGATCTGCGCCAGCTGGGGGACGATTTTCTGGTCGGGCGCGCCGAACACCTGCCCGTTGGCGAGCAGCGCGGGCGTGGTCTCGACCGTGAGGCCGTTGGCCTTGGCGACATCGGCGAGCGCGGTGCCGCCGTCGATATCGGCCTCGATCTCGGCGACGCGGTCGGCGATGGCGGTGGCGCGTTTCTCTCCGGTGAGCACCTCGGTGATCTCGGCGGTCGCCTGTGCGAGGCTGCGCGCGGGCGTGCTCTCGACCGCATCAAGCCGCGCGACATACCAGCCGAGCGTGCCCTGCGCCGGCTCGATCACCGCGCCTTTGGTTGCCTTGAAGGCGTTCTGCGCGAAGGCGAAGCTGGTCGCACCCGCCAGCGCCTCGCGGTCCTGCGCCTCGAGCTTGGTGGCGGTGAACCCGGCCTCGCGCGCGGCGGTCTCGATCGGGGTGCCAGCGCTGATCCGCGCGGCGAGCGATTTGGCGGCATCCTGCGTGGGGACGACGAAGGTAATGACGGCGCGCTTCTCGCTTGCGGCATATTTGGCCGCGTCGCGCTTGTAGCGCTCGGCGATTTCGGCGGGGGTGGGCGCGGCGTTGACCTTGAGACTGTCGCTGCCGAACACGGCAAAGCGCAAGGTGCGGCGCTCGGGCCGGATGAAATCGGTGCGGTTGTCCTTGTACCACGCGGCGAGCTGCGCCTCGGACGGGTTGCCGGTCGGCGCGAACACCGCGCTCGGGATCAGCGCGATCGTGCCCTTGCGCTTCTCCAGCACCAGCGCCGCATATTGGCGCGCGATCTTCTCGGGCAATTGCGGGGCCGCCACCGCCGAGCGCAGCAATTGCTGTTCGATCAGGCCGTCTTCGAGATCGCGGCGGAAGGTCTGGTCCGACAAGCCCTTGGACTGGAGCGCTGCGGTGTAGGCCTTCGGATCAAACTCGCCGGTCAGCCCCTGGAAGGCGGGAATCTTGAGGATTTCGCTGTTGACGAGGTTGTCGCCCGCACGCAGTCCGTAAGTGCGGCCATATTCGCCCACGGTGTAGCGATCGATCAGCTGCCTCACGACCTCGTCAAACCCGCCCTTGGTGACGAATTCCGGCATGGTCAGGGTCGGGTTCTGCGCGCGGATCTGGTCGAGCGCTGTGTTCGACGCGACCGGCAGGTCGGAAAGCGGGATGTTCCGGTTGCCGACCACGGCCATCTTGTCTCCGCCCGAGATCCCGGTGAAATTGGTCGACGAGAGGTCCGATGCGGCAAAGGCGACCGCGATCAGCGCCAGAAAGGCAAGGACCAGAGGCAGACCGATCTTCGAGGAGAAAAAGCGGCGGAAAAACGAAATCATGTGCGTAGCGATCCCATCAGGGGTCGGCCGAAGGGGGCCGACATTACTCGGGCAGTG
>JAIYEK010000232.1 GCA_027487015.1 Erythrobacteraceae bacterium | reverse complement strand
TCGTAGAAGCCAAGCGCTTCGGCGTATGTCACGAAGCGCTGATTTTCCGGAAGGCTGTTGATGTTGGCGAGCGCCGGGGCCGCGGCCTGCTGGCGCATCTGGATTTCGCCAAGGTTGGCCCACACCTGATCGGCCAGCGGCAGTGCTGCTCCGGGGGTGGAGCAGCCGATCAACCGGGTCAGCGCGAGGTCGACCGGGCCGTGGATCATGAAGCTGCGGAATTCGAAGCTGACGCGGCCGGTGCTGACATATTTCTCCATCAGCGGCTTCATCGCCTCTTCGGAAAAGCGCGCGCAGGCCGGGCAGGTGAGCGAGCCGTATTCGACCAGCTTGATCGGCGCATCGGGGTTGCCGACAAGGTAGCCGCCGCGTTCGGTGGTGGCGACTTTCTGCGTCCACGTCGTGCCCGCAGGCGGGGCGACGATCGGCAGCGGTTCGCCGCTGGCACCATCGGCGGTGGCATCGCCGTTGCATGCGGCGAGCATCAGCGGCGCAAGCGCGGCAAGGCACAGGGAGAACAGGCGGGTCAGGGTCATCGGGTAATCCTCGGGAGGTTCTCGTCGGGCAGGACGATAGCCCCGCACACGCCCTGCCAGCAAGCATCGGCGCGCAAGGGGTGTGAACAATTTGCGAGTGTGCTTAGTCGGCCTTGGCGGTGAACCGGGTCCGCAGCAGGGGGTAGAGGTCCTCCCAGCTGTGCACCTCTTCGAGCAGCTTGCCGTCCATCGCGAAGCTGGGCGTGCTGTTGACGCCGAGTTCGGTGGAATCGGCCTCGCCATTCTCGAGCAGTTTTTGTGCGGCGGCATCACTGGCCACACAGGCGTCGAGCTCGGCCTTGGACTGGCCCTTGGCGGCCAGCATCGCGGTCAGCCCGAGAGCGCTTGCCGCGTTGGTGCGCCCGGCCTTGTCGCCGCGCTGCCAGATCGCCTGCTGGCTCTGCGGGGCGGCGCGCGCCTTGCCGAGCCAGTCGGCCTGGGCAAGGATCAGCGTGCGGTGGCGCACCTTGAACTGCGCCGGATCGCCGCAATTGGCGAGCAGCGTCACCGCAAGGTCGAGCCCGTTGCGGATCACCGGGCGCACCTCGACCTTGATCTTGCCCGGCCCGAGCAGCACCACATCGAGCGCCGGCTCGCCCCTTGCCGCGAAATCGGCGCAATGCGGGCAAGTGTAGCTGATGAACTCGACCAGCGTTGTGTCGGCTTCCGGATTGCCGATCAGGTGCCCGCGCTCGGTGCGGGTGACGGTGTTCTGGAAGTTGGACGACTTGGCCTTCGGCTCGAAGGCGCTTTGGGGGCGCGAGAGGTCCTGTGCGGCGGCAACGCCGGTGGCAAGCGCCAGCACGGCGGCGGCGGCAGGAAGGAGGGGCTTCAGCATCAGTTGTCGTCTTCCGGTGGGGTCGTGGCTTCGGTGTTCGAGAGGCTGCGGGCGAGCGATTCGAGCACGGTGCGCAGTTCAGGGTCGCCGATATCGCGCAAGCTGTCGCCCAATTCCAGCGGGATTGGCTTGAGCGACGGCGGGGGCTTGGCCGGGCGGCCATCGGCGGGCGGGGTGACTGCACCGTGGCGCAGCTTGACGCGCGCGACCGCGCGGTAACCGAAGAAGCGGTTCACCCGCTCGATGATCTCGGGGATTACCTGGGTAATGAGCGGCGCATGGGCCGGGATTACCACCAGTTGGAGGATCCCTTCGGCCTTCTCCCCCGGGGGAAAGCGGATCGCCTCGGGGCTGCACACGCGGGCGTGGCGGGGGCCGACGATTTCGGGCCAGCGGGTGACGACTGAGCTTTGCACGAAACCAAAGCGGCGGAAGGCGGTGCGGCCGATCTCGGGCATGAGATCGCCGATCGCTTTCGCGCCCTGACCGCGGGGGCGGGTATAAGGTTTGGGAGTTTTCGGAGCGCCGCTTTTCATGGGTCCGCCCGCCATGCCATAGGCCGCGCGTGACTGCCAGCATCTCTCCCATAATCGCCGACAGCTTGCTCGAATGGTATGATCGCAATGCGCGCGATCTGCCGTGGCGCAATCCGCCCGGCCGCGCGCTGCCGGAGGACCCTGCATGGCCCTACCGCGTGTGGCTCTCCGAGGTCATGCTCCAGCAGACCACCGTGGCGGCGGTGAAGCCCTACTTCGCGAAGTTCCTTGCGATCTGGCCGACGGTCGAGGCGCTCGCCGCGGCTAGCGATGATGACGTCATGGCGGCGTGGGCGGGGCTCGGCTATTATTCGCGCGCCCGCAACCTGTTGAAATGCGCCCGCGCGGTGGCCGAGCGGGGCGGGTTTCCCGATACCGAGGCCGAATTGCGCGCGCTCCCCGGCCTTGGCGACTACACTGCCGCCGCCATCGCCGCGATCGCCTTCGGGAGCCACGCGGTGGTGGTCGATGCCAATGTCGAGCGGGTGGTCGCGCGGCTGTTCGCCATTACCGAGCCGCTCCCGGGCGCAAGGAAAGCGATCCGCGCTGCTGCCGCCACCATCACGCCCGACAACCGCGCGGGCGACTTTGCGCAAGCGATGATGGATCTGGGCAGCCATGTCTGCACCAGCAAGATGCCGCGCTGCCTGCTCTGCCCGCTCGCCGGGGATTGCGCAGGGCGCATGCAGGGCGAGCCGGAGCGCTTGCCGGTCAAGCCGCCCAAGAAGCAGGTCCCCGAGCGGCGCGGCACTGCTTTCTGGATCACCCGGGCCAAAGGCACGCAGGTGTGGCTCGTCACCCGCCCGCCCGATGGCATGCTCGGCGGGATGCGCGCGTTGCCCGATGATGGCTGGACCGCGCGCGAAGACGGGTCGGGCAAGGTCCCGCTGGCGGGCGATTGGCGGCGGCTCGGCGCGGTGCGGCACAGCTTCACCCATGCGCACCTGACGCTCGAGCTGCGCGCGCTTGACACGCTGTCGCAGCCGCGCGGCGAGGGGCAGTGGTGGCCGGTCGAGCGGATCGGCGAGGCGGGGCTTGCGACCCTGTTCGCCAAGGCCGCGCGGCTTGCGCTCGCGGCGGGGGATTAAAGCATCGCGCGGAAAAGTGGGAACCGGTTTTCCGCGTTAGCGATGCGACAACAAAGGCTAGAAGAATCCGCCGCCCAGCGTCAGCCGCACGCCCGCGATCAGCAGCACCACGAGGCAGAAATTGCGACCCCCGTCCTTCGAGGACAGCGCGCCGATGATGATGCCGACCACGATCAGCGGCAGGGCGAACCAGTTGGCCCAGCCGAAGAACGGAATCTGTGCCGGGATGACGATCACCAGGCTGACAAGGCCGACGAGATAAGCGAGGATATTGAGCATGTGTCTTATATAGATAAGACACCGCAAGGATGCAAGCCGCCTTGCGCGGATTGACGGGGCCAACGCCCTGCCGCAGACAGGCCCGCAAACGCCCGTTTGGAGATTCTCGCCGATGCCCCTCGACACACTTGCCCGGCCCCAGTTCTCGCGCCGCTCGCTGCTGCGCACCAGTGCTCTTTTCGCAGGCGGCGCGGCGCTTTCGGGCCTGCCGTTCGGGCGCATGGCCTTCGCTGCGCATGATGTCGCCGAGGATTGGCCCAATGTCGCGGCGCTCGCCGACAAGTATGTGGGCGGGCGCAAGGTCGCCAACCTGCTCCTGACCTTCGGCTGGGGGCAGGAGGACCACGCGCACACCGTTGGCGGCGGCACGCTAGCGCTCGGAAAGCCCGCGCCGGTCGATGCCAATTCGCTCTTCCGCATCTATTCGATGTCGAAGCCCATCACCGGCATGGCGACGATGATCCTGATCGACGAGGGCAAATTGGGCCTCGACCAGCCGGTCCACGAGATCCTCCCCGCTTTTCGCGACATGCGCGTGCTGGTCGATCCCGAGGGCCCGCTCGACGAGACTGTGCCCGCCAACCAGCCGATCACGATCCGCATGCTGCTGACCCACACGGCGGGGCTCGGCTACCAGATCATCAGCAAGGGGCCACTCCAAAAGGCCTTCAACGAACAGGGCCTCATCGGCGGGCGGGTGAGCCGCATGCCGATCCCGGGGGTCGAGCCTGTCACCCCGGCACCGGGCCTTGCGGTCTGGGCCGACCGCCTCGCCGAACTGCCGCTGATGTATCAGCCGGCCACCAAGTGGAGCTATTCTGCGTCGATCGACCTGCTCGGCCGGGTGATCGAGGTGGTGAGCGGCATGGAATTCGAAGCCTTCCTCAAGAAGCGCATCTTCGATCCCTGCGGCATGACCAGCACCTTCATGCAGGTGCCCGCCAGCGAGGCGCACCGCCTCACCGACAATTACGGCATCATCGGCAGTACGCCCTTCCCGATCGATCCGGGTCCAAGCTCGGTCTATCTCGATAAGCCCGAAGTGGCCGCTGGCGGCGGCGGCCTCGTGTCGAGCCCCAAGGATTACGACCGCTTCCTCAGGATGCTGCTCGGCTATGGCAGATTGGACGGCAAGTTCGTGATGAGCGAGGAGGCGGTGCGGGTCGGCACCTCGAACCTCATCCCCGCCACCGTCGACCTCAAGGGCAGCTGGCTCGAGGGCGAGGGTCACGGCGCGGGCGGCCGCTCCAAGGGCTCAAGCTTCGGCTGGGGCGGGGCAGCGGGCACGCTCGGGGCGGTCGATTTCGACATGAAACTGCGCTCCTGCCTTTGGACCCAGTACATGCCGTCCGAGGCCTATCCGATCCGCGACGAATTCCTCGCCGCGATGGAGAAGGACCTCGCTGGCATGCGCAGCAAGAAGAAAGCCGCCTGATGCACATGCCCAAGCCCGCGCTCGCGATGGCCTTCGCCGGATCGCCGCTCGACCGGGCGGACCACATCCGCACCGATGCCGAGGCGCTGGCCGGGCTGATGAACTGGCGCGCAAGGGTGCTGCTGCTCGACGGCCTCCTGCCGGGGGTGGACGAGACCGGCGGCCTCGTGTGGGGCTCGCTGGCTGACGTGGCCGAGGATGCCGAACTGGTGTTCCTCGGGATGCTCGACGGCAAGGCGCACTTCGCGCCGGTGCCGGGGCAGGGCGCGGACGGCCCCGCCTATGCCATGCCGAGGGCGTGGCAGCTGATGACCCAGCTCTCGCCGCCCGATCTCGCGATCTATGGCGGAGCGCGGAGCCTTGCCGATTGGCACGCGCGGCACCGTTTCTGTGCGCGCTGCGGCGGGACAACCAAGCTGGTGAAGGGAGGCTGGCAGCGGCATTGCGACGCTTGCGGCGCGGACCACTTCCCGCGCACCGATCCGGTGACGATCATGCTGGTCGAGCATGAGGACAAGCTCCTGCTCGGCCGTCAGCCGCGCTTCCCGCCCAAGATGTATTCGGCGCTCGCGGGCTTTGTCGAACCGGGCGAGACGATCGAGGAGGCGGTCGCGCGCGAGATCCACGAGGAAGCGGGGGTGCGGGTGCGCGATGTGCGCTATATCGCCAGCCAGCCCTGGCCTTTCCCGAGCCAGCTGATGATCGGTTGCACCAGCGTGGCCGACGATCCCGAACTCACCATCGACACCACAGAGCTGGAAGACGCGCGCTGGTTCACCCGCGCCGAGCTGGAAGAAGCGCGCGCGGCGGGCGAGGCGGGGACCGACCTCCTCTACTTCCCGCGCCCCTTCGCGATTGCGCATCACCTCGTGTGCTGGTGGCTCGACCGGTGACGGCTCAGACGCTCACCATCGACATCTATTCCGATGTCATGTGCCCGTGGTGCCTGATCGGTTACGGCCAGCTGACCAAGGCTTTGCAGGAGCTGGAAGGCGAGATCGCGGCGGAAATCCGCTGGCGGCCGTTCGAGCTGAACCCGCAGATGCCCTTGGAAGGCGAGGAGCAGGAAGCGCACCTCCAGCGCAAATACGGCCGCCCCGCCGAGGAAGGCGCGCGGCTGCGCGGCCAGATGAAGGCGATTGCCGAGGGCGCGGGGGTCTCGCTGTCCTACGAAGGCGAGGGCGAAGCTCCGCCCGCGATGATGTGGAACACCCGCGATTGCCACAAGCTCCTCACCTTCGCGCTGGAGCAGTCCGGTCCCGAGGTCCAGACCGCATTGAAGCTCGCCCTGTTCCGCGCCCATTTCAATGAGCGGCGCAACCTCGGTGACCGAGCGGTGCTGCTCGATATCGCGGCCTCTATGGGCCTGCACCGCGAGGCCGCCAAGGCCGCACTCGACGACCCCGACATCGAAGCCCGCGTGCTCGCCGAGGAAGCGCAGGCGTGGGACATGAACATCTCGGGCGTGCCCGCGATGATCGTCGCGAACAAGTTCCTGATCCCCGGCGCACAGGCCCCTGAGGTTTATGTCAACGCGCTGCGCCGCGTCGCTGAGAAGACCCGCGCGGCAGGGTGACCGAAATATCGGTCAGAGGGTCGTCCTTCACCCTCCCATGACAGCGCCGTCGCTCGCGCATTCCTGCAAGTCCGTGCGACGCGCCCCCGCGATCCCGTGCGGGCGCTCGCACCTTGCAGGAGAACTTCAATGTCCAAGGTATCCGCGATTTTCGACACCCACGCCGAGGCCGAGCGCGCGGTCAATGACCTGCGCTCGCTCGGGCTGGGCGACCATGACCTCTCGGTCATTGCCCATCACAAGGGCACCACCACGGCGCGTTCGGGTGACGGCGAAGTGACCGACGAGGAGCACCGCAACGTGCTGCGCGGCGTGCTTGGCGGCGGGGCGCTCGGAGCGGGCCTCGGCGTTGCCGCGCTGGCGATCCCGGGTGTCGGGCCGCTGGTGGCAGCAGGCGCGATTGCGGCCTCGGCTGTCCCTGGCGCGATGGGTGTCGGCGCAGTGATCGGCGCGATCGGCGGGACGCTCAACGAAACCCTCACCAAGCACGGCGTCAGCGAGGACGACGCGGGCTACTACAATGATCGCATCAAGGATGGCGGCGTGGTGGTGACGGTCGAGGACACCGGCGTCGATGCGGAGAAGATCCGCGAAGTGCTTTACCGCCATGGCGGGCACAATGCCGGCACTGCGCGCGCGGTCAGCTTCTGATCGTCTGACCTGACGCGGGCGGCGGGCGGGGGGCACGGCTCCCCGGCCCGCCGCTCGTGCTGTTTCAATTCCCAAGGAGGCGTGAGCCGATGGCGGCCTATCCCAAGGCGCAATACAAGAGCATTGGCGCCCGTCCCTCGGTGCGGCGCGGCGGCCTCGCGGTGCTGGGCATCGTGATGGTGGCAGTGGGCGTGCTGTCGCTCGCCTTCCCGCTGCTCGCCGCGCTGTCGTTCAATCTCGTTGCCGGGCTGACGCTGCTGGCGGGAGGCATCGCGGCGCTGGCGCATGCCTACCGGGTGCACGGCTGGCAGGGGCGTGCGGTGCAGATCCTGCTTGGCGTCCTCTATGTGGTCGCCGGGCTTGTGTTCATCGCCAATCCCTTCTTCAGCCTCCTCGCGCTGATCCTCACGCTGGGCGCCTTCTTCGTTGCCGACGGCACCGCGCGGATCCTGATGGCACTGCAGATCCGTCCGCATCGCGGCTGGGGGCTGTTCCTTGGCTCGGGCCTCTTGTCCTTCCTCCTCGGAGCGCTGGTGCTGCTCGGGCTGCCGGGCCGCTGGTCGGTGGCGATCCTCGGGCTGGTCGTGGGGTTCAACATGATCATGACCGGCGCGGCCTTCCTCGCCTGCACCCGGACAACCCCGCTGAGCGTACGGCGCTAGACGAGGCCCAGCCGCTCGAGCTTCATCGCCAGCTTGCCGGGGAGAGCATCGCCGATGTCCTCGCCCTCGGCGACGTCCTTGGGGGCCTTGTCCTCGGTGAGGTAGCGCCAGCCCTGATGCGCGCGTTTGGGGATCTGGTGGACGCGGACCAGCTTGGGTTCGAGCACGATGTCCCAGCGCCCGTCCTCGGTCTTCTCGAAGCCGAGGATGGGAGAGCGCGCGACAATCGCGTGATTGATGATCCAGTAAAGCGACCCGCCGACGCATTCCGCGTGCCGCGTCGGGCGGTTGCGGGTGGTGAGCGCGATGGCGCCGCGGCCCTCATACCAACTTTCGAGATGCGCGTAGCTCTTCGCCCCGAAGGCGATCTTGGTCAGGTGAAGCGGCATGGGGCGGCTTTCCGGCACCCCCGCCGCGAAGTCAACCGGAGAGGTATTCGTCGAGCGTCAGATGCAGCTGCCGGATGCGCGCTTCCTGATAATTGCCGAGCGTCTGCGCACCTTTGCGCGATGCCTTGGCCCCGTCGCGCTGGAGCTTCAGGTTCTCGGTATCCTGATCGAGGATTTCGGCGAGCGCGAAGCCGGGGACGGTGGTGTAGCTATCCTCCACGCCTAGGCGGATTGGGGTGGCAGGCGCGGGGCGCTCACCGCTGGCGGGGAGGGGTTGCAGCAAGAGGATTTCGTGCAGGCATTCGTGCGGGCCGAGGGGGCGGAAGCGGTAGCACAGGCGGATGTTGATGCCGGGGAAGAAGAAGGCGTTGGGGAAGAGGAAGTATTCGATCGAATCCATCATCTCGGTGGTGGAGACGCCGCTCAGGTCAGTGCCGAAAGCCGCGCCGAGTTCCTCGCGCAGGAGCTTGGCGTGTTCGGCCCGCGCGCTGGCACCTTCGGGAAGTGCAGCGGGATTGCGCCCCAATTTGCCGAACAGCGTGGCCTCGCTGACCTCCTGCCTAAGGTGCGGACTGGGTACGCCCACCGCATGGATGAAGCGCGAGACGTGCTTGCCAAAAATGTCGTATTGCGCGTTGGCATCGGCGGCGGTGTAGACCGCCTGCGCGTGGGTCTCGAGCACGTGCCACGCTTCGAGGAAGGCCTCCATCGCCATCTTCCAGTTGGCGGGCAGGACCTTCTCGGTGTGGAGCGCGACATAGCGGTCGTGCATTGGCCAGAGCTTGAAGTGCTCGGGCATGACTTCGAGCTGGCTGGCGAGCGGCGGGGGCTCCGCGCCCATGTGGATGAAGACGAATCCGCCCCAGGTGTCGCAAGCGACCTCATCGAGGCCGAAATTCTCTTCCGATACATGGGGGAAGTCCCAGCGGCAGGGCACTTCGCGCAAAGTCCCGTCGAGGTTCCAGCTCATCCCGTGGAACGGGCAGCGGATGTTGGCGCGGCGCACCCCGCGCGAGCCCTCGGCGGCGAACTTCATCCCCCGGTGCGGGCAGGAATTGACGAAGGCGCGGATCGCCATGTCGGCCCCGCGCACTACCAGCACCGAATGGTGGCCGACGTCATAGACATAGCGGTCACCCGGCTCGGGGATGTGCTCCTCCCGGCACGCCCATTGCCAGACATTGGGCCAGAGGCGCTCCATCTCCAGTTCGTGGAAGGCCGGGTCGGTGTAGCGCGCGAAGGGCAGGTCTTCGTCGCCGAGGAAGCTGTAGGCCTCTTCGCGCATGGCGGCGGGGGGATTGTCCCCGTCGGCGTCGAGGATGTCCTGCATCGACGGGCCCGGACAGCGCGCCTCCCCGGGGGCGAGCGACGGGTCGGAGGGGAGGGTGAGGTCGGGCTTGTTCATCGCATCGCCTCGCGGTCGTAGAGCGGGTCAGCAGGCTTGCGCTGGCCGAGGATGAAGGGCGCCCCTGCCAGCATCGCGTCCGAGGCCGGATCGTCGCGCAGCCAGTCGACCAGTTCGGAGCGGTAAGCGATTTTCCAGATGCCTTGGCGCCGCTCGTAGCGGTCGACGTAGCGGCCCGCGATGAACAGGTCGCGCGGGGCTCCGTCTTCGCCCGCGATGCGGTGGTAGGCCTGATAATAGACCTCGCCGAACGCCTCGTCTTCACCCGCAAAATCGATCAGGTGCTGGCCGAGCATGTGGTGGTTGCGCTGGTGATCCGCGAGCGCGGCCATGCAGAAGGTGGCGAAGTCGGCGGGGCTTCCGGAGAAGATCCCATATTCGCACCGCGCCTCGGGCCAGAACTGCGCCTCAAGCAGCGCGCCGTCGAGCCGGTCGAGCCCGCGCATGTAGAGCGCCGCGAGATCGATAATCGCGAACCGGTCCTCCGCGCCCGCCATCAGGCGATGCTCAAGCCGCCATCGACGATGAACGGCGCGCCAGTCGCGAATTTGCTCTCGTCGCTGGCGAGGTAGACCACGAGGTGCGCGATATCATCGACCTCGCCCATGCGCCCGATGGGTTGCGCCACCGAGAACGCCGCGCGGGTGGCGTCAGGATCGGGGGTGCCGGCGATCACGCTCTCCACATTGGGCGTGAGGATCGTGCCCGGCTGAACCGAGTTGACGCGCACCCCGTTCTGCTCGCGCGCGCAGTAGAGCGCGATGCTCTTGGTCAGCGTCACCACCGCCGCCTTGGCCGAGTTATAGGCGGCGAGATCGGGCGAGACCTTGTTGCCCGCCGCGCTCGAGAAATTGACGATCGACCCGCCGCCGCTCTTCGCGATCAAGGGGATCGCCGCCTTGCAGCCCATGAAGATCGAATCGACATCCACCGTGTAGCAGCGCTTGAAATCTTCCGGCGAGATGTCGGCGATGCTCCCGAAAACGGTGATCGCGGCATTGTTGACCAGCACATCGAGCCGGCCATGCGCGGCCTCGACGTCGGCGATGACCTCCTGCCAGCGCGCCCAGTCGGTCACGTCCTGACGAATATAGTCGCAGCCCAGCTCCGCCGCGGTGGCGGTGCCTGCGGCCTCGTCGATATCGGTGATGATGACCGTCGCGCCCTCGGCCAGCAGCGCCTTGGCCGCCGCCTTGCCCAGACCCATCGCGCCGCCTGTCAGCAGCACAACCTTGCCGCCTACCCGTCCTGCCATTGCTCTCTCCCACGTATCGTTGGGAGGAGGGCTATCAGCGCGCCAAGCCGCTGACCACTGCCAAACCTAGGAAGACCAGGAAGCCCATCGAATCGGTCGTCATGGTGACGAAGATCGACGAGGAGATCGCAGGGTCCGCCTTGAAGCGCTGGAGCGTCAGCGGCACCAGCACGCCGGCAAACCCCGCGATCACGATATTGCACAGCATCGCTGCGCCGATCACGCCGCCCAGCATGGGGTTCTGGAACAGCACCGTCACGATAAGCCCGATTACCACCGCGACCGTGCCGCCGTTCAAGGCCGCGATCGACATCTCGCGCTTGATCGCGCGCCAGGTGTTGGCGTCGGTCAGCTGGTTGGTCGCGATCGCGCGGACTGTCACCGCGAGCGTTTGCGTCCCCGCATTCCCGCCGATCCCGGCGACAATCGGCATCAGCACGGCCAGCGCGACCATCGTCGCGATCACGTCCTCGAACTGCGCGATTACCGTCGAGGCGACCGAGGCGGTGAGCAGGTTTGCCAAGAGCCAGCGCACCCGCGCCTTGTAGCTATCGACAATGGGCTCGTTGATGTCGCCATCGCCCGCACCCGAGAGCAGCAGCGCATCCTCGCCCGCTTCTTCGGAGATAATGTGGACGATGTCGTCGACCGTCATCTGCCCCACCAGCCGCCCGCTCTCGTCCACCACCGCGGCCGAGATCAGCGCGTATTTCTGGAACATCAGCGCGACCTCTTCCTGATCCATCGTCACCGGGATCAGGGTCTGGTCGCGCTTCATCACGTCGGTCAGCTTGACGCTGCGCGGCGTGGTGAGGATCCAGCTCAAGGCGCAGGTGCCGACCGGGTGGTGGCGCTCGTTGATGATGAAGACCTCGAAGAAATCGTGCTCGAGATCACCCTCGTCGCGCAGGAAATCGATGAGATTGCCGACCGTCATCGCCTCGGGCACGGCGACGAAATGCCGGCTCATCAGACGGCCGGCGGTCTCTTCGGGGTAGGCGAGCGCGCTCGACACCGCTTCGCGCGTTTCGGGCTCAAGCTTGGCGATGACCGCGGCTTGATCGGCCTCATCGAGGTCTTCGATCAGCTGCACCGCATCATCGGTGTCGAGCTGCTCGGCGATGGTGGCGACGGCCTGCGCGGGCAGGGCCTCCATCAGGTCCTCGCGCACGTAATCGTTCAATTCCGCGATCACGTCGCTGGTCATCAGGTCGGTGATCGCGCGGGCGAGCTGTGCGCGCTCGGACCGGCCGAGCAGTTCGATCAGGTCAGCGATGTCGGCGGCGTGGAGCGGCTCGACCAGGTCATAGACCGCGCCCTTGTCGCCCGCTTCCAGAGCATCGCGCACCGCGCCGACGTAATCGACCTTGAGGCGGTTTTCCTCGTCGTGCCGCTCGTCATCGACGCGGTCATCGGGGCGCACCTCATTGTCCGCCGGTTCAGCGGTCAGGAGATCGTCCTCGAGGATGTGCTCGTCGGCCATGGGGGCGGTTTAGGCGGGGAGGGGTGAAAAGCAAGGCTGGAGGGTGACAGCCCGGTTTTGGCTGCTAAAAGCCTGCCCGATTGAAACCTGATCCGTTCGCCCTGAGCTTGTCGAAGGGCCGCCTTTCTCTTTGCGCCGCGATCCAGCCGACAGAAGAACGGTGCTTCGACAAGCTCAGCACGAACGGGTCTGATATTCCGGAGAAAGAACCATGGCCGAAACCCTCACCTTCACCCTCGACACCGGCGACGGCGAGGCCAAGGACGTTGTCATCAAGCTGCGCCCCGATCTGGCCCCCGGCCACGTCGCGCGCATCACCGAACTCGCCAGCGAAGGCTTTTATGACGGCGTGATCTTCCACCGCGTGATCGGCGGCTTCATGGCGCAGGGCGGCGATCCGACCGGCACCGGCATGGGCGGCAGCGACAAGCCCGACCTCGCGGCCGAATTCAACGCCGA
>JAIYEK010000321.1 GCA_027487015.1 Erythrobacteraceae bacterium | reverse complement strand
GCCCGTGCAGTGGGTCAACCGCCCCAATCTCGACTTCCGCGGCTTTGCCGGCCAGATCGCCAGCGGCACGGTGCGCCCGGGCGATGCGGTGCGGATCGTGCCTTCGGGCAAGACCAGCAACGTCGCCCGCATCGTGACCTTCGATGGTGACCTCGACGAAGCGGTCGCCGGCCAATCGGTGACCCTCACCCTCGCCGACGAGGTCGATTGCTCGCGCGGCGATTTGATCGCGGCCGCGGGCGATCCGCCTCAGGTCTCCGACCAGTTCTGCGCGACCTTCGTGTGGATGGACGAGGAGGCGCTGAAGCCCGGGCGCGGCTATTGGCTCAAGCTCGGCACGCAGATGGTCACCGCCACCATCCAGCCGCCCAAATACGAGATCGACGTGAACAGCCTCGAGCATCTCGCGGCCAAGACGCCAGTCGATCACCGATTATCCGCTGCGCAACCAGACAATCCTCGCCTTTGCGGGTTTCGCGCTGCTGCTACTGACCCGGATCGCGACGCCCGATTCGAGGGCGAAGCTATGATCGGACGGATTGTTTGGTGCGCCAGCCTTGCCGGCATCGCGCTGCTGACCGCCGGTCTCCAGCTCGACGTGCTCGCGGCCGAAACCCCGAGCCTTGTGCCCTTTGTACCCGAACCCTTCCGCAACGTATCCCAGACAGCGATCACCAGAGCCGCGCTGGCGGGCAATGATGGCGGACGCGCGCTTGCGGAGGCACAGCGGCTGGTGCAGCGCCGTCCGGTTCCCGCGCGTAGTCTCGTCCTTCTGACAGTCGCGCAAGCCAAGGCCGGCAAGGCCGAACAGGCAGCGAAGACCATTCAAGTTGCCGCACACCGCGGCTGGCGTGAGCCGCTTGCGCAGGAAGCCATGTTGCGCTTCGCGCTCGCTGCAGGGGACAAGGCCGAGGCCGCCCGCCGCTATGCCGCGCTGTTCGGTCGTCAGGCGACACCCGATGCATTGCTGACCGAGCTCGGCCCGAAGGTGCTGGGCGAGCCGCGAGGCGCAGGGCGCTCGACCTTCGCCGGGATCATTGCGGGTGCCGATCGTTGGCATCAGATGTTCCTGCGACGTGGATCTGTGGTGATGCCGGCCGATGCCTTCGTCGAGATCGTGGCGACCGCCGCAAATCAGGGTGTGCGGTTCGATTGCGGAACCCTGCAGAACACGGTCAAGGGCCTGCGCCAGCGCGATGCAGCGGCAGCGGCCCAGCTCACGCCAGTGGTTGCGGAGCGCTGTCCGTCCTGAGTTCGCGCTCTAGAGCGTGCGGATAATGCCCGAGAAGTCGGTCGCGGCATTCTCGGCAGCGAAGGCCTCGTAAATCGCGCGGGCGTGCTCGCCCAATTCGACCGTGGCCCCCGCCCCTGCTGCTGCTTCCATCGCCAGCTTCAGGTCCTTGAGCATCAACCCGGCGGCGAAACCGCCCTGATAGCCGTTGTCGGCGGGGGTCACCGGGCCGACGCCGGGCACGGGGCAGTAGCTCGTCATCGACCAGCACTGGCCCGAGGACACGCTCGAAATGTCGTAGAAGGTCTGCGCGTCGAGGCCCAGCTTCTCGGCCATGGCGAAGGCCTCGCAGGTGCCGATCATGTGGATCGCGAGCAGCATGTTGTTGCAGATCTTGGCCGCCTGTCCGTTGCCCGCGGCGCCGGCATGGATCACCGCCTTGCCCATCGCGGCCAGAATCGGCTGCGCGCGGGCGAAGGCTTCATCGGAGCCGCCGACCATGAAGGTCAGCGTCCCGCCATTGGCCGCTGCGATCCCGCCGGAGACCGGCGCGTCGACCATCTGGTAGCCGTGCTGCTCGGTCACCGAGATCACCTCACGCGCAGTGGCGACATCGATAGTCGAGCAATCGAGCAGGATCGCGCCTTCGGGGGCGTGGCCGATCACATCGTCCCAATAGACCGCTTTGACGATCGCGCCGTTGGGCAACATCGAGACGACGGCCTCGGCTCCCGCGCAGGCCTCCTTCGCCGTGCCGAAAGTCGCGCACCCTGCCTCGCGCGCGGCTGCGAGCGCGGCTTCGCTGAGGTCGAAGGCGCGCACCTCGTGGCCCGCCTTCACAAGGTTCGCGGCCATCCCACCGCCCATGTTGCCGAGGCCGATAAAGGCGATTTTCATGTCGTGTTTCCCCTCCAAGTGGGTGGACTTAACGGCCCTTCCACTGCCCTTCGCGCTTCTCGATAAACGCCGCCATGCCCTCGGCCTTGTCTTCGGACGCAGTAAGAATCTGGAAGATCCGGCGCTCGACGATCAGGCCCTGATCCAGCGTCATCTCGAAGGCCGAGTTCACCATCTCCTTGTTGGCGATCACCGCCATCGGCGGCATCGCGGCGATGCTTGCGGCGGTCTTGAGGGTCTCGGCGATCAGCTCCTCATGCGGCACCACGCGGGCCACCAGATTGCTGCGCTCGGCCTCTTCGGCGGCCATCATCCGGCCGGTGAGGCACATTTCCATCGACTTCGACTTGCCGATCGCGCGCGTCAGCCGCTGCGAGCCGCCCATGCCCGGCGCGACGCCCAGCTTGATCTCGGGCTGGCCGAACTTCGCCTTGTCGGACGCGATGATGAAGTCCGCCATCATCGCAAGCTCGCACCCGCCGCCCAGCGCAAAGCCATTGACGGCCGCGATCCACGGCTTGCGGGTCTTCTTGACGATCTCGGAGGTCCAGGGGCTGAAGAAATCGTCGAGGAAGAAGTCGGCCGCCGCCTTGTCGCTCATTTCCTTGATGTCTGCGCCTGCCGCAAAGGCCTTGTCGCCGCTGCCGGTGAGGACCGCGCAGAGCTGGGTGCCGTCGGCCTGATAGGCGGCGAAGGCTGCGATCAGCTCTTCAAGCACCTTGGAATTGAGCGCGTTCAGCGCCTGCGGGCGATTGATTGTCAGAAGCGTAACGCCCTTGGTCCCACGGGCATCGGTTTCGGCGGTGATGGTTTCGTAAGTCATGTCTCTTCCCCGTTCGTCATCGCGAGGAACCGCGGGCCTTTCCAGACCGGGGCGGCGAGCCATGGCGATGGTCCATGGATTGCTTCGCTTCGCTCGCAAAGACGAAGCGGGCAACCCGCAAAATGTTAGGCGAGCGGCACCCACTCCTCGCCCGCAGGCAGGGGCGCGAAGATCGCGTCGAGGAGATCCTCGCCAACCTCCTCGGGGGTGGCCGGGTCCCATTTGGGATCATTGGTCTTGTCGATGATCACCGCGCGCACGCCTTCGGCAAAGTCCGGGCGGGTGAGGACGCGCGACGCGATGCGGTATTCCATCCGCATGTTGTCGGCAAAGTCGGTCATCGCTGCCGAAGCGGCGAGCTGGCGCAGCGCGACCTTGCAGGTCTGCGGGCTCTTGGTGCCGAGCGTGTCGCGCTCCTTGACCGCCCAATCATCCCCCGCCGCGATCGCCGCTTCGAGGCTGGCGAGGATGTCCTCGTAGCTGTCGGAGTGGAAATGCTTGGCGATCTTGTCGGCATTGGCCTCGATCCGCGCCTTGGGCGGGGTGCCCGACGGCTCGCTCAGCACGCCCGCGATCCGGTCGGGGTGATCGTGGATGCGCGCCTTCAATCCCTCGAGCGTGTCGTGCGGCACATAATGCGTCGCGAGCCCCGTCCACAGGCATTCCGACCCATCGAGCCGCGCGCCCGTCAGCGCGAGGAACTGGCCAAGCCGCTGGCCGAGCCGCGACAGGTACCAGCCGCCGCCGACATCGGGGAACAGGCCGATCCCGGTCTCGGGCATGGCGAAGCGGGTGTTCTCGGTCGCCACGCGGAACTTGGCGGGCTGCGAGATCCCCACGCCCCCGCCCATCGTGATGCCGTCCATGAAGGCAACGATGGGCTTGGCATAGGTGAACATCTGGTGGTTGAGCTGGTACTCGTCATGGAAGAACTTCCGCCCCGACACCCCGCCGTCGTTCAGCGCCGAATCGCGCAAGAAGGCGATGTCCCCGCCCGCGCAGAAGCCGCGGCCCTCGTCATGATCGAGGATCACGGCCTTGATGGTGTCATCGGCCGCCCATTCGGAAAGGGCAGCGCTCATCGCGTGGCACATCGGCAGCGTCAGGGCGTGAAGCGCCTTGGGCCGGTTCAGGCTGATATGGCCGATCGGGCCATTCGTGCGGATCAGAACGTCGTCAGTCATTGCGCCCCAGGTCTTTCGGTTCGATCAGGTCCCAGCGATTGCCGAAAGGATCGCTGAACACCGCTACCGTGCCATAGCTTTCGTGGCGCGGTTGTTCATGGAAATTCACGCCGGCATCGACGAGGCGTGCATGGGCCCCTGCGAAATCGTCGGTATGCGCGAAAAAGCCGACCCGCCCGCCGGTCTGGTTGCCGATGGCGGCAGTTTGCGCAGGCGTAGCGGCCTTGGCGAGGAGCAGGCGGCCGCCCTCCTTGCCGCCGACCACCACCCAGCGCTTGCCCGCGCCCATGTCGCTGTCCTCGATCAGGTCGAAGCCCAGCGCATCGACGCAAAAGGCGATCCCTGCGTCGTAATCGGGCACCACCAGTGTCGTCAGGGCAAGCCTTGTGCCGGTCACTGGCGCAAGAGGTCCCGGCCCACGACCATGCGCATGATCTGGTTGGTGCCTTCGAGGATCGAATGCACGCGCAGGTCGCGCCAGAAGCGTTCGATCGGATAGTCCTGCAGGTAGCCGTAGCCGCCGAACAGCTGGAGCGCCTTGTCGACGATGGCGCTCCCGTTGTCGGTGGCGAGCCGCTTGGCCATGGCGGAAAAGCGCGTCTTGTCGGGCGCGTTGTCAGTCACCTTGGCGGCGGCGAGGTAGAGCAGCGCGCGCGCCGCCTCCAGATCGGTCGCCATGTCGGCGAGCATGAACTGGGTGTTCTGGAAATCGGCGACCGCCTGGCCGAACTGCTTGCGGTCCTTGGTGTACTGGATCGCTTCGTCAAGGCAGCGCTGCGCCCCGCCCAGCGAACACGCGCCGATGTTCAGCCGCCCGCCATCCAACCCCATCATCGCGATGCGGAACCCCTCGCCCTCGGCGCCGACGAGGTTTTCGGCCGGCACGCGCACGTCTTCGAGGATCAGCTGCGCGGTCGGCTGCGAGTGCCAGCCGAGCTTCTTCTCCTGCGCGCCGAAGCTGACGCCGGGCATGTCCTTTTCGATCACGATGCAGGAAATGCCCTTGGGGCCGTCCTCGCCGGTGCGGACCATCGCGACATAAATCTCGTTCGCGCCCGCCCCCGAGATGAACTGCTTGGTGCCGTTGAGGACGTAAGTGTCGCCGTCCCGCCGCGCGGTGGTCTTGAGCGCCGCCGCGTCCGAGCCCGAGCCGGGTTCGGTGAGGCAGTAACTGGCAATCTTGTCCATGGTGACGAGGCTGGGCAGGTACTTCGCCTTGACCACCTCGCCGCCGAAGCGGTCGATCATCCACGCAGCCATGTTGTGGATCGAGATGAAGGCGGATGTAGAGGGGCAGCCATAGGCCATCGCCTCCATGATCAGCGCCGCCTCCAATCGTCCGAGGCCGATTCCGCCCGATTGTTCGGAAACGTAAATCGCCCCGAAGCCGAGTTCGGCGCTCTTCTGGATCGTCTCGCGCGGGAAGATGTGCTTGGCGTCCCATTCGCCCGCAAAGGGCGTGATGGCGTCGGCGGTAAATCGCTGTGCAACCTCGCGGATTGCCAGCTGATCATCGGTGAGTTGGAATTGTCCGTGCATGGCGAGTGCTCTAGCTGCGTTGCGTGGCCGGGAAAAGAGCGGGGCGTGCAAGGGGCCTGCGGAAATTTGCTAGGCGCGTTTGATCCGCATCACATCCTTTGCCCGCGAGACCGCGTAAGGGGTGGAATGATAAGACAAATGCCGACACTGATTTTCGTCTACAATGCCGATGGGGGCCTGCTCAACGCGGGCAGCGATGCGGTGCACAAGCTGGTGAGCCCGGCGACCTACCCCTGTTCGCTGTGCGCGCTGACCTATGGCGCGGTGGCCAAGCGGCCCGCGTGGAGCGCGTTCCTTGCGCGGACCCGGATGGAGACGCTGTTTCTCTACCGTGACGAGTTCCGCGCCGACCTCGACACGCGCGATCTGCCGCTCCCGGTGATCCTGTTCGGCGCCGACGGGCCGGTTCCCGAGGTGCTGGTGAGTGCGTCGGAGCTGGGCAGCCTGCCGGATCTCGATGCGCTGATCGCGCTGGTCGAGGCGCGGGTCGAGCGGGTCAGCCGCTGACCGGCTCGAGGCGGCAGGCATCGGCCTTGCCTGCCTCGGCGGCGGCGGTCGCGCGTGCGGCGTCGGGCGCGAGGCGGCGGATCAGGATCACGCCCTTGGCGCTCGGGCTGACGATCGCGCCGGGCTCGGGCGCGCTCCCCGGCGGCAGCAAACGCACTGCGATCTGGCGCCCGGTGCCGCGCAAGGTCGCGAAGTTGTCGGTGCGCGCGTCGAAGAAGGATAGCGACTGGTAATCGGGCCAATTGCCCATTGTCACCGCCAGCTGGGACGACGGCGCGCTCAGGTCATAGCGACACAGCGCGTAAAAGAGATCGGGCGAGGAGCGCACGACGTGCTGGGTCTGCGGGGTGACGCGCGGGGTCGTGGTGAAGGCGTGGAGCGCCACCCCCCGCTCGGCCAGCACCGCCATGGCGCGGTCCATGATGACACTCGGCGCGAAGTGGAGCGTCAGCGCATGCGCGCCGGCGGCGCAGACGAGCAGCACCAGCACGGGTCCGATCCAGCGCTTCATTGCCCGCCCTCGCATGAAAGGCGTTCGATGCCCGGCGGGGTCAGCGCCGCGCCGGGATCGGTCAGCAGAGCGACATCGGGCATGTAGAGCCGCAGGGTCAGATTGAAGGCCCCCGCACCCCTGCTCGAGATCCACGGACCATCGCCCGCCGGTCGCGTGGGTGCGATCACCGCCGACCACGCCCCTGCTCCTGCGCGGGTCGCATCAATGCTCAGCGCGTTGTCGGTGTTGGCGGGCAGCATGCTGGCCGCATCATAGAGCGTCACCGACCACCATGCGGCCGGCATTGTCCCGCCCGAGAGGCGATAGGTGCACCCTTCGCGCAGCGGCTCCCCTGCGTCGTCGACCGTTCGCGTGAAGTACACCGCCTCGGTCTTGGCGAGCGCCAGCAATCCGTGGCGGGCAACGCGCGCGCGGGTGTAGGGATCGGCAGCCTTGGATCCGATCGCAAAATCGGTGCGCCAGCCGCCGACATCGACATCGCCCACAGCGATGCCGCCGCCCGCGCCCGGCCACAGCCCCGACATCCACAAGGCGCTGCCAAACCCGAGCAATGACCCGGCAACGACCCCGCCAAGATAGCGCAACGCCCCCCGCATCATGTGATGACGACCGCCTCTGCTTCGATCTCGACGCGCCACTCGGGACGGCACAGCCACGCCACCCCCGCCATCGTCGCGGCGGGCTTGGCCTTGCCGAAAAACGCAGCATGGACCGCGCCGACCGCATCCTGATCGTCCGGGTCAGTGAGCAGCATCCGGGTGCGCACCACATCGGCCGCGCTGCCGCCCAGATCTTCGATCGCCGCGACGATGATCGCACAGCACCGCGCCGCCTGCTCGGCCGCGCCGCCGGGGGTGGTCGAGCCATCGGGTTCGACGGGTCCGGTGCCCGCGACGATGATGCGATTGCCCTCGCGCACCGCGCGGGCGAAGCCGAAGGTTGCCTCGAAAGGAGAGCCCGACGTGGTCCTTGTCCGCTCGCTCATCCGCAGGTGATGTCCGTGATTTTCATGGCGGCGTCATAGCGCACGTTCACGCGGTCCTCGCGGTAGTCCATCGTCCACGCCCCGCCCGGCGGGCCCCAGCGCAGCGAGCGCGCGCCGGTGTCCTTGAGGATCGCGGTGCCCATCGCCTGAGTCGCGTCGTGGCCGATGTGATATTGCGCCGGCTCGGCCCGGCAGGTCATCGCCGCAGGGGCCTCGGGCAGGGCTGCTGCTTGGTCGGGCGCACTGCCGGTGCTGGCGCAGCCCGCGAGGCCAATCGCCCCGGCAAGCGCAATTCCGATGTGCTTCATCCCGTCCTCCTCCGCCGCGCCGCGCCGCTTGGCGGCGTCTTGCTGGGAGCAGCCTATCAGGCCAAAGCGGGGATGAGAAGCGCGGGCTTACGGGCCTCAGGCGACGCGCAGGCGCACCGGAGCCGGGGCTTCGCTGACGCCGCCGGTTGCCTCGGCCAGCGCCGCAAGGTCCGCCGCCGCCAGCGGCCGCCCGACGAAATAGCCTTGCGCATAGTCGCAGCCGATCTGGGCGAGAAATTCGAGACAGGCGCTCTCCTCGATCCCTTCGGCCACCACCTTGAGGCCCAATTCGTGCGCCAGCTGCACCGTCGAGCGCACCAGCATCGCATCGCCCTTGTCGACATGCGCCTGCGCCACGAACATGCGGTCGATCTTCAACTCCGACAGCGGCAGCAGCTTCAGATAGTTGAGCGCCGACTGGCCGGTGCCGTAATCGTCCATCGAAATGCGCACGCCCGCCGCGCGGAAGCGTTCGAGCGCGGCGATGGAAAGGTCGGTGTCCTCGAACTGCGCGCTTTCGGTAACCTCGAAGGTGACCTGGCCCACGGCCAGCCCCGCGCGCCCAACCAGCGCCAGCGCGCGCGCCTCGAAGCTCTCCGAGGTCAGCAGCGGGGCCGAGATATTGACCGCCACCCCGATCTGGAGCCCTTGCGCCCGCCAGCCTTCCGCGTCGGCCAGCGCCTGCGCGATCACCGCCAGCGTCACCTCATCGAGCCGCCCGCGCTCTTCGAACAGCGGGATGAAGCAATCGGGCGGCAGCAGGCCGCGCTCCGGGTGGTTCCAGCGCACCAGCGCCTCGACACCGTCGATCCGGCGCGTCACGAGATTGAGCTTGGGCTGGTAAAGCACCGCGATCCGGCGGTTGCGGATCGCCTCGTCAAGCTCGCCCAGCAGCGAAAGCTCGGCGCTGATCGCCTCGCCTGCCTCGACGGTGTGGAGCCGCCAGAATTTCCCGGCGCGCTTGGCGAGGCTCGCGGCGTGCGCGGCGTGGGCGGCGGGATCGGCCATGTCGGCATCGGCGACCCCGAAGGTCAGCGACACGCCGAGGCGCCGTCCGCCCAGTTCGAAGGGACTGCGCATCAGCGCGCGCAGACCGTCCAGCTGGGACTCCAGCTCGTCGATCGGCAGCGGCGAGAGCCATACCAGCGTGCGGTCCTCGCTGCGATAGACCGCCGCAACCCCGCTTGCGACCTTCAGGCGCTCGGCAATCCGGCGCAGCAGCATGCCGAGGGCATCGCCTTCGATCGCCAGCTTGAGCGCGTCGAAATCGTCGATCTGCGCGGCGATGACGAAACGGTCGGCAGCGCTCGCGGCGCGTGCCTCGAGCGCAAGGCGGTTGGGCAGGCCGCTTTCGGGATCGATCCGCCGCCGCGCCTCGGCAAAGCGGTGGGTGAGGACGATATAGCGGACCGTGCCTGCCGCCAGCACCAGCGTGAGCGCGGGGACGATCTCGAACCACAGGTCAAGGCCGAGCCGCGCGCCCAGCCAGCCGGCAACCAGCAGAACCCCAGCCGTTCCGGTGCGCACTGCAAGAGCGCGGCGGCGTCCGGAGGCGAGGATCAGCATCGCGGGCAAACCGGCGAGCAGCAGCGGCAGCGACCATGAGCCATTGACCGGCACGCCCCGCAGCAGCGTCTCGGCGGCGAGGGCCTGAATGATGACCCCCGGGATCACCCCGTGGTTGGGCACCGCATAGCGATCGCCCAATTCGATCGCGGTCGCGCCGATGATCACGTCCTTGCCGGCAAGGCTGCCGCGCGGGAACACGCCGCGCTCGATGGCGATGAAGCTGTGGCGCGGGATCGAGTTGGGGTCGATCGCGAAGTCGACCGGGAAGTCGGCCCCCACCGTCCCGCCGCGCCCGGCGACGGTCGCCGCGAGCGAGGGGCGCGCGGTGGCGCTGGTCACCGTGCCGAAGGGCAGGCGCCGGACATAGCCGTCGCGATCGGGCGCGACCGAGACCGAGGCGAGCTGGGCGTGCTCGCGCAAGACCGGGATGGGGAGCGAATCGAGCTGGCGGTCATCGCCGAAGGCGGCGGCCTGCGCGAAGGTCGGCAGCGCGACCGGTGCCTTGGCCGCAGCGATGGCGGCGCCGAAGGCGGCATCGCCGGCGAGGTCGGCGCTGCTGGAAAAATCGACGTCGAAGCTGATCGAGCGCACGCCTGCGGCATCGAGGTTGCGCACCGCCTCTGCGAAGCGGTCGCGCGGCCAGGGCCAGCGGCGGATCGCGGCCATGGTGGCGGCGTCGAGTTCGACCAGATGGACCTGCCCGCTCGCCTCGTGGCTGAACATGGCGAAAGTGAGTTCGCCGACGCGGTTCTCGGCGGTGCGGAAGGCGCCCGCGAGCGCGCCGACCGCCACCACCAGCGCAAGCGCGGCGATCATCAGCGCGCCGGTGCGCCAGCTATCCGAGCGCAGCGCGTGGCGGCAGCTGGCGAGAGTGCGGCGCTGGAAGCTCATGGCTTGCGGCATAGAACCGGTCAGGGCCGACCGGTGGGGATGTCGGAGATCAGATCGAGGACCTGCGCGACCGGCCCGTTGCCGTTGCCGTTACCGTTGCCGTTGCCGTTATCGTTGCCGTTATCGTTGCCGTTGCCGTTGCCGTTGCCGTTATTGTCGGAGCCGTCATCGGAGTCGTTCCCGTTGCCGTTCCCATTACCGCCGTCGTCGTCCGAGGCATCGTCGCCGTCATCGGAACCGTTGCCGTTGCCGTTGCCGTTATCGTCGTCGCCCTTGCCGCCGTCGTCGTCCTTGCCCTTGTCTTCATCGGAGGCATCGTCGCCGTCGTCTTCCGCAGCGTCGTCGTCCCCTTCGGAACCGTCGTCATCGTCGGAGCCGTTGCCGTTGCCGTTTCCATTGCCGTTGTTGTCGTCGTCGTCCTCGGCATCGTCGTCCTTGCCGTTGTCGTTGCCGTTGTTGTCCTTGTCGTCGTCATCGGAGGCATCGTCGCCATCGTCGTCCGACGCGTCTTCGCCGTCATCGGATTCGCTGTCGCCATCGTCTTCCGAAGCGTCGTCGTTCCCCTCGGCGCCGTTCTCGACACCGGCATTGCCGTCCCCGTTCGCGTTCGCGTTCCCGTTGCCGTTGCCGTTGCCGTTGCCGTTGCCGTTGCCGTTCGCGTTGCCGTTGCCTTCGCCGCCGGTGCAAGTTCCGGCCGCACAGACCACGCCGTCATCGGGCTTGTCCTCGGACTTACCATTGTCGCGCGCGTCATCCGCGGTCGAGACCACTGCGAGCGCCACCACTTCGCCGCTGGCAAAGCCGTCCGACACCTCGCCGAGATCCTGCGGGGTGCTGGCGATCGGCTCCTCGATCCGCGCACCGGGGCTGCGGTCGCTCGCTGCTGGTTCGGCCGAGGCCTGCGTCGGGGCGGCGGGCGCCGCACCCTCGGCCGCACCCGAGGGCGCTGCCGGTGCCGCTGGGGCCGCACCGCGCGCGGGCGAATCGACCACGCGGCGGCCTTCGCCCTCGACCACCATGCGCAGCGGATCGCCCGCAGCGATCATCGCCACCGCGCCCGGGCGGATCATCTCGACCGCGCCGCCATCGAGCGTCGAGGTCTCCACCGCGCCCTCGGTGACCTGCAGGCTCGCGCCTTCATCGCTTACGGTGATCACGAAGGTCGTGCCCTTGACCACAGCCGCCAGATAGGGGGTCTCGACCCCGAAATGCGGATTGGGCTGCTTGCCGATGTTGAACAGCGCGCTGCCATAGTCCTGGAGGATCTGGACGATCCCGCGCTCGCGTTGGGCCGGTGCGATGCGTAGCTGCGCGTTCTGCCGCAGCGTCACGAATTCCTTGCCCCGCACCAGCACGGCCGAAGCGCGCGCCGCGGTGCGCACCGTCGCGCCCGGGGCAAGCTGCGTCCCGACCTTGGCGGGGCGCTGGCCCTGCGCGTCGATCACGGTGACGACCCCCTTCGCCTCGGACACAGTCCATGGCCCGCTCTGCGCAAGCGCGGGCACGCCGCCGAACAGCAGCAGCACAAGCGTCAGAATCAGTCGTTGCATAACGCGCATCAGGGTTCTCCGGTTATAGGAGTTAACAAGTGACCTGCGGATTTCGCGTTTAAGGACGTGGTTAAGAAAGTGTGCGGCTGAGACTTGATTAACCTTTGAAAGGTAGGGGGAAGGCTCGTTTCCAAATGACGGGGGCAGAGCCATTTCGCGGCCGGTTAAACTTTGGGGTTGCGCGATCACGGTGCTGGCGGCTCACCCGCTGGCGGCGCAGGACGCGCTCGACCGCACCAATCCCCAAACTCAGGCTAACCGCGACGAGCAGGCCCTGCCCGCCGCCGATCAGGTGCGGATCGAGGTGCTGCCGGTGCTCGACACCCCGCTCGCGCCTTCGGGCGGCCCGGTGCTCGATGTCGGTGCGATCGTCGTCGATGGCCTCGTGGCGATGCGCCAATCCGATTTCTCGTCTGTGGTCGAACCCTTCGCCGGACGCCCGCTCGACCGCGCCGAGCTGGGCCGCCTGACCGACGCCATCGCCGCGCGTGCGCGCGAGGACGGCTATGTCCTTGCCACCGCCTGGATCCCCGAACAGACGCTCGTCGGCGGCATGCTGCGGGTGCGGATCGAGGAGGGGCGGATCGATGGAGTGCGGATCGAAGGCTCCGATGATCCCGTCATCCGCCAGCAGCTCGAACGGCTGGTCGATGGCCGCCCGGTCACCCTCGCCGCGCTCCAGCGCGAAGTGCTGCTCGCCGACGACCTGCCCGGCGTGTGGATCCGCGGGACCCGCTTCGAGCGCGACGGCCAGCGCCGCATCCTCGTGGTCGACGCCGGGCGCAATGATTTCGGCGGCAGCGTGCTCGCCACCACCGACGGCACCAAGCCGCTGGGGCCGATCCGGGCGCGGATCGATCTCGACGCGAACGGCCTGATCTCCGCGCGCGACCGGGTCGACCTCAGCTTCTCGGCGACCCCGCTCGATCCCGAAGAGCTCGCCTTCTTCAGTGCGCGCTACAGCGTGGTGATCAATGATCGCGGCACCACCGTGGGCGCCTTCGGCTCCTATTCGCGCACCGAACCCGGCGCCTATCTCGCGGGCCGCGAGCTGCAGGGCGAGGCATGGCAGGGCGGCATCCGCATCCGCCACCCGCTGCTGCGCACCCAGCAGCGCAGCTTCTGGCTCGAGGCGAGCGCGGAATTGCAGGACCTCGCGCAAGACAGCTTCGGCACGCTTGTGCGGCATGACCGGATCGCGCTCGCCCGGCTCGGCTTCTACGGTTTCGCCCCGCTTGCCGGCGGCAATTTCCAGGGCCGCGTGACCGTGAGCCAGGGCATCCCGACCTTCGGGGCGACGCCGACCGGCAGCACGCTGGCCTCGCGCATTGATGCCGAGCCCGATTTTACGACATGGAGCTGGTGGCTCAACTGGCGGCGCGGGAT
>JAIYEK010000020.1 GCA_027487015.1 Erythrobacteraceae bacterium | reverse complement strand
GTGCTGGTGGCCGAGGGCGAGGAAGAGGTCGCCTCGACCCACTTCGATCAGGTTGTTGCCGTGCCCGAGGTGCAGGCCGCGCTGTCAAAGGCGATCGGGGTGTTCATCCCGTCCGCCGCCCAGAACCGCGATGGCAGCGCGGAGATCACGCTGGGCGCCAAGGGCGCGGTCGAATTCCAGCTGGTGGTGGGCGGCGAGACGTCGGACAAGTATCCCAAGACCGATGTTCACTCCTCGAACTATGCCCGTATCGAAAGCCCCGCCTGGCGTCTGGTCAAGGCGCTGGACACGCTGGTTGCCGATGACGGTCACACGCCCGCAATCGATGGCTGGTTCGACAACGTCCAGCCCCTCACCGCGCGCCAGAAGGAGCTGATCGCGCAAGGCGCTACGCCCGAACGCGAACGCCAAGAGAAGGCCGCGCTCGGCATCGGGCAGTTCATCAACAACGAGGATTACCAGACCAGCCTCGAGCGGTTCTATTCGCAGCCGACCGTCAACATTCAGGGCCTCGTCTCGGGCTATACCGGCGAAGGCGGAAAGACCGTTTTGCCGGGCCGCGCCGAGGCGAAGCTCGAATTTCGTCTGGTGCCGAACATGACCAAGGCCGAGGCGGTAGCCAAGCTGCAGGCCCACCTTGCCAAGCGCGGGTTCGACGATGTGCGCGTGACCATCTCGGGCGGCTACGGCCCCAACGAGACCGCCGAGGATGCCGCACTGATCCGCGCGCAGAAGAAGCTCTTCGAGGCGAGCGGCATCCCCTACACCATCCGCCCGCGCAATGCGGGGAGCTGGCCGGGGGTAATCTTCAACGGAGCTCCGTTGAACCTGCCCGCCTCGCAATTCGGCCTTGGCCGCGGCGGCGGGGCGCATGCGCCCAACGAGTGGTTCCTGATCACGAGCAGCGACCCCAAGGTCTACGGGCTCGACCAAGTGACGATGGCCTATGTCGACTACCTCTACATCATCGCCGAGGAAGCGGCGAAGAAGTAGGCCTCAGCGCCCGGCGATCAGCGCGGCAGCGGCTTCGGCCATGCCGGCGTTGCTGTGCGCGATCCCGGGGACGCGTTCGAGCTTCCATCCGAAGGGCACGCGGGTAGCCGCAGCGGCGGCCTCCCCACGCGCGAAGAAGGCTTGTCCGCGGGCGTAGCGGTGCGGCCCTTGGGCGTCGGCCTCGGGGGTCTTGCGCAGATCGGGATCGGCGCGGTCGGTGTCAGCGGTGCCGAGCAGCACCGTCAGCGGCTTGCCGAGCACCGCGCCAAGCTCCGCTTCGCCCACCGGGGTCTCGCCGAGGCCATAGGGAAAGGCGATCTCGGGGTCGGGCATGGTGTACCACCCGGCATTGGCGGCGATGGCCTGCTCGATCCGTGCCTCGGGCGTGAACAGCACGTAGCGGTGGACGAATTGCGCGCCGGCTGAATGGCCATAGATCGAATAGCGCCCCACCTGAGTGCCGAAGCGTTGGCGGACATCGTCGAACAGCGGCTCGATCGCCGCGAAGGACCATCGGTTGCGCGAACGGGGAGCGCCATCGGCGTCGGTGAAATAGCCCGTGTTGTAGCCAAGCGAACCGGGGAAATCCGCCGCGCTGAACTGCGGGACCACGGCGATGAAGCCGAAGCGCTTGGCTAGCCCCGCCCATTCGTCGCGGTAGCGGTCGGCATCGCGATTGACGCCGTGCATGACGATGACGACCCGCGTGTCGGCGGTGACTCGGTCAGGCAACTGGTAGAAAACGGGGAGCGGCGGCCCATCCCATCCGCTGAAGACAAAGCGCCCGGCCTGATCGGGAGCGGGTTCAGTCGCGGTCGCGGGCACGGCCGCCCATCCGAACATCATCACGGCGACAAACGCCAGAAACCACCGCCGCATCACCATACCCACGCTCCTTTTGCGCCGCCCACAAAGCATAGGGGCCGCCATGCAGCAACATGGCGGCCCCTCAATCATGCCAGAGATAATGGCAGGCGCGCTTACGCGGCGGTCGCGAAGGCCTCGGCCGGCAGCTTCATCATGTATTCGCTGCCCGCTTCGAGCTTGCGGCGCAGCGCGCCGGCATCAGGCAGGAAACGCTCGGCGTAGTAATTGGCCGAGACCAGCTTGGCCTCGTAGAAGGCCTTGTCGTCGCCGCCTTCGGCCAGCTTGGCGAGCGCCACTTTGGCCATCTTCAGCCAGAAGAAGCCGAGCGTCACGATGCCCATGATGTGCATGTAGTGATGCGCGCCCGCACCGAGGTGGTTGGGGTTGGCCATCGCGTTCTGCATGAACCACATGGTCGCCGCCTTCTGCTCGCCCAGCGCCTTTTCGAGCCGCTCGGCGACCGGCGCGAGCTCGGCAACCTGCTTGGCCGAGGCGATTTCCTCGTCGATCATCGCGAAGAAGGCCTGGATCGCTTTGCCGCCGCCTGCGGCCAGCTTGCGGCCGCACAGGTCCATCGCCTGCACGCCGTTGGCGCCCTCGTAGATCATCGCGATGCGGCTATCGCGCACGAACTGCTCCATGCCCCATTCTTTGACGTAGCCGTGGCCGCCATAGACCTGCTGCATGTTGGTGGCGATGTCATAACCCTTGTCGGTGCCGTAGCCCTTGATGACCGGGGTCATCAGACCGATCAGCAGGTCGGCCCGCTCGCGCTCTTCTTCGGTCTGCGCCTTATGGGTCAGATCGACCTGCAGCGCGCCCCACAGGCACAGCGCCCGCATCGACTCGGTGAACACCTTGGCGTCCATCAGCATGCGGCGCACATCGGGGTGGACGAAGATCGGATCGGCCTTGGCCTCGGGCTCAGCGGGACCGGTCAGCGCGCGGCCCTGACGGCGGTCGAGCGCGTAGGTGACTGCGTTCTGATAGGCGACTTCGGCCTGGGCATAGCCCTGAATCCCGACGCCAAGGCGCGCGGCGTTCATCATGATGAACATTGCGGCGAGGCCCTTGTTCTCCTCGCCCACGAGATAGCCGGTCGCGCCGTCGTAGTTGAGAAGGCACGTGGCGTTGCCATGGATGCCCATCTTCTTCTCGATCGAGCCGCAGGTCACGCCGTTGCGCGCCCCCGGATTGCCATCGGCGTCGAGGATGAACTTGGGCACGATGAACAGCGAGATGCCCTTGGTCGAATCCGGCGCGCCCGGGGTCTTGGCCAGCACAAGGTGGATGATGTTGCTGGTGAGGTCATGTTCGCCGGCCGAGATGAAGATCTTGGTGCCGGCGATCGCGTAGGTGCCGTCGCCATTGGGAACGGCCTTGGTGCGGATCATGCCGAGGTCGGTGCCGCAATGCGGCTCGGTCAGGTTCATCGTGCCCGACCATTCGCCCGAAATCATCTTGGGGAGATAGAGCGCCTTCTGCTCGTCCGAACCCTTGGCCGTGATCGCCGAGATCGCACCGGCGGTCAGGCCCGGATACATCGCGAAAGCCTGATTGGCGGTGCCGGTGAATTCCTCGAGTGCAAAGCTGAGGACATGGGGAAGCCCCTGCCCGCCATATTCGACCGGCTGGCCGAGTGTGCCCCAACCGCTCTCGACATAGGCCTGATAGGCCTCCTTGAAGCCCGGGGGCGTCGTGACCGAACCGTCCTCGTGCCGCGTGCAGCCATGCTCGTCGCCCGCCTGATTGATCGGCGCGAGCACCTCGGCGCAGAACTTGCCGGCCTCGTTGATGACCGTCTCGATCATGTCGGGGGTGGCGTTCTCGAAGCCGGGCAGATTGCCGTAGCTGGCAAGGTCGAGCACTTCGTTGACGATGAAACGCGTGTCGCGGGTGGGCGCGGTGTAGGTCGGCATCGGTGGATCCCTCTGGTGTGCAGACGTGGTGAAGTGGTGTTGGGCCTAGCGCATCAGCGCAGATCGAGCTTTTCGATTTCGGCCACGAAGTCGGTCAGTTCCTTGATCGCGCTGTCGATGTCGTCGCGCTGCGCTTTCAGCTTGGCGACATGTGCGCGGCACTTCTCAACCGTGACGCGGCGCTGTTCGACGCGGCCGTCGTCAAGGTCGTAGAGGTCGATCATCTCGCGGATTTCGGTGAGCGAGAAGCCGACGTTCTTGGCCCGCATGATCCAGGCAAGCCGCGCGCGGTCACGCTTGGAATAGACACGGGTGAGGCCGACGCGCGCCGGGCTGATCAGCCCCTCGTCCTCGTAAAAGCGCAGCGCGCGGGCGGTGCAGCCGAATTCCGAGGTGAGGTCGGAAATGGTGAAATGTTCGCGTTCGTGGACATCCGGCCGGTCAAGATGCGCGCCATTGCGGCGCGGCTCGGCTGCGGGATCGGCGGCGGTGTGAGCGGGAGCGGTAGCCATGCCCTCCCGATACCTTACGTTTACGTGAGCGTCAAGTATCGATGCGCGTTAACGCGGACACGCCCTCGCGTGTGTCTATCTGTCGATAGAAGCACGAGCGAGCGCCGGTGTGGCAGGTAGGGCCGGCAGGTGTTGCGCGAATCAACAGGGCATCCTGATCGCAATCGACCAGCACCGCCTCGACCGCCAGATAGTGGCCCGAGGTCTCGCCCTTCATCCACAAGGCCCCGCGCGACCGTGACCAGAAGTGCACCTTGCCGGATGAGAGCGTTGCCTCAAGCGCAGCAGCGTTCATGTGCGCGACCACCAGCACCGCGCCGTCCGAAGCATCAACCACGACCGCGGTCAAAAGCCCTGCCGCATCGAATTTGGGCGCAAAGACAGCACCCTCCTCGCGCTCGCGGGTGGTCAGGACGGGATCGGTCACGCGGCAACTCCATGCTAGTCAGGCGTCCGTTCATGCAAGGATTGTTGCAAGCACACAACAGCAGGCGACAAAAAACCATGCCCGCCGCGCTTTCGGCTTCCGCGTTAGACAACTCGGTGGAAGAAAGCCCTCGGAGCCTTCGCAAGGGGTTCTCCACCGAACTCATGGCACCGCCCGGTGCCTTGTTCAGGGGGTGACCGGACCGCAGATCTGGCAGCGGGGTGCCAGCGCGACCGGTTGAACGATAGGGACTGGATCCCGGCAGCGAAGTTAGGGGGTCGCTGCCTCAGCTCGAAAGAGCGGATCCGCACCGTTTCGTCACGTGGCGCCCGGGACCGAAAGGTCTCGGGCGTTATGTTTTCTACGGCGCCAATCTGGCTTGCGGATGGGCAAGCTTGTGATCCTCCTCCACCCGCGCGAAACAGGCAACTGCGATCGAGGATGGCTTCGCCGCAGCGATCGCGACAAGGCAGGCGCGGCTAGTCGCCCCGCTGGTCAGCACATCGTCGACAAGCACCACGTCGCGTCCCCTGATCCGCGCCGCCGCGCCCGGCGCCAGACGGATCGCACCGGTCAGCACCTGCTCGCGCGCCTCGCGGCCCAGACCGCCGAGGTTGGGCGTGCGCCGGAACCGCACCAGCGCCGCGACCGCCGCCTCGCCCTTCCCGTGCCGCGCCAGATCGCGCGCTAGCAGCGCTGCCTGATTGAAGCCCCTGCTCCATAGCCGCCAGCGGTGGAGCGGCACTGGCACCAGCAGCGGCGGCGCGCGTCCCGATTGCGGCTCGGGCATCCGCGCCGCGATCAGCCGGGCCAAAAGACCCGACAGCGCGATCCGTCCGCCGTGTTTGTAGGCGAGCACCAGCTTCCTAGAGGTCTCGTTGTAATAGGTCGCGGCGTAGACGGGCACCGCGAGACCGGGCGATTCCGGATGTTCGGGCACCTCGAGCGTGCTCCAGCAATCGATGCACAGCCCCGCTTGCGCGGCAATCCCTGCCCCGCACGACGGGCAGCGCGGAGGATAGACGAAATCCACCAGGGGCGCGAATTGCCGGGCGAGGTGTGCGACCACTGCCATCAGGGGCGAATGTCGCATGGCTTGCACTGTGGTGGCAAGCACGGCAGGGCGACGCGGATGAATGCCCCCACCGTCCCCACCATCTTTGCCGAGACCCGCCGCGTGGCCCGCGTGCTCCGGTCGGCCGCCCGGCAGCGATCCAGCGCGGATGCGGCGCGTTTCCTACTCGACGACATGGCCGAGGACATGATCGACCGCCTCGGCTTCGTGCGCCACTCGCCGAGCTGCGCCCTGCTGATCGGTGCGGGTGTCGAGGCGCTCGCAGCTTACCTGCGAGACGGAGGCACCGAGGTGGAGGCCGATCTTGCCGCCAACCCTGCCGAGCCGTTGACGGGCGGGCCTTACGACTTCATCGGCGTCATCGGCCAGCTTGATGCGGTCAACGATCTGCCCGGGGCGCTCATCCATCTGCGCAATGCCCTCTTGCCCGGCGGCCTTGTCATCTCAAGCTTCATCGGCGGCCAGAGCCTGCCTGCCCTGCGCGCCGCCATGCTCGCCGCCGAGCCCGAACGTCCCGCTGCCCGGCTCCACCCGATGGTCGATGCGCGGGCCGCCCCGGCCCTGCTCCAGCGCGCGGGGTGGAAGGACCCGGTGGTCGACACCCACACACTGGCGGTGCGCTATCCCTCGCTGGAGAGGCTGGTCAGCGACCTGCGCGACCAGGGCCTCGGCAACGCGCTGGCGAGGCCTGCCGCCCCGCTCGGCCGTGCCGCCCTCGCACGGGCGCGTGAAGCCTTCGCCGCGCGGGCCGAGGTAGACGGCAAGGTCACCGAAACCTTCGAAATCGTCACCCTCACCGGGCGGCGATCCTTGGCCGGGACCTAAGCGTTCTTCAGAGCGGCCTGCGCTGCCGCCAAACGGGCGATCGGCACGCGGTAGGGCGAGGCGCTGACGTAATCGAGGCCGACACTTTCGCAGAAGGCGATGCTCGCCGGATCCCCGCCATGCTCGCCGCAGATGCCGAGTTTGATGTCGGGCCGGGTCTTGCGCCCGCGCTCCGCCGCCAGTTCGACCAGCTGGCCGACGCCCTCGATATCGAGGCTGACGAAAGGATCGCGCGGGAAGATGCCCTTCTCGACATAGACGCTGAGGAACCGCGCCGCATCGTCGCGCGAAACGCCCAGCGTCGTCTGGGTCAAGTCATTGGTGCCAAAGCTGAAGAACGCGCCTTCCTCGGCGATCTCGCCCGCCATCAGCGCGGCGCGCGGCAGTTCGATCATCGTGCCCACGAGATATTCTACCCGCGTGCCGACCTCGGCGAACACGGCCTCGGCTTCCTTGTCGACCAGCGCCTTCAAGATCGCGAGTTCGCGCTTGGTCGCGACCAGCGGGATCATGATCTCGGGCAGTGGTGCCTCGCCGCTCGCGAGCTTCACCGCACACACCGCCTCGAAAATCGCGCGCGCCTGCATCGCGTAGATCTCGGGGAAGGTGATCCCCAAGCGGCAGCCGCGGTGGCCAAGCATCGGGTTGAACTCATGCAGCTCGCCCGCGCGGCGCTTAAGGTGATCCACGCCCAGCCCCGTGGCGTCCGCCAGCTCGGCGAATTCCTCGTCCGCGTGGGGGAGGAACTCGTGGAGCGGCGGGTCGAGCAGGCGGATCGTGCAGGGCAGGCCCGCCATCACCTCGAAAATCGCGGTGAAATCGGCGCGCTGCTCGGGCAGCAGCTTTTCGAGCGCGCGGCGACGCCCCGCCTCGTCCTCGGCGAGAATCATCTGGCGGACCAGCGAGATGCGCGAGGCTTCGAAGAACATGTGTTCAGTGCGGCACAGCCCGATGCCCTCGGCCCCGAACTGCCGGGCCATGCGGCAATCATCGGGCGTTTCGGCATTGGTACGCACCTTCATGCGCCGCAGCTTGTCGGCCCAGACCATCAGCACGCCGAAATCGCCCGCTAGCTCCGGCTCGACCGTCGGCACGATGCCGAGCATCACCTGACCGGTCGCCCCGTCGAGGGTGATCGCATCGCCTTCCTTCAGCTCGGTGGTCCCGATCCGCAGGGTGCGGCTGGCGCGGTCGATCGAGACGGCCCCTGCGCCCGAGACACAAGGCCGCCCCATTCCGCGCGCCACGACCGCTGCGTGGCTGGTCATCCCGCCGCGCGCAGTGAGAATGCCCTGAGCCGCGTGCATCCCGTGGATGTCTTCCGGGCTGGTCTCGACCCGCACCAGGATCACCTTCTCGCCGCGGCCCGCCCATTGCTCGGCGGTGTCGGCATCCAGCACGATCTTCCCCGCCGCCGCGCCCGGCGAGGCGGGGAGCCCGGTGGTCAGCACATGCCGATCGGCCTTGGGATCGAGCGTCGGGTGGAGCAGCTGGTCCAGCGCCATCGGATCGACCCGACGCACCGCCTCGCGCTCGTCGATCAAGCCCTCGGCCACCATGTCGACCGCCATCTTGAGCGCGGCCTTGGCGGTGCGCTTGCCCGAGCGGGTCTGGAGCATCCACAGCTTGCCGCGTTCCACGGTGAACTCGATGTCCTGCATGTCCTTATAGTGGAGCTCGAGCAGGTCGAACACGCGGGCGAGTTCGGTGTAGGCTTCAGGCAGCGCCTCTTCCATCGACAGCGGCTTGGCCCCTGCCGCCTCGCGCGCCGCCTTGGTGAGGTATTGCGGGGTGCGGATGCCCGCGACCACGTCTTCGCCTTGCGCGTTGATCAGATACTCGCCGTAGTAGGCGCGCGTGCCGGTCGCCGGATCGCGGGTGAAGGCGACGCCGGTCGCGCTCGTTTCGCCCATGTTGCCGAACACCATCGCCTGCACATTGACTGCGGTACCCCAGTCGCCCGGGATGTCGTTCAATCGCCGGTAAACCTTGGCGCGGTCCGAATCCCAACTGTCGAAGACGGCGCGGATCGCGCCCCACAGCTGCTCGGTCACGTCCTGCGGGAACGGCCGCCCCAACTCGTCTGCGACGATCTGCTTGTACTCGCTGACGAGCGCCCGCCAGTCTTCAGCGCCCATCTCGGTGTCGTTGTAAAAACCCTTGTCTTCCTTGGCGATTTCCAAGGCCTCTTCGAACAACCCGTGATCGATCCCGAGCACCACGTCGGCATACATCTGGATGAAGCGGCGGTAGCTGTCCCAGGCGAAACGCGCGTCACCGCTTGAGGCCGCCAGCCCCGCCACGGTCGCGTCATTCAGGCCAAGGTTGAGCACCGTGTCCATCATCCCCGGCATCGACACCCGCGCGCCCGAGCGGACCGAGACCAGCAGCGGATCGCCCGCATCGCCGAAGCGCTTGCCCACGCTTGCCTCGACATGGGCGAGTGCGGCGACAACGGCGGCTCGCAGCTCTTCCGAGAAATCCGCGCCATCCTGCAGATAGCGCACGCATTCTTCAGTGGTAATGGTGAAGCCCGGGGGGACCGGCAGGCCGATCGACGCCATCTCGGCGAGGTTCGCGCCCTTACCGCCGCTGACGGTCTTGTCCTTCTGGCGCGGATCGGAGTGGTCGGCGGAGCCTCCGAAAACATAGACCGTCTGGAGTGTCATGCCGGTTCCTCGCTAGTTGATGAAGTTCATGCGGTGCGGGTGTAATCTGGAATTCAACTTACTGTATTATCAACGGCTTAGTGGTGCTATTGCGTTTCAGAAACAGCACGCTGTGACTTACCCCTCGATCCGGCCGAAATCGGCCACCCGGTGGACCGCATCGCGGAACGCGGCCAAGAGGGCAAGCCGCGCGGCGCGCTTGTCCGCTTGCGGGTCGTTGACGGTGACCTCTTCGAAAAACCTATCGATGGGCGCGCGCAAGGTGGCGAGCGCGGCCATCGCCTCGCCGAACTGCTCGGCCTCCACTGCCTGCGCAGCGCGCGGGGCGGCGGCATCGAGCGCGTCGATCAACGCCTGTTCGGCCGGCTCGGGCGTGTAAGAAAGCGCGGGACTGGTGTGCCCCCCCTCGGCGACGATATCGCCGATATCGGGATCATCGACCATGGCCAGCGGATCTTCCTCGCCGGTCTGCGCGATCGGTTCGGCCGCCGGCTCCCAGCTCTCTTTCTTGAGGATATTCGCCGCCCGCTTGTAGCCCGCGAGGAGGTTGGTGCCGTCCTCGGTGGTGACAAAGGCCTGAAGCGCATGGACGCGGGCCAGCAGGCGGACGAGATCATCCTCCCCGCCGAGCGCGAACACCGCGTCGATCAGATCGTGACGGACACCCGCTTCGCGCTGCTGGACTTTGAGGCGGTCGGCGAAGAAGTCGAGGAGGTCCCACGACGTTCTATGGTGCCCTGTCCCGTTCCTGATGGAGCGGTTTTCGACCACTCCTGCCACGACGATTGATGCGGTTACGACACCCAATTTAGCCGCAGCTTCTTTGGCATCCTCAGCTGCGCCGGGCACCTTGGCCAATCGCTGATGATTTAGAATGTCGACCACTTGGTCGAATACGCGAAGCAAGTTTGATCTGATCTCGCATTCTAAGTGGGTGCCGATTACCGCAAGCGATGCTCGACGGAGGGCAAAAGGGTCCTTTGAACCCGTTGGTCGCTCTGCAACCTCGTAGAACCCAACCAGCGTATCCAGCTTGTCCGCGAGGCTCACAGCCACCGTCACTGGCGCGGTCGGCACATCATCGCCCTGCCCAACTGGCTTGTAGTGATCGCGGATCGCCTCAGCGACCTCGACCGGCAGACCTTCCTTCGCGGCGTAGTAGCCTCCCATCAGGCCCTGCAATTCGGGGAATTCACCGACCATCTCGGTGACGAGATCGGCCTTGCACAGGCGCGCGGCCTGCTCGGCGAGCGCGGGGTCGCCCGCTACAATCCCTTCCTCGCACAGCCAGCGCGCCAGCTTGGCCACGCGCTCGACCTTGTCGGCGACGGTGCCCAGCTTCTCGTGGAAGGTGATGCGCGATAGCTTCTCAGCATGGGCCGAGAGTGGGGTCTTCTGGTCCTGCTCCCAGAAGAACCGCGCATCCGAAAGCCGCGCGGCGAGCACCTTTTCGTTGCCCGCAACCACCAGCGCGCCGCCATCATGCGGGGCGATGTTGGCGACGAAGGCGAAGACCGGGGCGAGGGTCTCGTCGGCCGTGCGGGCCATGAAGTATTTCTGGTTGAGGCGCGCCGAGAGCTGGATGACTTCGGGCGGGACAGCGAGGAAGGCCTCGTCGAACCCGCCGACCAGCGGCACGGGCCACTCGGTGAGGCCCGCGTTCTCGATCACGAGGCCTTCGTCGGCGATGACTTCGAGGCCCATGTCCTCGAACGCCTTGGCGACACCGCTGCGGATGATGTTCTGGCGTTCCTCGTGGCCGACGATCACGAAGGCGTCGCGCAGCTTGATGGCGTAGTCGTCGACACCGTCGATGGTGATGGGACCTTTGGAATGGAAGCGATGCCCATAAGTTTCGCGCCCGGCAGCAATCCCGCCCACCTCGCAAGGCACCACCGCATCATCGAGCAGCGCAACAATGCCCGAGAGCGGGCGCACCCAGCGCAAGCTATCGGTGGTGATCGAGGCCGCGCCCCAGCGCATCGACTTGGGCCATGCGAAGTCGCGGATGATTGCGGGGATGGCGGCAGAGAGAACTTCAGCCATGGCGCGGCCGGGCTGCTCGATCACCGCGAAGTAGGTCATGCGGCCTTTGACGTCGCGCAGCTCGAGCTGGTCGCGGCTGACGCCCGCCTTCTTGCAGAACCCGTCGATCGCGGCGTCAGGCGCGCCTTCGGGCGGGCCCTTGGCTTCTTCGCTGACCGCCTCGGTCGCCAGCGGCAGCCCGCGCGCGATCAGCGCGAGGCGGCGCGGGGTCGACCAGATGGTGAGTTCGCCCACCTTGACCCCGGCGGCGTCCAGCTCGCGGCGGAACAGCTTTTCCAGTTCCGCGCGTGCACCGGCTTGCATCCGTGCCGGGATTTCCTCGCAGCGCAGTTCGAGCAGGAAGTCGGCCATCAGACGAGACTCCACCCGGGGTACTTCGCCGACCATTCGGGCGTCATCTTCTCCGCATAGGCCTCACACGAAGAACGCGCCAAGTCACGCACCCGGCCCATATAGCTGGCGCGTTCCTGCACCGAGATCACGCCGCGCGCTTGGAGCAGGTTGAAGACGTGGCTCGCCTCGATCGCTTGTTCATACGCTGCAATCGGCACACCAGCGGAAAGCGCATTGCGGCACTCGGCCTCGGCCTTGGCGAAGAGATCGAACAGCGCCTCGGTGTTGGCGACCTCGAAATTCCACTTCGACATCTGGCGTTCGTTCTCGAGGAACACCTCGCCATACGAAACCCCGGCAGAGTTGAACGCCAGATCATAGACGTTGTCGACGCCCTGGATGTACATTGCGAGGCGCTCAAGCCCGTAGGTGAGCTCGCCCGCGACCGGCTTGCAGTCGAAGCCGCCCATCTGCTGGAAATAGGTGAACTGGGTCACCTCCATCCCGTCGCACCACACTTCCCACCCGAGGCCCCAGGCGCCCAGCGTCGGGCTCTCCCAGTCGTCCTCGACAAAGCGGATGTCGTGCGCCAGCGGGTCGATCCCGATCGCGGCGAGGCTCTTGAGGTAAAGCTCCTGAATGTCGCTCGGCGAGGGCTTCAGGATCACCTGATACTGGTAGTAGTGCTGCAGCCGGTTGGGGTTCTCGCCATAGCGCCCGTCGGTCGGGCGGCGGCAGGGCTGGACGAAAGCGGCGTTCCACGGCTCAGGGCCGAGCGCGCGCAGGGTGGTCGCGGTGTGGAAGGTGCCCGCGCCCATGCGCATGTCATAAGGCTGGAGGATGACGCACTGGCCTTCCGCGCTCCAGAAGTCGTGGAGCGTCAGGATCATGTCCTGGAACGAGCGCGCAGGATCGCGCGGCGGAGGGGTGAAAAGGGGTGCGGCACTCATGGCGGCTCGCCATGGCCGAACGCCCCGCAAGCGTCAATGCCGCGCCGCAGCATGGAACGGGATAGCCGCCCGCCGCGAGGGAATCGCAGCGGTGCGGGAAGCTTTTTCCGGCCTTCGAAGTCATGAAGATACGACAGGAAGTCAGGTGTAGTTGACATGGTCAGCGAATCACGACATATAGTCAGTACAACTTGACATTGAGTCGGGTTACCCTGACGGAGACAACCGATGACTATCCTCGCCAAAAGCATCTGCGTGAAGCAGTGGCAATTGCTCGTGATGACCATGCTGAGCGGCTATGCCGTCGGCGCGATCATCGCCAAGCTTTCGTCCGTGCTGGGGTTCTGAACCGTGAAGAACCGCCTCAAGGTCCTGCGCGCCGAGCGTGACTGGAGCCAGGCGGAGCTTGCCGGCCGGCTCGATGTCTCGCGCCAGGCGGTCAATGCGATCGAAACCGGCAAGCACGACCCTTCCCTCCCCCTCGCCTTCCGCATCGCTCGCCTGTTCGACATGCGGATCGAGGACATCTTCGACGATGGAGACCCCGCATGATCTGGAACAGCAACGAAGAGAAGCTCGGTCCGGGCGAGGAACGCACCCGCCAGCGGCAACGCCGCCAGGTGCTCTTCATCGGGCTTGCCGGCGTCATCGGCGGCGTGATTGGCGGGGCCACCGGCTTCTTCGATCAGGGCGACGGCAATCTGTTTGCAGGCGGCTGGGAGAACCTGAAGCTCCCCCCGGTGCTGGCGCTTGTCCTGGCCGTGATGCTGATCGGCGCATTTGTGGCGCTCCCCCTGTGGGGCTTCCGCATGGTCGACGACTACAAGCGGGAGCAGAACTTCATCGGCTTTACTGGCGGATGCGTATCGGTGCTGGCCGGTTACCCGGTCTGGGCGGTGCTCTACGCCGGTGGCTTTGTGCCCCCTCCCCATGCCTTCGGGATCTTCGGAATCGCCTACGTCTCGATGATCCTCTCCTTCCTTTATGCCCGCTGGCGGCTCTGACCCCCCGAAGTCGTGCCAGCACCCTTGTTTACCCTCGATACTTCACCCAAACTCAACCTACTGACCGAAAAGGAATCGCTGAAATGAAACTCTCCACCCTGCTCGCGCTGACCGCTGCGCCCTTCGCCCTGTTCGCGGCGAGCCCGGTGCTCGCCGACGACCAGGCCGGCCAGACCGC
>JAIYEK010000301.1 GCA_027487015.1 Erythrobacteraceae bacterium | reverse complement strand
CTCAGCCAGCATATCTTTATCGGCATCATTGTTGCGTTCGGCGCCTGGTTCGCGCTGCGAAAGGCAAAAGCAGGACGCGCCAGCTCCTGGGTAGCCCATGCCGCATATTGGTATCTGCCGGCCGGATTATTGGGTCTCAAATCCACGCCGCCTTCCCACTGCCGCCTGCTTGCCGGTTGAGGGGAGACACTCATGTTTGCCGACATTTCCCATGAGCGCCAGCAGACCCTGCTGCGCCAGCGCAACCTGTTCGCGCTGACCAGTATGGGTCTCGGGATCGCGCTGGTCGTGGCGACAAGCCTTGCCGCGACCCGCGACCGCGAGGTTGTGCTGCTGCCGACCGTGCCGCGCGAACTCACGGTCAGCAGCGCCGGGGTAGATGCTGATTATCTCGAGCTCGTGACCCGCGACACCGCGCTGGTGCTGCTCAACCGCAGCCCGGAGGGCCTCGACTACTGGATGGGCGAGATTCTGAAGCTCGCCGACCCAGCCAACCACGGCCAACTCAAGGCCGATCTTGTGAAGATCGTCGCCGAGCAGCGCGGCTCGGACGTTACCCAGGCTTTCATAATCCGCTCGATGACGGTCGACCCCGGCGGTCTCACCTCGGAGGTCACAGGCACGCTCAAGACCTTCGTGGGCGCGCAGGTGATTGCCAGCGATGATCGCCGTTTCCGGTTCACCTGGACCTATCGCGGGCTGAGGCTCTCGCTTGCCGGGTTCGCCCAGCTCCCCACCAAAGACACATCCAAGGAGGCCCGTTGATGGCTTACGCCCATGCCTTTCGACCCGCGAAGAGGCTCGCCTGTGCCAGCGCTCTCGCCTTTGCTTGCCCCGCCCTTGCCGCTGACCAGTTCAAGCAAGCCGCCGATGGATCGAGCATCGAATGCGCGGTGTCCGCGCGCGAGCTCACCCGTTTTGCGCTGATCGACGATCAGTTCGCGAGCGTCTCGAAAATCTCGAGCGGGACACCGTACAATGATTTTGCGGTGACCAATGAGCCGCTGCGGGGCGATATCTATGTCTCGGTGCCCGAGACCTTCGCGGCCCGCTCGATCAGCTTTTTTGCTACGACCCGCAAGGGCTTCGTCTACAAGGTTGCCTGCCGGATCGAGCAAATCCCTGCTGTCCAGGTCTTCATCACCAATCCGGCGATTGCCCGGAACATGGCGGCGGATTGGGAGAAAGAGACCCCGATCACTGCAAGCGCGGTGCGGCTCATTCAAGCGATGGCGGACGACCGGTCGGTCGAGGGCTTCGAGGTACGGCAATTGGCTGCGCCGCCCGCGCGCGTCGGCGATCTCGAGGTTCAGCTGATTGCCGATTACCGGGGCAGCAGCCTTGCCGGCAAAGTCATCCGCATCGCCAACCGCGGCAAGGAGAATGTCACGCTCGCCGAGCGCGACCTCGCGCCTGCTGGCGCGCTGGCGGTTGCGATTGTCAGCCCTGTACTTGCTCCGGGCATGAGCACCACCGCCTTTGTTGTCGGTGCAAACGGGGAGCAGGGCCAATGAACGAGGCACCCACCCCGGCCGCTCCGGCCCAGACCGAGACGGCAAGCATCGCCCCGGTCGCTGACCTCAACGCCGCCACCGCGCGCCGACAGAAGCTGTTGCTCGGCACGATTGGCGCGGTGGTCCTGGCAGGTGGCAGCTGGTTCATCCTCGGCGGCGATGACGTCGCGAAGGGCAATGACCCTGACGCACCGCAGACAATCGATACAGCAGGGCTGGTGAACCGCGATCTGTCGCAACGCGAGTTCGTCGCGACTTATGGCAACCGGCTCGAGGCGGTCTCGCGCGAGCAGAGGGAGCTCAAGGACACGAGCGTTCCGCGCTCGGAGATCGAAGCGCAGCTGGCCGCGCTGAAGTCGGAAAACCAGGCGATGCGGACCGACGGCCAAGCCGCGATCGACGCGATCTCGGCGGAGAATGCCGAACTGCGTTCGCGGTTAGCGAGCCAAAGCGCCCCGCCCCCGCCCAGCGCGCCGGTGCCGGCCTATGGCCCGCAAGCGGGCGGCTATGATGCCCGCGTGCGTACGCCCACTCCGGTATCGGCACCTGCCGGAACGCAGGGCGCAGCAGAACCGCCCTTCGCCGCTCCCGGCGAAGTCAAGCTGATGAGCTTTGGCGGCGACAAGGCGGCGGGTGGCGGTGCCCGCGCCACCCGGCCTGAAGCGCCGCCGGTGGTGGTCGAGGATTCGCCCGACTACCTCCCGCCAAATTCCTATGCCTCGGCGCGGGTGATCGTGGGCGTCGATGCCTCGGCCGGAGTCAGCAGCCAGACCGATCCGCTCCCCGTGGTACTCCGGATCACCGGCCCTGCGCGCTCGGTCATGCAGAATGGCAAGGTGCTGACCACGCGCATCGAGGGCTGCATCGTCAACGGCGCAGCGCGCGGCGACCTCTCATCGGAGAAGGTCTATGTGAAGCTTGCCCGCATGACCTGCGACCAGCCTGGCGGCCGGGTCGCGGTGAGCGAGGTCAAGGGCTTCATCAGCTTTGCCGGCAAGTCCGGTGTGCGCGGGCGCGTCGTCAGCCGCGAAGGCAACCTCGTCAGTCAAGCACTGCTCGCAGGGATCGTCGGCGGGTTCGGGCGCGGCTTTTCGGCCAATGCCAATGGCATCTTCGCCGGGCAGCTTGGCGCTGGTCAGCAGCGCCCGTCCCTGTCGGCGACCGACATTGTCGCCGGCGGTCTCGGCCAGGGCGCGGGCGAGGCGGCTGACACGGTCAGCAAGTACCTCATCGAACGCGCCGAACAATACCAACCCGTCGTCGAGATGCCGACCGGCATCGAGGTCGAGATCGTCTTTCTCGACGGCGTCTATGTGAGGAATTCCCAATGAGCGGACAAGACAACCATTCCCGGACGCGCAAAGCCGCGCGCTGGATCCGACCCGCCGCTGCCATCGCATCGCTCATCGCGCTGTCAGCGGCAACGGGTTGGACTGCTGCCAGCCTTGCCAGCACGACGAAGACGCCGGACACCGCCACTGTCAGGAAGGCGCTCGAACTGCGGCTGCCCAAGACGCCGATCACGCGGATTGACTGCAAGGGGATCGGGGGCCTGTGCGAGGTCGCGTCCAAATCGACGCTGTTCTATGTCGACCGGGCTGCCCGCTATCTCGTGATTGGCCGGGTCTACGACATGGAGACGCGCCAGGATCTCACCGCGGCGCGGCTGCTCGAGCTCAACCCTGACCTTCTCACCGCCGGCGCGCCGCGCAATGCGCAGGCACAAGAGGCATCGCAGCAGGCTCCGCGCGCAAGCGCATCGAAGGTGTCGCTCGCAGGCCTTCCGGCCAATGGCGCGATCATGTGGGGACCCGCAAACGGCCCCAAGGCCGTGGTCTTTTCGGACTTCAACTGCGGCTATTGCAAGAAGCTCGAGGAGGAGCTGAAGGCCATCGGCGCCAGGGTCGAGGAACGCCCGATCTCGATCTTCGGGGCCGAGAGCCGCCGTGAAGCCGAGCGGGTGTTGTGTGCGCCGCGCCCCGATCTGGCGCTGAGGCTGGCCTATGCCGGCACTGCGCTTGCCAATCCCAAACCCTGCGACACCAGCGGGCTCGATACCAACGAAGCCTTTGCCAAAGCCAACGGCTTCAATGGCACGCCGGTGATCGTGCGCCCGTCCGATGGCGCGGTGCTCGAGGGCTACCGTCCGGCCCATGTGCTGCGCGCCTTCCTCTCCGGCAAGACCGCGCCGGCTCCCACCCCGACTACGAAAGGATGATCGCCATGCGTCACAATGTCCGACTTCCGCTGTGCGCCAGCCTCGCCGTGCTGCTGAGCGGCTGCGCCACCTTCGGAACCAATGTCGAAGGCTCGTTCCAGTGCCGCGCGCCGCAGGGAGACTGCGCGCCGTCCCACATCATAGACGCGCGCGCCGCGGGCGAGATCAGGCACCCCGAAACGACCCTAAACACCCTCCGCCCGCAGCGCATGGTCGATCCGGGCGATCAGGCGCGCACCGCTGAGCGCACCTTGAAGATCGTGTTTCCGGCGCGGGTCGATGAAACTGGGACGCTGCACGATGAGGCCGTGGCCTGGACCGTCGTGGAGAACCCGCGCTGGGCGGCCGAGCTGCGCCGCAAACCGGATGCAGAAGCCGCAACGCCGCTGATGCGGCAGCTGCGCCGCCAGTTGAAGACTGCTCTGGAGCAGCGGGCATCCACCACCAATAGCGATGCCGCACCGGACAGCGAGGACGATCCCTCACCGCTCTTTTCGTCCGCACCCAGCAATCACCTTTACCCCTTGGCCTCGCCGCTGGCCCTCCCCTCCACGGCGCGCGAGGTCGATGCCGGTGCCACTGCACCGGCGGCCGAGGGGTTCGACATGCCTGCGTCCCCGCATGATCGAGCCCCTCGGCCATCTGGCTCGCCCTCTTCGCTGACCTATCCGAGCCTCGAGGCCATCGAGGCCGCCAAGAGCGGCGCAAGCACGTCCGGGGAGCCCAAGTGATGGCGCTCAAACTCAGAACAATCACCCATTCCCTGCTTACCGGCCTGCTCGGCGATGCCGAGCAGGCCGAGGCGGGGCGCCCGTCGCTGATGCTCGATCAGCTCTCGGACTGGCTGCCCTACCGGGTCTATGATCCGGGGAGCCGACTTTATCTCAATGCCCGCTCGAAGGGGTTCGTGCTTTCGGTCACGCCGCTAATCGGCGCTGACGAGCGCACCGGCGAGATCCTCGGCCAGTTCTTTTCCGAGGGACTGCCGCCCGGCGCATGTCTGCAGGTACTGCACTGGGCGAGCCCGCGCATCAGCCGGATCATCGCTCCCTGGTTCGGTCCGCGCTACCTGCAGGGCGGCGTTTATGAGGCAATCGCGCGCCACCGGGCGAAGCGGCTCTATGGCTTGGTCTGGAAGTCCGGTTCGGGCGATGCGCCGTTCCATGCGCGCCACCACCAGGTGATTGTCTCGGTCAGCGTGCCGGCGTCCAAAAATGTCAGCCTTGAGGACCTGAAGCAGACCCGCGACGGACTGATCGCCATGCTGCGCTCGTTGAACCTCGGTGTGGTCGAAGTCGGTCCGGAAAGCCTCATCGCGCTGATCGATGACCTGACCTCGCCCACCACCGCGCCGCAGGACGACCTCACAGCCTACAACCCCCACGATGCCATCGCCGCGCAGGCGATCCGTCACGATATCGAGCTGCTCGTCCAGGAAGACCGCATGCGGCTTGCAACCGAGCGGTTCCGCCCGACTGGCAAGAGCCATGACGGCGTGCCCGAGATCGGCGCAATTTATCCCGATGCGTTCGATGTCCGGCATTTTTCTGTGCGAAACACGCCCGCCCGCTGGGCGCCGTGGGAATGCGCGCGGCTGATCGGCGACCTGTTCACCGACAAGCTGCGCTTTCCCTGCCCTGCGGCAACGATGCTGTGCCTCGTCTATCCCGACCGCGAAGCCGCCGAAGCCAAGGCCGGGTTCAAGTTCATGCGCACCACCAGCCTGTCGGGCACGCGCAGCGCGCGCTTCCTGCCGCGCATCGGCGAACAGGCGGCCGAGTGGCAGCATGTCCAGGCTGAGCTGCAGGAGGGCCGACGGCTCGTGCGGGTCTTCTACGGTCTCCTCACCTACTCGCCGCTCGGGCGCGGCGACAGCGACGAGCGCGCGATCAAATCGATCTACAAGGCGGCAGGCTGGGACCTTGCCGACGAACGCTTCCTCCAGATTCAGGGCCTGCTTGCCGCCATGCCGATGACCCTTGCCGACGGCCTCGGGGCCGACATGGAGCGCCTGAAGCGCTTCCGCAACCTGCTTTCGACCACTGCTGCGAACATCGCGCCGATGCAGGGCGAGTATCTCGGCAGCGCCCACCCGCACCTGCTGTTCGTCGGACGTCGCGGCCAGCCCTTCTTCTGGTCGCCCTTCGAGAACGAGGCGGGCAACCACAATGTCGCGATCTGCGGCAAGTCCGGATCTGGCAAGTCGGTGCTGCTGCAGGAAATGTGCGCGGCGCTGCGCGGTGCCGGCGCGCAGGTGGTCGTGATCGATGATGGCCGCAGCTTCGAGCATTCGGTCAAGTTGCAGGGCGGACGCTTTGTCGAGTTCACGATGAAGGCGGGGTTCTGCCTCAATCCCTTCTCGATGATCGACGCCGCGCGTGCGGCCGAGGACGAGGACTACCGGCTCGACTGTTTCGGGATGGTGAAAGCGATCATCGGCCAGATGGCGCGGCATTCGGCGGCGCTCTCCGATATCGAGCGCGGGCTGATCGACCGGGCGGTCAACACCGTCTGGAACGAGGCGGGCACTGCGGCGACGGTCACGAGTGTCGGCGAAGCCCTCAGCCAGACCGGCCACGAGATGGCCGATGACCTTGCAACCTCGCTCGCGCCCTACATGGCGGGCGGCACCTATGGCGCCTTCTTCGAGGGCGAGGCGAGCCTCGCTCTCGACAGCGACTTCACCGTCTTCGAGATGTCTGATCTCGGCGCGCGCGAAGAGCTGCGCGCCGTGGTGCTTTCGGCGATCATGTTCATGACCAGCCAGGCGATGACCCGCACGCCGCGCCAGGTGCGCAAGCTGCTCCTCATTGATGAGGCCTGGTCGATGCTGAAGGGCGGTTCGATGGGCGAGTTCGTCGAGACCTATGCGCGTACCTGCCGCAAATATGGCGGGGCGCTGGCGACCGCTACCCAGTCCCTCAACGACTATTACAAGTCTGACGGGGCCACGGCCGCGCTCGAGAACAGCGACTGGATGCTGATCCTGCAGCAGAAGCCCGAGACGATCGCCGACTTCAAGGCCTCCAAGCGCCTCGACATGGATGATCGCACCGAGACGCTGATCCGCAGCTTGAAGCGATCGGGCAATGACTATTCGGAGGTCTTCATCAAGGGCCCGGAGGTCGAGGCGATCGGCCGGCTTGTGCTCGACGAATACTCATCGACCCTGTTCTCGAGCTCCCCCGACACCTTTGCCGCGATCGATGCCGAGGTCGCGCGCGGACACCAGCTGGCTGATGCGATCGAACGCATCGCCTTTGGCCGATCGTCCTGACCATCCCGAACACCGAGGACCACCAACAATGACCACATCCCCACCCCTCCATCTGGTTGCTTCTGAGCAGGACAGGCCTGCGCAGGACGACACCCGGCACGCGCCGGCCAACGAAGCGGCACACAGAGGCTGGCGCAGGCGCGCGGCGGACCTGTGCTTCATCACCCTGAGGGCCAGCACCTTTCTGGGTTCGAGCTACCTGATGGCGCTCGGCGTGCCGCTGGTCTTCTTCCTCGCGATTGCTGGCGGGGACGGTGCGAGCCTCTTTGCGCATCTTGCCAACCTGGCGGAGCGCTTCCGCGCGGCGGACTATGCCCGGCAGGTCACATTTCTTGGTGAGTTCAAGCTGGTGTTGATCGGCGCCGCAACACTGATCGCAGCCGTGCGCCTGCCGCGGTTTCTTAAGGATCTCGAGCGCGACCTTTCGGGAGGAAAGAAGTGAAGAACATATTGGCAACATACAAATGGCGTGGTCTCGCCCTCAGCCCGACCGCGATGTTGCTGGCTGCAAGCATGATCGGCTCCACACTGTGGGGCGTCTGGGCGACCGACCGGCTGCTTAGCCTTGAAAAGCGCGAGGTCGTCACGGTCCAGCTGAGCCGCATCATGGGCGAATTCATCGAAGCCGAAGCCCGCGCAGGTCGCCCCCCTGAGGAAACCCGCATGCGGGTCGAGCTCTATCTGAAGGCGGTCGAAGCATCGGTTGAAGCCCTCGGGCGCGAGGGCCGCACAGTGCTTGTCGCTGAAGCGGTGGTCTCGGGCAGTGCGCCCGACCTTACAGAAAGCGTGCGTGCCGATGTCGCACGCCGGATCGCCGGTGCTCCCGATGCGCGGCGCTGAGGTCTTCACCCGTTCGGCAACGGCCCGCCGCCTCGCGCTACTCGCGGGGTTCGGCGCAGGCGCGCTTGGCCTGACCGCACTTAGCGGCTTTGCGACCAGCCATGCGCTGATGATCAATGCGAGCCCCAGCCTGCCCTATTGGGCGATCTGGACGAGCCGCGACGGGATCCCGCAGCGCGGCGACCTCATTCTCTTCACCCCGCCCGCCTCGCCGCTGCTCAAGAAGCACTTCGGGACGCGCCTCCAGCCCTTCGGCAAGGTCGTCAGCGGCGTGCCCGGCGATCTGGTGTCGCGCGATGGCCGGACTTTCCGTGTCAACGGCCGCGCTGTGGCAATAGCGAAGCCAAAAAGCCGCCTCGGCGAACCGCTCGCGCTTGGGCCGACCGGGCGGGTTCCCGAGAACTGCTACTTCGTCACGACGCCGCATAAGGACGGCTTCGACAGCCGCTACGCCGCGATCGGATGGATTTGCCGCGAACGCATTCTCGGGACCGGGAGGCCGATCCTGTGAAGCGGCTCCTCATCCCAACACTACTCCTGTTTTCCTGCAGCATGCCTGCGGCGGCAAAGGATTATGGCCAGCACGGGACACTCTGGCCGGTGATCGAGCCTGATCTGCTCGAACAGATCGAAGCGCGGCTCAAGCACCTTGAGGCCACCGGCGAGACCGCACGGCTCAATGAACGCCTGAGGCAACGCACGATCGCGAGGGTCAACCGGCCTGAGCCAGTTGCGGGGATTACCGAAGCTGTAACCCTGCGCAGCTGGCAGTTCGACCCGACCATCAGCGCCGAGCGCGATGTTGCAGACGACAAGGGCCGGATCATCATTGCAGCAGGTACACGGGTCAATCCGCTCGACACGATTTCGCTTCGCGCACCGCTGGTGTTCCTTGATGGCGACGATCCGGCGCAGCTCGCCTGGGCGAGCGCGCGATACGGCAAGACGAATGCCAAGCTGATCCTCGTGCGCGGCGCACCGCTCGCTCTCATGAAAGCGCGCCAGCGCAGGTTCTATTTCGATCAGGGCGGCACGCTTGTGACGCATTTCAGCATCCGTGCTGTGCCCGCCGTGGTCGAGCAGCAGGGCCGCATGCTTCGCATCACCGAAACACCGGTCAAATCCGGAGGTCGCGCGCCATCATGAACCGACAAAACGCAATCATCCGCTGGATTTGCGCGGCGCTCCTGATGTTCGCTGTCAGCACGCCGGCCAGCGCTGACGCGGGCCCGGGCAAATGCACCGGCAAGTTCGTCAACCCGATCACCGATATCTGCTGGTCGTGCCTGTTTCCGATCTCGGTCGGCAGCCTCAAGATCTGGCCGTCGAACCGCCCGGATCCTGACAACCCGGACCTGCCGGTGTGTCTGTGCGGCATCCGGCCGGGGATCGCGATGGGCTTCTGGGAGCCGGTGCGGCTTGCCGATGTCAGCATGAAGCCGTGGTGCTTCGTCAATCTCGGCGGCATGAAGATCGATCCCGGCTTCGACATCGGGTTCAAGACCATGGCCGGGCCTTCGGCGGTGGGCGGCGCCACGCAGTATCATTCGCAGTGGCATGTGCACTGGTACGCTTACCCGCTCATCTACTGGATGGAGCTGGTCGCGGATTTCCTGTGCCTTGAAGCAGGCTCGGTCGACATTCTCTATGTGAGCGAGATCGATCCGCTGTGGCAGGACAGCGAGCTCACCGCGATCATCAATCCTGAAAGCGTGCTTTTCGCCAATCCGCTGGCACTCGCGGCCTGCGCTGCCGACTGCGTTGCAGCCACATCGAAGCTCCCGGTCGATGACCTGTTCTGGTGCGCTGGCTGCCAGGGCACGATGTATCCCCTGAATGGCAATGTCTCGGCGACGATTGGCCATGTCCAGGCCTCGCGCCTCGCCCTGTCGCGCTTCTCCTACAAGCTGCATCGCCAGCTCGTCGCCTGGGGAACGATGGGCAACAAGGGATTATGCGGCAAGTATCTCATGCCGGTCATGAGGAAGCAGCAATACCGCTTCCAGGCCACCAATCCCAATCCGCAGACCAGGGGCCGCTATGCCTGCGCGCCCATTGGCGCCTCCACCACCTTCATGTCAGCAGGACAGGTCTATCCCGCCATCGGCGAAGACATGGGCTACCTGGTCTGGCGCAAACGGAACTGCTGCGCGCTATGAAGATGCTCCCACAAATCTTTGTTTGCATGGGCCTCGCCGCCGCGTCCGCTCTGGCAGGCGCAGCCGCGCAAACAATCGAGCCCGAGCTTGATCTCGCTGCCATTCGCGCAAAGGCGCAGAGCGGCGCTGGCGAGGCCGAGGCACTTGCGGCGACTGCGCGCATACGGGCGGTCGCGGAGCAGGCGGATGCGACCGCGGATCAGGCCAAGGCGCATGGCGAAACATATGCGCGAACGGCCCCGACTGCGGTCCCGCAGCCATCGGACCCGATCTTCGACTTCGATCAGATGGTGGCCGCCGCCGGGACAGCGGCAAAAGGCAATCTGGGTGAGGCGCCGCGCTTCATCGCCTTCGCTTCGCTGTCGATGCCGCCCCAGGCGCTGCGCGACATGATCACCCGCGTAAATGCCGCTGGCGGCGTTGTCGCGCTGCGCGGCTTTCCGGCAGGAAGCGCCAAGGTGTTGACCGAAGCGCTCGGCAAGGTTGCGCTGGATCAGGATCAGATGGGAAGCGTCGGGATCGATCCCCGGCTGTTCCGCGCGTTCAACGTGACGGCTGTCCCGACCTATGTCGTCGCCAGCACCGACTTTGACCTCTGCGACGGGTTCGACTGCCGGACACAGGTTCCGCCGCATGACCGGCTGAGCGGCAATGTGACAGCCGATTTCGCGCTCGAGACGATCGCACGCGGCGGCGGGCCGGCTGCGCGAATAGCCTCACAATACCTCGCCAGTCTCAAGGGAGCGGACCAATGAGCCGCGCTTTGATCGCCGGCCTCGCCGCCTTCAGCATTGGGATCGCGCCGGCCGCCAATGCTCAGAACGCAGCTCCACCGCTCGGCGCGACAGAAGCGGCCAAGGCTGACGGGAAGGCGTTCGGGCGCGAACAGGCAGCGGCGGCGCAAGGCGCCGCAACCACCTCACCCGACGCAAACCGCATTCCAGGCTTCAGCAGCACCCCCGGTGAAGCGCGCTATTTTGACGATCCGGCACGCATGGAGCGCGACGCAGCTAGTCAGGCCAACGGCCATAGCGGCTATCGCGCAATGCGCGATTCCATGGATCGCCGCGCCCGCTTCGCGCCCCAGGATCTCGATGCCGTGATCGCGCGCAGCGATCTCATCAACACCGATCCGCTGGCCTTTACCAGCGGGATGAGCGTCGGCGGCTCGCAGGGCCGCTGCATCCCGCTGCCGCCCGGCAGCGGGTCAGCTGCGCGCTACATGGCAACCTGCAATGTCGGCTACTTGGCTAGCGAGGAGACGCGCAGCTGCGCCATCCCGCTCGATGTCGCAGTCGAGACGCAGACCCGCTACATATACTGGTGCAGCGAATTCGGCTCCGGCGATCAGGAAAGCTGCACGCGGTTCGACGATGCGGGCTGCGAGCGCACCGGCTTTATCGAAGGTCCGTGCCTGCAGTGGGGTGACTTCGGTGGTCCGCGCTTCTGTGCAGAACCCGGAAATCCCATTAGCGTCATGTCCTGCCCCACCCCGGTTGCGGGCGGCGAACTCCAGAACATCGTCGCGACGCGGAGCCTCTCAACCAATCGCGTCGATAGCCGGTGTGCCAGCCTCGCATCGGATACCAGCTGCCGCCAGACCACCGAGGTCTGCACTGACAACGATCCGGTCACCCGGATCATTGACGGCGTTGCCGTGACGCAGCCCTGTTGGGCGTGGGAGCGACAGTACGCTTGCGCGCAATATGTCGAAGCTCAGGACTGCCAGACCCTCGACACGACGTCGGGCTGCGCGCTGGTAGGCGAGGAATGCCTCTCGGGCGAACCCTGCCGCACCTGGGAGCGGGTCTATGACTGTCCGGTGCCCGATCAACCAGGCAGCCCCAACCAGTTCATCTGCGACGCCGATGTCTACTGCATCGACGGTTCGTGCGAGACGATCACGCGCGAAGCCAATGACGAGTTCAAGGACGCCGTGGTCGCGCTTAATGCGATGGACCAGGCCCGCCGCGAGTTCGATCCCGACAGCCTCTCCCTGTTCAAGGGCACGCGCAACACCTGTTCCTCCAAGGTCTTTGGCGTGCTCAACTGCTGCAAGGGCAAGGGCTTTCCGCTGTTGCCCGGCATCCAGCTGCTGGTCAGCCTTGGCTGCAGCCGCGAGGAAATGCTGCTGCATGAGCGCGATGCGCAAGGCCTGTGCGCCTATGTCGGCACCTATTGCTCGGACAGTTTTCTCGGCGTCTGCCTGACCAAGAAGAAGACCTATTGCTGCTTTGAATCCAAGCTCTCGCGGATCCTCCAGGAACAGGGGCGCAAGCAGCTGAACAAGCCTTGGGCCAAGCCCAAGACCGAGCAATGCCGCGGCTTCACCCTCGATGAGTTCTCCCGGCTCGACCTCAGCCAAATAGATTTCAGCGAGGTCTATGCCGAGTTCACCGAGGCGGCACGGCTTTCCGGCAATGCGTCTTCTACGATGTGCTGCTTGGCCGCTATTCGATGAAGGAACTGGCCGAGAGCGGCGATATCTGGACGACCATTGCGCCCGGCAGTCAGGCGCGGGCGCAGCGTTTCCTCACACGAGACGTGGGATCGGGCGAGGTGATCTCGAACATCGTCACCTGCCGCGAAGCCTATGGCGCGCTCAATGGGGGGTGGACGAGCCTAGTCGACAGCATGGGCACGGTCTTCGGGCGGCAACTCTATCCCAACCAGACCGCAGCGCTCGCCAAGGCCAAGCTGTTTGCTGACCTTCCCGTGGCCTACCAGTATCTCACCGGCGTATCGGCCAGTGCGACCGACATCTTCAAGCAGACGCTCACTATCAATGCGATTGGACAGGCGATGCATTCGATGTCGGCGGCAACCGGTGCCGGGAATGTCGATGTCTATGCGCAGACCCGCGCCGACATCCAGACTGAGCGGACCTATGGCTCGATCGCCAGCAATGCGATGAAGTGGGTGCCGCTGCTCAACATTGTGCTGACAGTGCTGTTCTACGCGCTGTTCCCGGTGCTCTTCCCGCTGTTCCTGATGCCCAAGACCGGGCCGATCGCGCTCAAGGGCTATGTCACCGGCTTCTTCTACCTCGCCGCCTGGGGGCCGCTGTTCGTCATCCTCCACATGATGCTGATGTACAAGGGCGCGGCCGACATGACCGCGGCGACCGGCGCTAACGGTCTGAGCCTTGCGAGCTTCACAGGCATGGCCGACGTCAACAGCGATATTGGTCTTCTGGCGGGATATCTGATCGCCTCGGTGCCGTTCCTTGCCGGCGGTGTTGCAAAAGGCGCCCTCGCGATCTCGCATCAGGCGACGAGCTACCTCAACCCCAGCCAGAATGCAGCAGAAGAAGCGGCCCGGGAGGCGAGCACCGGCAATGTTGCGCTGGGCAACACCAGCTTCGAGAACTCCAGCGTCATGACGCGCCAGTTCGCCCAAGGCACGATCGCGCCGAGCTTCACCTACGGCGCACAGCAGAACCGAGCATGCCGATCGGCAATTCCATCGTGCCGCCGAAGACTGTTTTGACGGTCACCAGCTTGTCGGGATTGAACTCCATGAAGCCGTAGGCCGCAGCATAGACGCGCATCCAGATGAGGTAGATCTCATAGTCAGAGAGCGCTGATGACAGCGTCCACCATGAGGTCCAGGAGATCACCACGGCGGCGATGATCAGCGGCCCCTTGAGGCCTGCTGCGAACATGAAACCGAAATGCCCGAGAAGCTGGCTTCCGCGCGTGAAATTGGCGAGGTTACGCTTCATCGAAACCTCCCGCATCGGTGCTTTGCGCGAGACCAAGTTCCTCGCATTTGCGGACATAGGCCTGATGTACGCGGCCACGCAGATCGTGATCGACGTGACCGGAAAGCAGGGCGTCCACGCCCACCATCGTGAAGACCGCATGGTGGTTCAGACGCTTTAACCAGGCGCTGAGGCCGACGTTCAGATCGTCCTCGTCGCAGGCTTGCTGCAATAGCGAGCGGATCCATTCGCTAACGCTGATATCGCGGCGCTCGGCCGCACTACGAACCCGCTCGGCAAGCTCGAACGAGACATGGACTTGGAGAGATTTTGGCCGTGTCATGCACGGACTCCTTGTGATGAGGAGCCCGGAACGCACTGCGAAAGGCAGGCGAAGGTTTAATTCAGAAATGAGAACATGTCAAGAACATCGAGAATGGCGGAAATCCGCTATTTCGACCGGCGTTCAATCAGAATTGATTGGCAATTTCAGCCCTGTCCAAATTTGATTGGGAAGCTGCCATTGACAGGGGATGCTCGTCCGCCCTCTGTTTTATAAAGCGAAATTGGAACAATAGATGCTGCGACCCGTCGCGTAGGGTGTGCCGGTCAACCCGGTTCCAAACTGAGTCTGTCGATCCAGCTTTTCTGACTCATCGCTTTTCTTGGCATGAGATTGAATCCGCAGGGATTTCGCGCATGTTAGCGGCATCCGAGCGGTCAATCCAAGGTGCACATAGGCGGCCTTGCTCGCGTTTAAATTCTCCCTTTGTTCACGATTGGGGACCAAATGGCCATTATTGAAGAGCGATCACGCCGCTCCGGAATGCGATGCCAATCTTGAATGTCGAGGTGCCTCCATACGTGGCCTTTTGCGGCGATCAGATCGATTTTGATCAGCCATAGAGTGGCCATGAACTTGCAAGCAAAATCGAAGGCATCAGGATTATGTTTGGCTCAGAAAGTCGGCAAGACTGCTCTCCTCGTGCTGTCACGGCTTCGCACCAGCCTAGTCCGTGTTGAAAAAAGGAATTCCGAAATCCGCTTGGTTCTGATTGTGCTTTGCACAGCTTTGCTTCCAAGCCTGCTTTTTGAGGAGCAGTCATGGATCGCGGAGACTTGTCGAACGCGGAGTGTGAACTGATTGGGCCCCTACTGCCGCCCGAGCGGGGCGATGGGCACAACTAGCGGGCGACAACCGGCACTTCCTCAACGGCATGTTTCAAGTGCTGCTGATCGGCTACCTCTGGCACAATATGCCGGGGCGATACGGCAAGTGGAACTCGGTCTATGTCCGGTTCCCGCGCTGGGCCGAACAGAGCGACTGGGATGCCCTTCTGCAAACGCTGGTCGATCTCGGACTGACCGACGACTGGCAGCACACGATCGACAGCAGCAGCGTTGCGGCCAGTATCGGCAGATCGGGAGAAAGGGGGCCAGTTAAGAACACACTTGCTCGATCATGCGGCGGCTTAACGACCAAAATCCATGCCCATTGTGGAGCTGCGGGCGAGCGTAGCGCATATTAAGGACTGCCTCTCTGCTTCATCCTGACCGGCGGCGATGCGTCCGATTACATCGCAGCAGAGGCCGCTCATGGAGATCTCCATTGCCGCGCCCAAGGCACTGATGCCGGACAAGGAATATGACGGTGATCGCTTCCGAGAAAGCCCGCTGATCCGGGGTATCCTGGCGATCATCCCACCCCGCTCGAACCGCAAAGTGCCAGAGCATCCCGACTATCGCCGCTACCGGGACCGCAACCGCGTCGAACGCATGTTCGGCAAGCTCAAGCAAGAGTGCCGTATCGCCACCCGCTACGACAAGACCATCGTATCGTTCGAGAGCTTCCTCAAGCTCGCCGCCACACGCCTATGGCTCAAGTCTTTTGTCAACACGAAATAGAGAAACGTATTCAGATCTGATCGCAGTATTGACTCACTCGAATTTTCGATCATCATCTGGTTCACGTCGCATAAGAGGTCGCACTCCATGCTTTGAGAATCAGGCTGCGCAGGCGGTTAGCTTGCGGCGTTTTGCTGCGCCAAAAGTGCCTATGCAGTTGTCGATAGTTATGAAGTCAAACGGCTGAGAATTGGCCAAAGATTTCCGATTTTACTTGGGGTAATCTCGTCGTCTTATTTCAACTCGTATGGTCCACGATCGAATTTTCTAGCGTGAGGCATGCCATGAAAAAATCCACTTTTGTCATTTCCTTACTGGCTCTCAGTTTGGGCGCGCCTGCTGCGGCCGGAGAAACGGTTACGTACAAGTATGATGCCAAGGGGCGACTCGTAAAAGTCGAGAGGACCGGGACGGTAAATCACGGTGCAACGACCAGTTACGAGATCGACAGGGCGCATAATCGCAAGCGCGTCGTGACTACAGGTGCTCCCTCGCCATAATTCGCGGGTAGTCGGCGGCGCCTGGTTTCTGGCGAGTGCGGGCAAATAAATCGTCCAGTTCTCAATTTCGGTCGGAGTAGTCTCCATGGCTGTCAATAGTCGTGCGCGTTCCAGAACTATCCTGGCTCTTTGCGGAAAGCTCTGTCTGAGCACAATCCTGTGTTCCGGGCTTGCCGCTCCCGCCTTCGCACAGGTGGCCACCACCACTCCTGACCCTTATGTAAATGTCGATGAGAACGGGGTCGACCTTGTGACCGGCAAGTTCTCGTTCAATATTGTCGAGGGTAGCACCGGCGAAAGCCAGGGCGCGATTGCTCTGGCGCGGGATTATGGTCAGTCCGGGATCAATGGAATCCGCGACAACTGGTCAGGGACCCTGACTTTCACTGGCTCTGGCGCTTCTCAGGTCGCGACGATCAGCCTTGGTAGCATTTCCGAACGGTTTACGCGCTCAGGCACGACCTGGGTTTCGTCCAAGGCCAATGGCGGGACTCTGACAGGCGATGGGCAGAGTGGCTGGATATACCGCTCGGCCGCCGGTGTCCGGATAAACTATCGCAGACCAGAAGATATCATCGGCGGGCAGTGGGATCCCAGCACGCAGATGGGTGGTCCCGGGTGCGGCGGCGATACCAATTGCGGCCTTCCCACTGAGATGGCGATGCCGAGTGGGGTCATCTACAAGTACAAGTGGGGAGGGACGGCGGAATGCTGGCTTGAGGGACAGCCTTACATTCCCGGAGGCGGCATTGGGGGCGGTGAAGGGGGGCAACCGACATGTTTTGCGGCCTATCGCCTGGAGTCGATTACCAGCAATAGCAGTTACGCCATGGAGTTCGTGTTCGAATCGAATGCGAGCAGCTCCAAT
>JAIYEK010000117.1 GCA_027487015.1 Erythrobacteraceae bacterium | reverse complement strand
CTCGCCTTCGTAGAAACAGTCGACAGGGCACACTTCCACGCAGTCGGTGTACTTGCACTTGATGCAGTCTTCGGTGACGACGTAAGTCATTGCGGCTCTTTCACGAGAAGTCTTCGGGAACGTCGGGCGGGGGATCCGCCATCGGAGGCGACGCTGCTATGGTCATTTGCCCTTTACGGTCAAGTCCATCAGAATCAACCTCACGATAATGCGATGCCGCCTGCGCGGGCGAGCCGCGCCGGTCGGGCAGGGCGATCACCTCGACCACCCGCACGCCGCCGCCGACCGCGAGGGTGAGCACATCCCCGATACGCACCTGCTCGGAGCCGCGCAGCACATGCTTTCTGTTGCGGCGCAAAGCATGGGTATCGATCAGCACCTGCGCGGCGGAGCGGGTGCGGGCAAAGCGCAGGTAGACCAGCAGCCGGTCGATGCGGATCGTGTCCGCTGCCGTCATCCCTTGAGCAGGTCCGCCAGCTTGTCGAACGCCCCGCCAGCGCGCGCGGGGCCGGTGTCGGGCTTGGGCAGGGGAGGACGGTTATCGCGGGGCGGCTTGCCTCCGGGTTTGCCGTTTCTGCGGTCATCGCGCCGATCATTGGCCCGGTCGCCCGGACGTTCCTCATGCTTGTCGCCGCGCGGTTTGCCCTCCTGGCGGGGCTTGCCCTGTCCGGAGCGCGCGTCCTTGCGGTCCGGGCGTCGCTCGCCCCCCCTCGCTTCGCGCCCTCCGTTGCGCTGGGCCTCGCGCTCATCGGGGCGGCGCGGGCGCCAATACCAGCGGTCAGGCGCGGGAGCGCCCTGCGCGCCTTCGGGCAGCGGGCGGGCACGCTCGACCCGGAAGCCCGCGCTGCCGAGCAGGCGGCGGGCGTTGTCGGCTTCGAGCCCGACCGAAACGCTGAGCGCCAGATCGACGCGGAACGGGCGGTTGCGCTCCTTGGGATGGGCCGCGACCACTTTCGCCCGTGCATCGAACGCCGCGCGAAAAATCTTCTCGGCGAGGTCGACGCGGATCGCCTGAGACCCGGCATAACGATAACCTGCGGGCAAGCGACCCTTGGCCCAGCTTCCCTCGGCCAGCACCGGCTGCATTCCCTCCTGCACCGCGCGGGTGTCGAGCCCCAGCGCGTGGAGCAGGCGGCGCGGGGCGGGCTTCAGCAGCGGCGCATCGAAGATGTCGAGCGCGCCGAAGGTGATGCCGAGCTTGCGCAGGTAGGGCCGCATCTCCTTGGGCAGGTTCTCGAGCCCGGCTTCCTCGCGGCTGATCACGCCGCGCGCCTCGATCAAGGTGATGACCAAAGCGCGCGCCTGCGATCCGGCATTGGGATCGCGCGCGGCCTCGGCGAGCTTGCGCAAGGGGGCGAGCGGTTCGAGCTGCGCTTCGAGCCAAGCGACAAGGCCCGCCTCGAGCTTCGCCTTGGCAGCATCGGGCAGCAGCGCGACATCACGGGTAAGGGCGAGGCGCGGGGTGCCGAAATTGCCCGAACCGGGGTGGCCGGGAAAGCTGATGTCCGCCAGCGCGCGGCCCTGCCAGCGGATCGCGCCGCCAGAAATCTCCAGCTCGGCGATGCCCTGCGACAGCAGCCACTCGGCGCGGCTGGCAAGCAGCGCGGGCAGCGCCTTCTCGCCCGCCGCGAGCAGCATCCGCCGGTCAGCCACGCCCGCGGACGGATCGACATGGAAGCGGAAGCCTTCGAGGCGGCCAATGCTCTCGCCCTCGACCGTCAGATGGCCATCGGGTTCGAGCGTGACGGGCAGCGCAGAGGCATCCTGTCCCAGCGATTTCATCAAAAGTGTCGTCCTTCGGTTCACGAACCGCTCGGTCAGCCGCGCGTGCAGCGCATCCGAGAGCTTCGCCTCGACCGCGCGCGCCCGCGCAGCCATTTCGTCACGCGCCAGCACCCAATCGGGGCGCTGGCAGATGTAAGCCCAGCTGCGAATCGCAGCGATGCGCCCTTGCAGCGTGTCGATGTCGCCCTGCATCCGGTCAAGCTCGGCGATGCGCGCGGCGACGAAATCCGCGCCGAGATAGCCGCCCTGCAGGTCATCCCACAGCCGCGCCACGAAGCGGGCGTGCTGTTCGACGCCCAGCGAGCGGAAGTCGGGGAGCGAGCAGGCCTCCCAGAACCGCCGCACGCTCCCGGCGCCTTTCACGGTTTCCGCGATCGAATCGCCCGCAAGGCGTTTGAGCACCGCCATGTCGATCGCTTCGGGCGCGGCCTTCAACACCGCATTGTCGGGCCGCGCCTCGAGATCGGCGATCAGCGTGCCGAGCGAATCGAAGCGCGGATCGGCCTCGCGCCAGAACAGGTGGGTGAGGGGAGCGAACTTGTGCTCCTCGATGGCGTAGACTTCTTCATCGGTGAACTGGAGCGGCTCGCCGTCCCCCTTGCCCGTTCCCGAGAGCGTGCCGAAGGTCCCGTCGCGTTGGTGCCGCCCGGCTCGCCCGGCGATCTGCGCCATTTCCGAGGGGGTGAGGCGGCGCTTCCTCCGGCCGTCGAATTTGCTCAGCGCCGCGAAGGCGACATGGTCGAGATCGAGGTTGAGCCCCATCCCGATCGCGTCGGTGGCGACGATGTAGTCGACCTCGCCCGCCTGGAACATCGCGACCTGCTTGTTGCGGGTCTCGGGCGAAAGCGCGCCCATAACGACAGCGGCCCCGCCGCGGAACCGCCGCAAGGCTTCGGCCATCGCGTAGACCTGCTCCACGCTGAAGGCGACCACCGCCGAGCGCTTGGGCAGCCGCGACAGCTTGCACACGTCGGCATGGGAGAGGGTCGAGAAGCGCGGGCGGCTGGTGATCTCCGCCTTGGGGATCAGCGCTTTCACCATCGGCTCCAGCGTCGCCGAGCCGAGGATCATTGTCTCCTCCCGCCCGCGGAGGTGCATCAGGCGGTCGGTGAAGATGTGTCCGCGTTCCGGATCCGCGCCCAGTTGCGCTTCGTCGAGCGCGACGAAAGCATGCTGACCCGCCGTCCGCGGCATCGCCTCGGCGGTGCAGAGGAAATAGCGCGCGTCCGGCGGCTCGATCCGCTCCTCGCCGGTGATCAGCGCGACCTGCTTGTCGCCCTTGATCGCCCGCACCCGTTCATAGACCTCACGCGCCAGCAGGCGCAGCGGGAAGCCCATCATGCCGGAGGAATGGCCGCACATCCGCTCGATCGCGAGGTGCGTCTTGCCGGTGTTGGTCGGCCCAAGCACGGCGCGCACGCGGGCATCGTCGCCGGGGCGGGGGGTGAGGGACTGGGGCACGACGCAGCGGTCATCGCAGGCTTGCCGCAGGGGGGCAAGGCCATGGGACAGGCCCGCGCGGCGATACGCACAACACCTTATCGCACGCGGCGTGCACCTCGTCGCTGGTTAACGGCGACTTTACTTTGTTCTGGCAGAAATATGCCCCAAGGGAACCGCACGGTGGTGGCGGTAGGCTCGCGCCGCAAGAGGCACCGCTTCGGGGCATAATGTTGGATCAAGCGCGCAAACTGACCGATCCGGCAGAAGGCCCGGGGGACGCCGGGGACACTCCGGGCGAAGAGGAAAGCCGCGCGCTCGCGATCGTTCCGCAGCCG
>JAIYEK010000041.1 GCA_027487015.1 Erythrobacteraceae bacterium | reverse complement strand
GCGGAGCGCGGCAAGGACGTGCGCTGCTTCGTCCACGCGATCGAGGGCTGGGTGATTGCGACGTTAGCGCGCTTCGGTGTCGAGAGCTGGCGGGCGGAAGGCCGCGTCGGCATCTGGACGCGCGACATCGACGGCAGCGAGGCCAAGATCGGCGCAATTGGCGTGCGGGTGCGGCGCTGGGTGACGATGCACGGCTTTTCGGTCAACCTTGACCCTGACCTTGCCCACTTCGGCGGGATCGTGCCTTGCGGGATCGCGGAATACGGCGTCACCAGCCTCGCGCGGCTGGGCCTTGCGGTCTCGGCGGAGGAATGGGACGCTGCGCTCATGGCCACCAGCGACGATTTCCTTGACGCATTGGACGCCGCCGCCAAAAGAGCCTGCCGATGAAACGCGCTCTTGTCCTTGCCCTGCCTCTGGCGCTCGCCGCGTGCGAGCAGCAGGCTGCCGACGCCCCTGCGGAGCAGGGCGGCGCGGCCTCGGGCGAGGTGCTGCCGGGCTCGATCTCGGACGCGATGATCCCGCTCGAACAGCTCGATTCGCAAGCCCCCCTCGCGCCGCGCCAGGTGCAGGCCGAGGGCGAGACCATCGACGGCGAGCAGCCCGAGGTGACGCCGGTCGAAGGCGTTGAGGGCGCGCCGACGGGCGAAGGGGGCGAAGCAGCGCCCGCCGCGCCCGCACCCGATCAGCCGCAGGAATAGTTTACCGAATAGCTGAACGCGGGGGCCTAGCCTGCCTGTGCCTCCCCTCCCCGCCGGGGAGGGGCTGGGGGTGGGGGCTCAACGCTAAAGTGGACGCGAGGCCTTGCGGCCTCGCTCCCCCATCCCCGACCCTTCCCCGAGGGGAAGGGGGGACATGCGCTCTCTTGAGGTAAGTCCTTACTCCGCCGCTTCGGCCTGTTCCTCGGCCAGCGTCGGGTAGTCGACATAGCCTTCGGGGATCGGGAAGTACCAGCTCTTGGGCACGTCCTTGTTGGGGTTCCAGTGGGCGCCCGCCGCGACCCGCTTTTCGAGGTCGGGGTTGGAGATGTAGGGGCGGCCAAAGCTCACCGCGTCGCACTTGCCGCTGGTGACGTCGGCTTCGGCTTCCTCGGCGGTGTAGTCCGAATTGAGGATCAGCGTGCCGGTATAGATCTGGCGGATCAGCGGGCTCTGCTTGGGGACGTCGGTGCGCCCGAAAGTGCCCTCCGGCCCGGGCTCGCGCAGTTCGACGAAGGCGAGGCCGAGTTCTTCGCACACCTTGGCCGCCGCGCCGAAGGTCGCTGCCGGGTTGCTGTCATCGGTGCCTTGCGAGTCGCCATTGGGCGAGAGGCGGATGCCGACGCGGTCCGCGCCCCATACGTCGATGAGGGCTTCCAAGACTTCGCGCATGAAGCGGGTGCGGTTCTCGGGGCTACCGCCGTATTCATCGGTGCGCAGGTTGGTGCCATCGCGCAGGAACTGGTCGACGAGGTAGCCATTGGCGCTATGCAGCTGCACGCCATCGAAGCCCGCCTTCTTGGCGTTCTCGGCTGCGCGGCGATAGTCGGCGATGGTGCGCTGGATGTCCTCATGGGTCATCGCACGTGCCTCGGCATAGGGCGACTTGCCGGTTGGCGTGTGGGCTTCGCCGGGTGCGGTGGTGGCGCTCGCCGAGAAGGGCGGCTGGCCATCGAGGAAGTAGGGGTGGACGATCCGCCCCATGTGCCACAGCTGCATGACGATGAGGCCGCCCTCTTCGTGCACGGCCTTGGTGGTGGCCTTCCAGGCTTCGGTCTGCTCGTCGCTCCAGATGCCGGGAGCGCTCGGCCAGCCGAGGCCCTCGCGGCTGATGCCGGTCGCTTCGGTGAGGATCATGCCGGCGCCGCTGCGCTGGCGGTAATAGAGCGCCATCAGCTCATTGGGGACGAACATCGGCTCGGCGGCGCGCCCGCGGGTGAGCGGGGCCATGTGGATGCGGTTCTTGGCATGGAGCGCGCCCATCTGGAGCGGCTGGAACAGGGCGTCGTGCATGTGTGGGTAATCCTCTCGAACAGGTTTCGATTGGCTATCCACTTGGCGACGAGGTGGCTAGGGCGCAAGCATGGAAAATGAGGGTGCGGCCCAAGAAGAAGTTGTCCCGGCCGCGCCGGCGCGCTGGCTGCTGCTGGCCGCGCTGCTGGGAGGCAACGTCGCGCTCGCCATAGGGCCTTGGTTCGTGCGGATCGCCGACACCGGACCCGTAGCGGCGGGCTTCTGGCGGCTGTTTCTGGCGCTCCCCTTCATGGTGCTGCTGGCGCGGGCGAACGGCCAGCGATTAGGCGGCATGGGCGCAAAGACCCTCGCGCTGGTGGCGCTGGGCGCGGTGACCTTCGCGCTCGATCTGGCGAGCTGGCACATCGGCATCGAGATGACCCGCATCGGCAATGCGACGCTGTTCGGCAATGCGGGCTCGATTGTGCTCTTGTTCTGGGGCTTTCTGGTGGCGCGCAAGCTGCCGGGGCGGCTGGAGTGGCTGGCGATCGTGTTTGCGCTGGCGGGGGCGGCGATCCTGATGGGGCGCTCGCTGGAGATCTCGAACGCAACGCTGATCGGCGACCTGTTCTCGGTGGCGGCGGGGCTGCTTTATGCGGTCTATCTGCTGACCCTGCAGGGCGCGCGGGGGCAGTTCGGATCGTGGAGCCTGCTTGTCTGGGTGAGCCTGTTCGGCGCGCCCGTATTGCTGGTGATCGCCCTTGCCCTCGGCGAGCCGGTGTGGCCGCAGGCGTGGGGGCCGGTGGTGGGCCTGTTCGTGCTCAGCCAGCTGGTGGGCCAAGGGCTGATGGTGTTCTCGCTGAAATACTTCCCGCCGCTGGTGGTGGGCCTCGCCCTGCTGACCCAGCCCGCGGTCGCCTCGCTCTACGGCTGGCTGGCGTTTGGCGAGGTTTTGTCGAGGCTGGATATTGCGGGGATGGTGCTGGTGGGGGCGGCGCTGGCGGTAAGTCGGGCGCGGGCTTAAGAGTGCACCTTGAAGAGTTTCATGTCAGCATAGATTACGGGAAGTGCTTCAAGGTCTTTGGACAATGCGACCCCCGCATCCAATTTTTTCTGTGGTAGTTCAACCCCAGCATGCCCAATGCCGATAACCTGCGCACTCAATTCTGCATCAATAGCGTTGAGATTTCCCATCCGTTTATAGATTTCTGATAACGTCTCTGCGACTCCAGAAGGAAATAGAAAACGCGCCTCGTCGATTGCCTCCTGAAATCGTCCAATTGTGGAGGTGTCAAATGTGTATGGCTTGTTTCTAACTTGGCGAATTAGTTCTTGAACAGTTTCATAATTTTTCATTCGCCGATCAAACAGCTCTGACCGAAGAGCTTGCTGCTGAATTTCGATCTGCTGCTCCATGATGGAGCTTTGGCGCCATCCAATCACTGCTGCTGCCACGACAGCAGCGCCGCCTGTCGCTAAGGTGGCAAAAGCCTCCCAGGTGAATGCGCTCCAATCAATCCCCACTGAACGCGACCTTCCCCAGGTCCCCCAAGCCCACAGTCCCGCTCGCCATTTCCAGCATCCGGTCGAGGCTGCGCTTGGCCTTCAGCCTGATCCCTTCCTCGATCTCGATCTGCGGGGTCAGATCGCGCAGGGCGACGTAGAGCTTCTCCATCGTGTTCAGCGCCATGTAGGGGCAGATGTTGCACGAGCAGTTCCCGTCCGCGCCGGGGGCACCGATGAAGTTCTTCTCTGGCAGCGCCTTTTCCATCTGGTGGATGATGTGCGGCTCGGTGGCGACGATCAGGGTGTCGCCTTCGAACTCCTGCGCGAACTTGAGGATCCCGCTGGTCGAGCCGACATAATCGGCGTGGTCGATGATCGTCGGCGGGCATTCCGGGTGCGCGGCGATGGGCGCGCCGGGGTGTTGCTCCTTGAGCTTCAGCAGCTCGGTTTCCGAGAAAGCCTCGTGGACGATGCACACGCCGGGCCACAGCAGCATCTCGCGGTTGAACTTGCGGCTGAGGTAGCCGCCGAGGTGCCGGTCGGGGCCGAAGATGATCTTCTGCTCGGGCGGGATCTGGGCGAGGATCGTCTCGGCGCTCGACGAGGTAACGATCACGTCTGACAGCGCCTTCACCTCGGTCGAGCAGTTGATGTAGGTCAGCGCGATGTGATCGGGGTGGGCTTCGCGGAAGGCGCGGAATTTCTCGGGCGGGCAGCTGTCTTCCAGACTGCACCCGGCGTCCATATCGGGCAGGATCACGGTCTTGTGGGGCGAGAGGATCTTGGCGGTGTCGGCCATGAACTTGACCCCGCAGAACGCGATCACGTCGGCATCGGTCGCCGCCGCCTTGCGCGACAGCTCCAAGGAATCGCCCACGAAGTCGGCAATGTCCTGAATGTCCGGCGTCTGATAGTAATGCGCGAGGATCACCGCGTTCTTCTCCTTGCGGAGGCGGTCGATCTCGGCGAGCAGGTCGGCGCCGGTGGGGTTGCGGGTCAGCAGGCTCATGGTCGGATCCCCATCAATTCAGGAGAGGCCGATATAGGCGCTGGCCCGCGATTTTCGAGCGAAAAGCGCGCCGCCTTACATCGCAAAGCCGGGCGGGAGGAAGGGACCCATTGGCCGCTCCGCCCCCGGGGTTCCAGCGATCACCGCCTCGGTGATGGCATAGCCGAGCGGCGAGTAGGCCAGCACCATCGAGGCCAGAAATGCCCCGACATTGATGCCCATGCCCCACCAATAGGCGGGGTGTACCCGGCCATTCGCGCGCCAATCGACTGCAATCGCGATCACCCCGAAGATGAAGCTCGCGCACACCGCGATCGGCCAAGCGTAGGGGATCAAGAGCGGCATCGGCAGCAGGCGACCGAGGCCCGGCCCCGTCAGCGCGCTCATCGCCACCAGCATCAAGCGCCGGTGCCAGCCCGAATAGCGCTGCACCCTGAGCGCCCACAAGGCCAGCACGCCGAACACAAGCAGCCCGGCCAGATTGCTGATCAGGAATTCGTTCTGCGCAAAGAAGAACGGCCCGCCGCTGCCGCGCACCGAGACGAGGATGATCATCGCGCCTGCCGCCACCATCGCCGGCACCCAGACATAGGCGAGCCTGCCCAGCTGGCGGTGGAGCGCGACGTTGCCGGTCGTGATCGTGAAGACCTGAGCCAGATACAGCCCGAGCCATCCCATGAAGATCATGCCGTGGACATGGAACGGCCAGGGCGCAGCAAAGCTCGACCGTCCCATCGCCAGATTGAGGCTGAACCCGGCGATGATGACGCCCGCCATCACCAACGCCATCACGAGAAAGAAGCGCGTGCCTTCAACCGGCGTGCGTTGCGGTGCTGCTGCTGTGGCCATGCGATGATCCCCCATCTCGCTATCTCGCGAGGTTTGACCATGAAACAGGCCGCCTCGCAAGCCTCGATGCTCGGTCCTGCGGGTCTGCCGTTATCCGCCTAGTAGCGGCACAGATCCTCGCAGGTGGTGCTGGCGAGGGCCGCTTTCAGCTGCGCGGTCGCCGCCAGCGCATCGGCGTCCTGCGTTGGCGGCAGGTTGTCGAGCGTGCTGGCAAGTTCGGTGCGCATCGCCGGGGTCATGGCGGCGGCGAGGGGGACAGCGACCTCGGCGATATAGGCGCGGAGCCGCGCTTTGTTGGCAGGGCTGGTGGTCGGATCACGCATCGCGATCGAGAAGCCCACCAGAGCGCCCACGCCGCCGCGCCGCATCCCGTCGGCTCCCTTGAGCCGTGTGGGCGTGAGCTCCGCTTCGGGCAAACCGGCCAGGAACGCAGCAAGCGTGGGAAGATGCTTGACCATGCAGCGCATCGCGCCGCCGCCCAGCACGGTCATCGCATCCTGATGGCGCGCGGCGTTGCGCAATTGTAGCGCCTGCAGCTTGCCCGTGAGCACGGTCAATTCCTCCGGCGTGGGCGGCGGGGCGCCGGGCGGCCGCGCCATTGCGGAGATCCCATCGAGCAGGTGGCGCACCGACAGCTGGTTGACCGGTTCGCACACGCTTTCGAAGGTCGCAAAACCATCGAGTGGGAACTCCGGCGTGCCGAAAGTGTCGAGCCCGCGCTCGATCACGGCAAGATCGGCGGCATTGGCGGCGGTATCGGTGGTCTCGATAAGCGGAGCGGTCTCGGCCGGGCCGAGCCGCGCGGTCATCGAAGCGATCGCCCGTCCGAAGGCGGACGGCGCCGTGTCCTGCGCCAGCGCCGGGCTGGCCATGAAGGCGATCATCGCCGCACCGAGCGCTGCCTTGGCTTTGCGCGAGAGGATCATGCTGGTGCTCCTGCCTGCCAGAGCGCGCCGGATTTTGTGGCCAGCCCCCGCTTTTCGAGGTCGATAAGGTGCGCGGTGACGCTCATCTCGGCGGCCGGGATAAGGCGCGGGTCGAGGCCCTTGTACATCTCGGGGATGAAGCCGCTGACGGGGCGCGCGGCCTCGCCCAAGAGGCGCAGGATCTGGTTTTCGCGCTGGCGGCGGTGGCCGATCATGCCGCGCACCAGCTGCTTGGGCTTGTCGATGGCCGCGCCGTGGGCCGAGTGATAAACGCGGTCCTCGCGCGCCATCAGCTTGTCGAGGCTCGCCATGTAATCGCCCATGTCGCCATCGGGCGGGATGACGACGCTGGTCGACCAGCCCATCACGTGGTCGCCGGTGAACAGGGCGCCGCTTTCCTCCAATGCGAAGCACAGGTGGTTCGAGGTGTGCCCGGGCGTGGCGACCGCGGTGAGCGTCCAGCCGGTGCCGCGCATGCCCTCGCCGTCGAGCAGCACGCGGTCAGGCGCGTAGGTGGGATCGAAAGCCTCGTCCGAGCGGGGGCCTGCGACTTGCAGCATCAGCGGCGCGCAGCCGACGATGGGCGCTCCCGTCTGCGCGGCCAGCGGCGCGGCGGCGGGCGAGTGGTCGCGGTGGGTGTGGGTGCACATGATCGCGAGGATCTTTCTCGCGCCTACCGCGGCGAGGATCGCGGCGATGTGATCGGCCTCGTCCGGGCCGGGATCGATCACCGCGCAATCGGGGCCGTCTGCCATCCCCACGACATAAGTCTGGGTGCCGGTGAAGGTGTAGGGCGAGGGATTGGGCGCGAGCACGCGGCGGACCAGCGGCTCGACGTCCTCGGCAAGGCCGGTGGGCCAAGGTTGTGGGGGGATAGTGACCATGCCCTTGCATATGGCGAGCGCCATGGCAGATGTCACGCCGGAGAGAGGGAAGCCCGATGTCTGACTATATTCTGGTGCTCGACGAAGGCACCACTTCCACCCGCGCCATGCTGTTTGCCAGTGACGGGGTACTGGTCGCGAGCCATCAGGAGCCGCTGACGCAGCATTATCCGCAAAGCGGCTGGGTGGAGCACGACCCGCGTGAGATCTGGGACAAGACCCTCGCCTGCGCGCAAAACATCCTCCCCAAAGCGGGCGGGCCGGCGATGATCGCGGCGATCGGCATCACCAACCAGCGCGAGACCGTGGTGGCGTGGGACAAGGCGACCGGCGAGCCGCTCACTAACGCCATCGTCTGGCAGGACCGCCGCACCGAGCCCCTCTGTCTCGAACTGCGCGCGGCGGGCCACGAGGCCGGGGTGCAGGAGCGCACCGGCCTGCTGCTCGACCCCTATTTCTCGGGCACCAAGATGCGCTGGATGCTCGACAACGTGCCGGAAGTGCGCGCGGCAGCGGACCGGGGCACGCTCGCCTTCGGGACGGTGGAGAGTTGGCTCGTCTACAAGCTGACTGGCGGGGCGGCGCACATCACCGATGCCTCCAACGCCAGCCGCACGCTGTTGATGGGGCTGGAGGACACGCAATTCGACGAGGGGCTGTGCGATTTGCTCGGCGTGCCGCTGGCGGCGATTCCGGGGGTGGTCGACACCTCGGGGCCGCTCGCCATGACCGCGCCGGAGCTGTTCGGCCGCAGCATCCCGATCACCGGGCTCGCGGGCGACCAGCAGGCCGCGACCATCGGGCAGGCCTGCCTCGCACCCGGCCAGACCAAGGCGACCTATGGCACCGGCGCCTTCGTGCTGACCTGTCAGGGGAGCCGCATCCCCCGCTC
>JAIYEK010000260.1 GCA_027487015.1 Erythrobacteraceae bacterium | reverse complement strand
GCGAACTCCTATTCCGCCGCCTACGGGCGCACGGCCAATGGCATAGTTAATTATACCACCCCCTCGGGCAGCAACGACTTTACCGGCGAGGTCTATGGATTGGTTCGCCCCGGCAGGCCGCTCGACGCCCGGTCCCCCTTCCCGCGCCGCGACCTGTCGGGCAACCCCGTTGGCGAGAGCTTCGAACGCTATCAGGGCGGTTTCGCCGCAGGCGGAGCGCTGAAGCGCGACAAGACCTTCTTCTACGCCAATTACGAATACACGCGCGATCGCAACACGCAGATCGTCGACGCGCCGCAATTGGGGATCGTCGACACGGTCACCGGCGACAACGAATTCCACCTTGCATCCTTGCGGCTCGACCATCGGCTGACCGACGACTGGACCGTGGGCCTTCGCGGCAATATCGGCCGCGTCACCATCGACCGGCCCGGCGGAGCGCTGGGCGGCGGGAACGCGACCTTCCCCTCGGCCGGATCGAAGCAGGACCGCTTCTCGACGCTGATCGCCGCGACCGCCAGCTACGCGGGCACCGAGTGGAGCTATGACGGCGCGCTGCAATACAGCCGCTTCCGCTGGGACTATGGCGAGGCGACCGGCGCGCCCGGTCCGCAGGTCGTGGTGCGCGGGCCCTCGGGGTTGACCGCAGCGGTGGTCGGGAACCCCGGCTATGTGTTCGACAGTCTCGAGGAGACCTGGCAGACCACCCACCGCTTGACGCGCGACATGGGCGCGCATCGCCTCAGCGCGGGCGTGGACGTGATCGGCTCGGACTTCGCGTTGCTCGGCGGAGGCAATCCCAACGGCAACTTCACTGTCGACCTCACAGCCGGGCAGCTCGCCAGCTTGTCGGGCCGGGGTCTGGCGCTGACTGCGCAGGACGTGCTGGCATTGAACCCGGCCGTGGCGAACTACGCGGTCGAATTGCGCCCGCAGAGTTTCGGCACCCCGCAGACACTGGTCGCGCTCTATCTTGAGGATGCGTGGGAGTTGTCCCCCAACCTCACCGCCACGCTCGGGGTGCGCTGGGACTACGACACCCTGACGACACGCGGCGCAGGTGACGGCGACACTGACAACATCGCCCCGCGCTTCGCCTTGAACTGGCAGCCCGATGCGCGCTCCTCGGTGCGCTTCGGCGCGGGGATCTTCACCGGCAAGCTGAGCTATGCGGTGATCTCCGACGCGCTCCAGCGCAACACCGCCTCGGCCGGGTTCCTGAGCCAGCTCGCGCAATTGCAGGCGAGGGGCGCAATCCCCGCAGGCGTGGACCTTGCCGACATCACCTTCGACGGCAATCTCACCGTGTCGCCCCCCTGCTCCACGGTTGCGGCCTGCCCCACCCCGGCGCAGGTGCAGGCACTGCGCAGCACCGCGACGCTCGGTGAGGGCCGCATCCTCAGCCCCACCGGCTACGACAACCCGTGGAGCGTGCAGGTCAGCGGCGGCTACCAATATGCCGCCAGCAGCACACTCACCCTGTCGCTCGACGCGCTCTACAGCCGCTCGCACAACCTCGTGCGGCTGCGCGACCTCAATGCGCCCGCGCCCTTCACCCCCAACCTTGCGAACCTCACCGCGGCCAACATCGCGACCTTGCGCGCCCTGCCCGACAACGCCGCGCGCTTCGCTCTTGCCCAGACCCTCGGGCTGGTGCGCAGCCAAGCGGCTGCCGACGCCTCGCGCCCGATCCCGTTGGTGGCGGGCGGCGCGCGGCAGATCACCGTCTCGGAGACGGCGGGGGAGAGCGAATACCTCGCGCTGATCCTGCAAGCGATCAAGCTGCGGGGCGAAGACGATTACGCCTTCCGCGTCAGCTACACGCTCTCGCGCCTCAGAAACGACACCGACGACATCAATTTCCGCGCGGCCAACAGCAATGATTTCGCGAGCGAATGGGGCCCCTCGGCCAATGACCGGCGGCACGTGATCTCGGCGGTGGGCTATCTCTACCCGCTCGACGGGCTAACGCTGACCGCGGCAGGCCTGTTCCAGTCGGGCCAGCCGGTCAACCTCGTCCCCGACGCGCGGATCTTCGGCACGCAGGATTTGAACGGCGACGGCGCGAGCTTCGGCGAGAACTACCTTGGCAATGCCGACCGCTACCCGGGCGAGGCACGCAACTCGGCCCGCCTGCCGTGGTCGGCCACGGTCGACGTAGGCGTGCGCTACGCCCTCCCCATCACAGGCGGGCGGATCGAGGCGAGCGCGGACGTGTTCAACGTCTTCAACGCCAACAACCAGAGCGGCTTTGCCAACGCGGCGACGACCTCGAACCAGATCCAGTTCGGCGGCGGCGCGGAGTTCGTGCAGCGCAACGCCAGCGCGCCGCGGCAATTCCAGTTCGGCCTCGCCTACAAGTTCTAACCGATCAGGGCTTCGACCGATCCGAGCCCGGCGAACCCGGCGATGACCTTCGCGCCCGGCGACACAGCGTGCACGCCGGTGATCGCGCCGCTCGACACCCACCAGCCGGCCTTCGGGGCAATGCCTCGCCGGGTGAGATTGTCGAGGAGGAAGGCGACCGCGCCGAAGGGCCCGTTGAGCATGGTCGCGGTGGTGGCGCGGCCGACTTCGGCGCCGTCGATCGCCAGTGTCACTTCGACCGCGTCAAGCGCGTCCCACTGCGCGCGGGGGACAGTGGCCCCCAACAACAGGCCGGCGTTGTTGCCGTGGTCGGAAACCGTCACGCAGGGCCCGTCGGCATTGATCCGCGCGTAGGGCGAGGAGGCGATTTCGATGCCGATGCGGACCTCGTCGACCCAGGCCATTGCCTCTTCGGGCGTGCGCGGGAGGGGCCCGCCGGTGGGCGCGAGGCGGAGCATGAATTCGGCTTCCGCCGCGGCAAATCCGCCGTGGAACACCGGAAAGGGGACGGCGGGATCGGCCGCCATGATCGCATCGCTGAAGGCGGGGCCGACCAGCCGGTCCGCGCCCAGCTCGCCATCGCGCGGCGGGTGGATGCGGCCGACCTTCCAGCCGCCGATGTCGCGCTCCCATAACGAAAGGGCGCAGTCCTGAATGGCATAGGCGCTGGCCAGATCATGCGGCAGCGGGCCCGGATAGCGGCTGATCGCTGCGCCGCTGCGCCGTGCCGCAACAAAGGCCGACGCAATGTCGCGCGCCTCGCAAAGCACCGCTCCGATCTTGTCCTCATCCGCCACAAAACGGAGCCTTGGCGAAAAAGGAAACCGGTGTCAAAAGCTTTCTTGCGCGGGAGAGGCCATCCCCAAGCGGCGGCTTTTTGCATTCGCGCGAATGCCCTCTAGAAGGGGCGGCCCTTGCGAAAGATGTTCACCACCCCCGATGTCTAAAGCCAACAAGACGCCCACGATCAACGATGTGGCCCGCTTGGCGGGCGTGTCGAAGAAAACCGTCAGCCGGGTGATCAACCGCTCGGCGCTGCTGAGCGATGACACCCGCACCAAGGTCGAGGCGGTGATTGCCGAGCTTGGCTACGTCCCCAATCCGCAGGCCCGCGCGCTGGCGCTGCGGCGCAATTTCCTGCTCGGCCTGCTGCACGACAACCCCAATGCGCAGACCGTGCTGAAGGTGCAGGAGGGCGTGCTCGACGCGATCCGCGACACCGAATTCGCGCTGGTGGTGCGCCCGGTCGACCGCCACTCGCCGACGCTGCTCGACGACATCCGCCGCTTTCTCGAACAGCAGCGGCTTTATGGCGTGCTGATCCTGCCGCCGATTTCGGAGAATGATGCGCTCGCCGAATTGTGCCTCGAAATGGGCTGCGGCTATGTCCGCATGGGCTCGGCGATGCTTGACGACGAGGAGCACATCGTCGCCTCGAACGACCGCGAGATGGTGAGCCAGGCGGTCGATTACCTGATCGGGCTGGGCCATCGCCGCATCGCGCTGATCGAGGGGCCCGAGGGCTTCCGCTCGGCGCTCGAACGGCGCGAGGGGTTCCTGGCGGCGATGCAGGCGCATGGCCTGCCCGTCCCCCCGGCCGCGCGGGCGCAGGGGACCTACCGGTTCGACTCCGGTCTGGAGGCAGCAAGCCGGCTGTTGGACGCCGCCGAGCGGCCAACCGCGATCTTCGCCAGCAACGACGAAATGGCCGCAGGAGCCTTCCACGCCGCCCGCCAGCGCGATCTCAAGATCCCGGAAGACCTGTCGATCATCGGCTTCGACGATTCCCCGATTGCCGCGCATATCTGGCCCCCGCTCACCACCGTCGGCTGGCCGGTGCGCGAAATGGGCCGCGCCGCCGCGCTCAAGCTGATCGCCCCGGGCGATACGACCGCGCGCGCCTTCCGCTTTCCGGCAAGGCTGGTGCAGCGCCAGTCGGTCGGCCCGCCGCGGGGATGAAAAGGACGGTTGAAACAGCCATGGCTTTGCGGCTATGCCGCATCATGACACCGGTTTCCTAGCCGGCCAGACACGCCTGCGGAGATAGCACATGAAGATCGCGCTGATTACCGAGAACAGCCAGGCCGCCAAGAACCCGATCATCCACGAGGCGCTGACCGCCGTCGCCGGGCCGATGGGACACGAGGTCTTCAACTATGGCATGTATTCGGCCGATGACCCAGCTTCGCTCACCTACGTGATGAACGGGCTGCTGACCGGCATCCTGCTCAATTCGGGAGCGGCCGATTTCGTCGTCACCGGCTGCGGCACGGGGATGGGCTCGATGCTTGCCTGCAACGCCATGCCCGGCGTGTTCTGCGGGCTGGTGATCGATCCGACCGACGCCTTCCTGTTCAGCCAGATCAACGCGGGCAACGCGATCTCGATGCCCTATGCCAAGGGCTTCGGTTGGGCGGCCGAGCTCAACCTGCAGGATTGCTACCGCAAGCTGTTCGAAGGCGAGCCGGGCGCGGGCTATCCCAAGGAGCGCGCCGCGATCATGGCGACCAACCGCGGCAAGCTTGCCGACCTCAAGGCGGCGAGCTGCCACGACATGCTCACCGTGCTGAAGAGCGTCGATCAGGACCTGCTGCGCAGCGCCATCGCGGGCGAGAAGTTCGCCGAATATTTCTACCCCAACTGCCAGGATGACGGCATCGCCGCCTATCTCAAGGCGCTGTAAGAATGGCGATATCCTTCGACCTGACCGGCAAGCGCGCGCTGGTGACCGGGGCCAATACTGGCATCGGCCAAGCAATCGCGGTGGCGCTGGCCGAGGCGGGCGCGGACATCGCGCTCGCCGGGCGGAGCGCGCCGGACGAGACGCTGGCGTTGATCGCGGCGACGGGCCGCCGCGCAGTCGATCTGCGCGCGGACCTTGCCACCATCGCGCCGGTCAAGGATCTGGTCAATGACGCGGTCGAGGCGCTCGGCGGGCTCGACATCCTCGTCAACAATGCCGGGATCATCCGCCGCAACGACCTTGCGGACTTCACCGAAGAAGACTGGGACGCGGTGGTCGACACCAATCTGAAGACGCTGTTCTTCCTCAGCCAGGCAGCCGCGGGCGTGATGGCGGCGCAAGGGTCGGGCAAGATCATCAACATCGCCTCGCTGCTAAGCTTCCAGGGCGGCATCCGCGTGCCGAGCTACGCTGCGGCGAAGTCGGGCGTAGCGGGCCTCACCAAGGCGATGGCGAACGAGCTTGCGCCCAAGGGCGTGCAGGTCAACGCGATCGCGCCGGGCTACATCGCCACCAACAACACCGCCGCGCTGCAGGCCGACGAGACCCGCAATCGCCAGATCCTCGAGCGCATCCCCACCGGGCGCTGGGGCAGCCCTGAGGACATTGCCGGGGCAGCGGTGTTCCTCGCTTCGCCTGCGTCGGACTATGTGACCGGCCATGTGCTGGCGGTCGACGGCGGCTGGCTGGCGCGGTAACTTACCCGCATGACCGTTACCTGCTTCGGCGAAATCCTGCTGCGTCTCTCGCCGCCCGAGCGGCAGATGCTGGTACAGGCGCAGGGCCTCGACCTCGTTGTCGGCGGAGCGGAGGCCAATGTCGCCTCGGCGCTGGCCTCGCTTGGCCATGCGGTGCGCTTTGCCGGAGTGGTGGCCGACAATCCGCTCGGTGACCGCGCGCTGGCGGCCTTGCGGGCGAGCGGGGTCGATGCCGGCTATGTCACCCGTGCGGGCGGACGGATGGGGCTCTATTTCCTCGAGGCCGGTTCCGGCCCGCGCCCCTCGGCGATCACCTATGACCGCGCGGGCAGCGCCTTTGCCGAGGCTGCGCCCGAAGCAATCGACTTCGCGGGCGCGCTCGCCGGCGCGCGGCTCTTGCAATGCGGAGGGATCACCCCCGCGCTCGGCCCCAAGGGGGTGGCACTGGCGCGCGCGGCGCACAGCGCGGCGCGGGCGGCGGGCGTGCCGGTGTGCTTCGACGGCAATTACCGCGCGCAGCTGTGGGCCGCGTGGGACAGCGATCCGGCGGCCATTCTGCGCGAGCTGGTCGCCGATGCCACAATCTTGATCGGCAACCACCGCGACATCTCGCTGCTGCTGGGCCGCGATTTCTCGGGCGAAGGCGAGGCGCGGCGGCGCGAGGCGGCTGCGGCAGCTTTCGATGCCTTCCCCAACCTCGAACTGATCGCCTCGACCGCGCGCCATCTGGTGACGAGCGACCACCACCGGATCTCCGCACGCGTCGACAGCCGCGCGGGCAGCCACCAGACCGAGGAGATCGACGTCACCGGCATCGTCGACCGCATCGGCACCGGCGATGCCTTCGCGGCAGGCGTGCTCGATGGGTGGCTCAGCGGGGGCGATCTGGCGGTGATGGCGGCGCGGGGGCTTGCGCTTGCCGCACTCAAGCACAGCATTGCGGGCGACATGTGCCCGGTGAGCCGTGCGATGCTCGATGGGTTCAGCGCCGGTGCGGGCGATGTCCGCCGCTGAGGGCTGGCACCGCCGCGCCGTGCTGGCGGGCGGCGCGGCGCTGGCGGGAGTGGCTGCGACCTCTCCGGCGTTGGCTTATGAGCCCGCAGCCCGGCTCTGCCTCGGCCCGGTCACGGCCCCTGACGGCACCTTCGAGGCCCGTGCTTGCGGCGATGCATGGTCCTATCCCGCCATCCGCTATGCCCGCGCCGCGCGGTTTCAGGCGCCGTTGCCGGTGACGGTTGCCGAACAGCTACGGGAACTGTGGAGTACCATTCCCGCCTCCCCGCAAGCGGGGGACACCTATCAGCAGTCCGAGGACTGCCATTTTCTGAATGTCTGGGTTCCTGCCGGCGGAAGGCGAGGCCTACCGGTGATGGTCTATTTCCACGGTGGGGCCTATTCCGCCGGCTCCGTCTCCGACCCGCTCAACGATGGCGCGGCGCTGGCAGCGAGCGGCGATGTGGTGGTGGTGACGGTGAACCACCGGCTGAACGCGCTGGGCTATCTCTACCTGCCCGAGCAGTTCCCCGACAGCGGGAACCTCGGCCAGCTCGATCTGATCGCGGCGCTCGCATGGGTACAGCGGAATATTGCAGCATTCGGCGGCGATACCGGCAATGTCACTCTGTTCGGCCAATCGGGCGGCGGCGCGAAGATTGCGACGCTGATGGCGATGCCCGCCGCAAAGGGCCTGTTCCACAAGGCGATCACCATGAGCGGCCAGCAGGTTACCGCCTCGGGGCCGAAGAACGCCGCCAAGCGCACCGCGGCCTATCTCGCAGCGCTGGGCGAGGACCCGGCAAGCGCGCCGGTCGAGAAGCTCATCGCCGCGCTGGGTGCGCCCGATCCGGTGCTGGGCGGGCGGGTCTATCTCGGCCCCGTCCTCGACATGCGGCACCTCAAGCGCCACCCCTTCTGGCCCGATGCGCCGGAGCAGTCGGCCGATATCCCCATGCTGCTCGGCAACACTATCGCCGAGACGCGGGCCTTCTATCCCGCCGAGGGCCGCGTGCTGAAGGGCCTGTCGTGGGACAATCTGGCGGAGCGGATCGGGCCGGAGATGCGGGTCGATCTGGAGCCCGGCTGGGTGGTCGCGCAGTTCCGCGCGCGTTACCCCGAGGCCTCGCCCGCAGAACTGTTCCACCGAATCGTCACGCCGGCGAGGAGTTGGCGCGGGCAGGTGGAGGAGGCCGAGGCGCGGGCGCGCGGAGGCAGGGGCAACACCTGGGTCTACCAGCTCGATTTCGAGAACGCCCAGCACACCGACGACATCGGCCTCGCCTTCGGCACCACCGCCGGGCAGAGCCCCGCACACGCCGCGATGAGCGCCGCGGTGATGGACGCCTTCACCCGCTTCGCCCGCACCGGCGATCCGGGCTGGCCGACCTATGATCTGGACCGCCGCCAGACCATGATCTTCGACCGCGAGAGCCGCGTCGAAGGCGATCCGCGCCGCTGGGAGCGCGAGCTCTTCGCCCGCGTGCCCTATGTCCAGTCGGGAACCTAGTTGGGGTAGCTTACGATCAGATCGAGCGGCTGGTCGCCCAGCTGCCGGATCCCCACCACCGCGCCGCGCCACAGATACGCCGCCATGCCCGGCTCCAGCACCGCCGTGACCCCGTCCGAGACCACCTCGCCCCGGCCCGACAGGACGTAGTAGACTTCGTCATGCGCAATTGGATGCGCGCCGATCGCGGCACCCGGATGGAGCACGCGGCGGCGGAATTCCATCGCGCGCGGGGGCGGAACGGCGTCGGAGATGCGGTAGGCGGTGCTGGTGCCGATCGCGCCGTGGGGCGGGGCTTCCTCGCGGCGCACATCCTCCTCGCGCACAACCACCATCGGCCGTGCAGGAGGCGGCGGTGCATCCTCGCCCGCCAGCAACAGCGCGGCGAGCGCGGAGAGGATCACTTGGCGCCGCTGCGCATCTGGCGGTCTCGCGGCGAGAGGTGTTCCTGCGCGCCCGGCTTCTGGCCCGGATAGGTGCCCGACTTCGGCGTCATGGTGGCAAGGTCCCATTCGGCCTCCACGAAAGGCGCGGCGGTGGGCTCGGGCTTGGGATAGCCGCCGACCTCGCTCTCGTCGTCGATCACCTCGCCCCGCCCTTCGGCGATGAAGAACAACACCCGCAGCTCCTCGCTCCCGCGGTCCCAAGGACGGGCGCCGGCGGTGGCGAGCAGCGTCGTCTCGACGTCCCCGGCGGGCAGGATGTCATAGCCTGCAAGGCTGGCGAGCGGCGCCTCGGCCTCGATCAGCTTCGCCTGCGTCTTGCCGTAGCGGCCGAACATCGGCAGCGGATTGCCGAGACGGTCGACCGCAGAATTGTCGCGCCCGTAGAAGGCCAGATCGCCCACCCCGCCGAGCATTAGGAAGGGCAGGCCCGGATCGGTGTCATTGCCCCCGCGCAGGACATTGCCGACCGCGGTGATCTCGCCCGTCACCGGCACATGCCCGGCCCATTCGAGGTCCAGCAGGTTGTAATGCACCGCGCGGCGCTGGGGGTTGTAGATCAGGTTGTTGACCATCAGCACCTGCGCCCCGCCCTTCACCAGCGGGCTGCGCTCGACGTTGTGGGCCCAGATGTTGCGATCGAAGACGATGCCGGTGGCGTTGTCGTGGACCAGCGAGCCTTTGGAATGCTCGCCCTTGGGGTGGCTCGAATTGGCGAGCCCCTCGGCCGCCAGATTGAGCCGGAAGACGATGTCGCGGCTGGTGCCTGCGCGCCAATCGGCGACCGTTTCGCCGGTGAAGCGCGGGCCGGAGGCGGACATGTTCTCGTCGATGCCCCACAGGAAGGTGCAGTTCTCGATCACCACCCGCGCCGCGCGCACGGTAGAGAGCGCGTCGGCCTCCCACCCGCTCATCTTCGGCTGCCCGTCAGCGCCGGTCAGCACGCGGATGTGCTGGATCTTCACGTCATTGGTCTTGATGTCGATCCCGCCCTTGATGATCGTGATCCCGGGCGCGGGCGCGGTCTGGCCGGCGATGGTGACAAAGGGATTGTTGATGTCGAGCCCGGTGCGCCCGAGGTCGATCACGCCGCCCACTTCGAAGACGATGATGCGCGGCCCCTTGGCACGGATCGCGGCGCGCAAGCTCCCCGGGCCGTCCGCGGCGAGAGTCGTGACGCGGATGATCCGCCCGCCCGCACCGCCCTGGGTCGGGTCCTCGGGATGGGCCAGCGCCTGTTGCGGCAAGACCACAGCGGCCAGCATCAGAGCGGCCAAAACAACGAAAAACCGGCGCATTTGCGTCATTCTCCCTCTACCTGACGCGCTGCTTGACAGAAACGGCGTGCCATGGCAATTCATAATGACACCGGTTACCAAAATCGGGGCGAGAGAGGTGTGGGGGATGGCCCGTCGCTTGTCGACCGTGGCGGAAACCGGTGTCACTCTCTCGGAGAAACAGAGGGAGTAGGCTGCGTGTCACAGATTTCCGGGATGTTCCGTTTCAAGTCCGCCCTGCTGCTGGGCGGCGCCGTCCTGGCGCCGGGCGCAGCACAGGCGCAGACTGCGCCTGCCTCCGGTCAGCCGCAGGTCGCCGTCACCACGCCCGATGCCGAAGCACAGGGCGAGACCGTCGACTCCGACGGCATCGTCGTCCAGGGCTTCCGCTCCAGCCTCAACGCCGCGCTCGGCCAGAAGCGCGAGGCGGTCAACGCGGTCGACGTGATCCTTGCGGAAGACATCGCCGACTTCCCCGACCTGAACCTCGCCGAATCGATCCAGCGCATCCCCGGCGTCTCGATCGACCGTGACAATGGCGAAGGCCGGACCATCACCGTGCGCGGCCTCAACCCCGATTTCACCCGCGTGCGCATCAACGGGATGGAGACGCTCTCGACCACCGGCTCGACCGACAGCTCGGGCGGCACCAACCGCGGGCGCGGGTTCGACTTCAACACCTTCGCCTCCGAGCTGTTCCGCTCGATCAAGGTCTCGAAGTCGCCCAATCCGTCCACCGAGGAAGGCTCGCTCGGCGCAGTGGTCGATCTGGCCACCTCGCGTCCGCTCGATTACGGCGCGGGGCTGACGCTCGCCGGATCGGGGCAGGCGCTCTATAATGACGCCTCGCAGCAGGTGAACCCGCGCATCGCCGCGCTCGCCAGCTGGGCCAACGAGGGCGAGACATTCGGCGCGTTGATCTCGGTGGCCTGGACCCCGCGCGACATCGTGGAAGAGGGCTTCAGCACCGTGCGCTGGTCGGGCAACCCTGCGCCTGCCACGGGCGCGGCGCAGAGCTTCACGCTGCGCAACGCGTTCCAGAACGAAGCAGCCTTCCCGGCTGCGGCGACCGCCTTCTTCCCGCGCATTCCGCGCTACGGCGTGCTGACCTCGGATCAGGACCGGCTGGGCATCACCGGCTCGGTCCAGTTCGCCCCGAGCGAGCGGACCACGATCAGCCTTGACCTCCTCTATTCGCGTTTTGCCGGCACCCGCCGCGAGGAGTTCCTCGAGGCGATCAGCTTCAGCCGCAACACCGCCGACGGCATCCGCCAGACCGATATCGTCTCGCTCGAAGTCGATCCGACCACCCGCAACCTGGTGCGCGGCACCTTCGACGATGTCGACGTGCGGATCGAGAACCGGCTCGACGATCTCGAGACCGAGTTCAAGCAGGCGACGCTGGAGATCGCGCATGAATTTTCGGATCGCTTCAAGGTGCGCGCTCTGGGCGGTATCTCCGAATCCGATTTCCGCATCAGCCAGCAGACCACGATCATCGCCGACGCGCTGAACGTCGATGGCTATTCGATCGACTTCAGCGGCGACCCCAACGCGCCGCTGATCGATTACAACATCGACGTGACCAACCCCGCCAACTTCCTTGTCAACGAAGTGCGCGATCGCCCGCAGTCGACCTTGAACGAATTCAAGACAGTAACGCTTTCGGGCGAATGGGCGGCAAGCGATACGATCAGCATCGAGGCTGGCGGATCGTACAAGCAGTTCGGCTTCTCCTCGACCGAATCCCGGCGCGATACCGTTCTGACCGCGACCACCAGAGTGCAGCCCTTCGCGCTGACCGCAGCCGAATCGAGCCTCGCCAGCCTCACCTCGGGTTCGCCCGGGCCGAGCGGGATCGACCGCACCTTCGTGGTGCCCGACATCGACGCCATCGCCGCGCGCGTGGGGCTGTACACCGGAAACTTCCCGCTGGTGGTGCAGAACGGCGCGGTCAACGACGTGGTCGAGGATGACTTTGCCGGCTTCCTGCAAGGTTCGCTCGATACGACGCTGGGTTCGTGGGGCCTGCGCGCGGTGGCCGGCGTGCGCTACGTTCGCACCGAAGTCAGCGCGACCGGCATTCTCAGCGGCAATGCGGTGACGGTCGACAACACCTATACCGACTGGCTGCCCTCGCTCTCGGTGGTGCTCGAGCCGACCGACAAGCTGCTGCTGCGCGCCAACGTCGCCCGCCAGATGGCACGGCCGACGCTGGCGAGCCTGACGCCGGGCGGGACATTCAACGCCTTCAGCCAGACGCTCAGCTTCGGCAACCCAAAGCTCGATCCGTTCCGCGCCAATTCGGTCGATTTCGGGGTGGAATGGTACTTTGCACCCGAAGCCTTGCTGTCGGTCGCGGTGTTCTACAAGGACATCAAGACCTTCGTGACGCGCGAGACCGCCTCGGTGCCGTTCAGCGAGCTGGGTCTGCCCGATAGCCTGCTGTCGGGCTCGCCCTCCGGCCCCGACGACATCTTCACCGTGCAGCGCAACATCAACGGCGAGGGCGGCGATCTTAAGGGCATCGAAATCCAGTACCAGCAGCCCTTCACTTTCCTGCCGGGCGTGCTCAAGAACTTCGGTTTCCTCGGCAACCTGACGCTGCTCGATTCCGAGGTGAACTACGGCACGCTTGCCGCGCCCTTGCGCGACCAGCTGACGGGCCTGTCCAAGACCGGGTTCAACACCACGCTCTATTACGAGGACGAGAAGTTCAGCGCACGTGTCTCGGGGGCCTATCGCAGCGACTTCCTGACCCGCGTGCCGGGGCAGAACGGCAACGACATCGAAGGCACCCGCTCGACCTTCAACGTCGATGCGGCAATGAGCTATGCGATCACCGAGAACATCCGGGTGTCGCTGGAAGGGATCAACCTCACCGACACGGTCCGGCCGCAATATGTCGACAGCGTGGGCGATCGTCCCGTCACCTATAACCGCACCGGGCGCACGGTGCTGGTCGGCGTGCGGTTCACGCTGTGATCCACCGGGCGGCGGGGGCGCGGCCGGGATGGCCGTGCCTGCGTTGTCTTCATGTCGTTGTGCTTGCATGGATGGGCCGTTGATCGATCGTCGCACAGCCATGGCCGGCCTTGGACTTGCTGCGGCAAGCCCTGCACTCGCGCTTCCCCCTGCTGCGGAGGGGGCCGCAGATCCCGATACCAGCCCTTCGGAATGGGTCGCGCTCTGGCCGGGCACTGCGCCCGGCGCGCCTGCAAGCCTGCCGGACGAAGCGATCGTCGAGCGCTCCGCCGATCCGGCGCGGCCCGACCGGATCATGCAGTCCATCGCCCAACCGCGCATGGCGGTGTTCCGTCCCGCGCAGCCCGGCGGCGCGGCGGTGCTGATCGCGCCCGGCGGCGGCTACCGGCATGTTGTGATCGACAAGGAGGGCTTCGAGATGGCCCGCTGGCTGGCGGCGCGCGGGGTCACCGCCTTCGTCCTGTTCTACCGCCTGCCGCATCAGGGCTGGGCCGCCGGACCCGACGTGCCGCTCGCCGATGCCCAGCGCGCGCTGCGCCTCATCCGCCACGAGCATGCCGCCTACGACATCGATCCGCAGCGCATCAGCGTCATGGGCTTCTCGGCCGGCGGCCATGTCGCCGCCTCTCTGGCGACGGGCTTTGCGCGCGCGACCTACGCCCCGCTTGACGCCGCCGACCGCCTCTCCGCCCGCCCCGACGGCGCGGCGCTGATCTATCCGGTGATCGCCATGCGCGAGGCGCTCGCCCATCCCGGCTCCCGCGAACGCCTGCTCGGTGCCTCTCCTCGCGCCGAGCAGGAACTGGCGCATTCGCCCGACCATAATGTCCCGGCGGATGCGCCCCCTTGCTTCATGCTCCACGCCGAGGACGACGATGTCGTGCCCGTGGGCAATACGCTGGCGATGCGCGATGGCCTGAAGGCGCGCGGGATCACGGTCGACACGCACCTTTATGCGAGCGGCGGCCATGGGTTCGGCATCAGCCGTGCGCCCGGAAAGCCGGTCGCGGTCTGGCCCGAGGCATGGCTCGCCTGGGCCCGCCACAAGGGGCTGGCGTGATGGCCGCATTCAGGCGAATGACGCGATGGGAGAGACAGGGATGACACACGCCGCCGCCGCTGCTCCGGCCAAGACCGGGCGCTATCGCTGGTCGATCGTCGCGCTCCTGTTCATCGCCACCACGGTCAATTACATCGACCGCACGATGCTGGGCCTGCTCGCGCCTGATCTCGGCCGCGAGCTGGGCTGGAACGAGAGCGACTATGGCAACATCGTGCTCGCCTTCCAGGCCGCCTATGCCAGCGGCTTTCTGGTGATGGGGGGCCTGATAGACCGCTTCGGCCCGAAGATCGGCTATGCCATCGCCATCACCGTCTGGACACTGGGCCATGTCGCGCACGGCTTTGCCAGCGCGGTGACCGGGTTCATGGCCGCGCGCATGGTGCTGGGCGTCGGCGAGGCGGGGCATTTCCCGGCGGTCGTCCGGTCGAGCAGCGAGTGGTTCCCGCAGAAGGAGCGCGCCTATGCGATCGGCTGGGTCAACTCTGCCACTACCGTCGGCGTGATCTTGACCGCGCCGACGCTGGCGCTGTTCATGGGCGTGCTGGGCTTCGGCTGGCGCGAGACCTTCATCATCACCGGCCTGTTCGGCGCCGGCCTGCTCGCGACGTGGTTGCTGCTCTACAGCAACCCGCGCGAAAGCGGGCGGGTGAGCGAGGCGGAGCTTGCCTGGATCGAGCACGATCCGCCCGAAACCGTCGCCCAGCTCGGCTGGAGCCGCATCGCCCGTCACCGTTCGACCTGGGCCTATGCCAGCGCCAAGTTCCTGACCGATCCGGTGTGGTTCCTGATGCTGTTCTGGCTGCCCAAATACTTCGACAGCACCTACGGGGTGGACCTCAAGCTGGTGCTGCTGCCGATGATCATCATGTATCTCTTGTCCGATGTCGGCAGCATCGCCGGGGGCTGGCTGTCCTCGCGCCTGCTCCAGATGGGCTATTCGTGCAGCTTTGCGCGCAAGGTGACGATGCTCGCATCGGGGGCCTGCGTGCTGCCGCTGCTGGCGGTGACCAGCATCGACAACATGTGGCTCGCGGTGGGCCTGATCGGGCTGGCGCTGGCGGGGCACCAGTCGTTCTCCTCGAACCTCTTGTCGCTGCCGCCCGACATGTTCCCCAAGCGCGCGGTCGGATCGGTGATCGGGCTCGGCGGGTTTGCGGGCGGCGTGGGCGGCATGATCATGGCCGCGAGCGTGGGCGCGATCCTCGATGCGACCGGGGGCAACTACACCCTGATCTTCGCGGCCTGCACGGTGGTCTATTTCCTTGCGGTGGGCGCGATCCACCTGCTCGCGCCGACGTTGGCGCGGGTCGAGGACGTCTGAGCTAGAGCGTCACGCCGCGCTTCCACAGCGCGACCACCCGCTGGCCGCTGCGCTCGGCGGCGGTGGCCTCACCGCTGGCGATGGCGAGCAGGCGGCCCGAGAAGGCTTCGAGCACCGCGTCCGCATCGCCCCCCAGCAGCGCGCCCGCGTCGAAATCGATCCACCCCGGCTTGGCCGCGGCAAGGCCCGAGTTGGAGGCAACCTTCACCGTCGGCACCGGAAAGCCGAGCGGCGTGCCGCGGCCGGTGGTGAACAGGATCAGCCCCGCCCCCGCCGCTGCGAGCGCGGTCGAGGAGACGGCGTCATTGCCCGGTGCCTCGAGCAGGGTCAGGCCCGCCCGGCTGACGGTTTCGCCATAGGCAATCACATCGGCCAGCGGCACCGCGCCCGCCTTTTGCACCGCGCCCAGCGACTTTTCCTCGAGCGTGGTGATCCCGCCCGCGATGTTGCCGGGCGAGGGGTTCTCCGACACCGGCAGCCCGGCATCGAGATAATGCCGCTTGAAGCGGTTGACGAGCCCGCCCGCCGCTTCGAACACCTCAGGCGAGACGGCGCGGGCCAGCAGCGCATCCTCGGCCCCGAAAATCTCGGGGATTTCAGTCAGGATCACCCGCCCGCCGCTCGCCGCCAGCCGCTCGGAAAAGCGGCCCAGCAGCGGGTTGGCGGTGAGGCCCGACAAGGCGTCCGATCCCCCGCACTTGAGGCCCACCGTCAGCGCGGCGGCCAGGGCCTCGACGCGCTGCACAGGGGCGAGTTCGTCGACCAGGTCATCGACCAGCGCCATCACCTCAGCGACCTCGTCGCCCGCGTCCTGCGCGCGCAGCACGCGCAGCTTGGCGCGGCTCCTTTCGGGCACGCAGGCGATCAGCGCATCCAGCTGGTTCGACTCGCACCCCAGCCCGATCAGCACCACCCCGCCTGCGTTGGGATTGTCGCACAGCGCCGCCAGCGCCGCTCGGGTCCCGGCAAGGTCGTCGCCGAGCTGCGAGCAGCCATGCGGGTGGCCGAAACCGGCGATGGCGTCGATACGTCCGGCATGGCGCAGCGAGGCTTCGCGGGCCGCGAGTTCGGCGAGCGGGGCGACGCAGCCGACGGTCGGGAGCAGCCAGATCTCGTTGCGGGTGGCAAAGCGGCCATCGGCGCGGGGGTAGCCGCGCCACGTTCCGAGCGGCGGCGCCGCCACGCCGGCGCCGCGCGCGCCGCTGTCGGCGTAGCGCCGCTCGCCGACAAGCGCGGTGGCAAGGTTGTGGCTGTGAACATGCTCGCCCGGAGCGATTGCGGCGGTCGCGCGGCCGATCGCCTCGCCATAGCGGCGCACCACATCGCCCCGAGCATGGGGCTGGAGGGCGAACTTGTGGCCCCGCGGGATTGCGCCGCGCAGCGTGCAGCGTGCCCCTGCAAGCGCCACCACCTCGCCCGGTGCAAGGTCGGCGAGCGCGATACCCACGCTATCGGCCGGATGGCAGCGGATCGCGCGGGGGGCAGCGGGGTCGGTCATGTGTGCGTCTCCGGCCTGCTCAGGTGCCGATACGGGGGTAATTGCCAAGCGCGCCGGGCTATGCGATTGGGCTTTGACACCGGTTACCAAAACCCCGTGCCCCCATCAAGCCGCAACGGAAAAGACCGCAAGATGCCACGCCCGCTTCGTCTCGATCCCGACCGCCTGCTCCCCGCCGATCCGGGAACCCGCGCCATCGCCCGCGAGCTCTACGCCGCGGTCGCGGGGCTGCCGATCATCAGCCCGCACGGCCACACCGACCCGCAATGGTTCGCCGACAACCTGCCCTTCGGCAATGCCGCCGAGCTGCTGCTCCAGCCCGATCACTACCTCTACCGGATGCTCTATTCGCAAGGGGTGAGGCTGGAGGATCTCGGCATCGGCGGGCACCCGGCCGATCCGCGCGCGGCGTGGCGGATCTTGGCTGAAAACTACCACCTTTTCCGCGCCACGCCTTCGCGGATGTGGTGCGACTGGGTGTTTGCCGAGGTGTTCGGGATCGACGTCAGGCTCGATGGCGAGACCGCCGATCACTATTTCGACCACATCACCGCGAGCCTTGCGCAGGACGATTTCCGCCCGCGCGCGCTGTTCGACCGGTTCGGGATCGAGCTCCTGGCGACCACCGAAAGCCCGCTCGACAGCCTCGACCATCACGCAGCCATCCGCGCCAGCGGCTGGGGCGGACGGGTGGTCACCGCCTATCGCCCCGACCCGGTGGTCGATCCCGAGTTCGAAGGCTTCACTGACAACCTCGCCGCCTTTGCCGACCTGACGGGCGAGGATTGCGGCAGCTGGCAGGGCTACCTCGCAGCGCACCGCAAACGCCGCGCGTTCTTCGCCGCGATTTGCGCGACCTCGACCGATCACGGCCACCCCACCGCCGCCACCGCCGACCTCGCCCTGCTTGAAGCCGAGGCGCTGTTCGACCGGGTGAAAACCGGCACGGCGGGCGCCGCAGACGCCGAGCTGTTCCGCGCCCAGATGCTCACCGAAATGGCCAAGATGAGCCTTGATGACGGGCTGGTGATGCAGATCCACCCCGGTTCTTTCCGCAACCACAACCGCGCGCTGTTCGAAGCCTTCGGGCGCGACAAGGGCGCCGACATTCCGACCCGCACCGACTATGTCCGCGCACTCCAGCCGCTGCTGGGCCGGGTCGGCAACGAGGCGGAGCTGACGATCATCCTCTTCACCCTCGACGAAAGCAGCTACGCGCGCGAGCTGGCCCCGCTCGCCGGCCACTACCCCTGCCTCAAGCTCGGCCCCTCGTGGTGGTTCCACGACAGTCCCGAAGGCATGCGCCGCTTCCGCGAGATGACCACCGAGACCGCGGGCTTCTACAACACCGTCGGCTTCAACGACGACACCCGCGCTTTCCTCTCGATCCCGGCACGCCACGATGTCGCGCGGCGGATCGATTGCGGGTTTCTCGCAAGGCTGGTGGCCGAACACCGGATCGAGGATTGGGAGGCGGCCGAGATCGCGCAGGACCTCGCCTATAACCTCGCCAAGGCAGCCTACCGGCTGTGAGACTGTCTGCGACCACGGCAGCGTCGCTCCCGGGCGAGGTCGTGCGGCCTGCCTATGATCGCGGCGCGATGGCCGTGGGCATCGTCCATTTCGGCATCGGCGCCTTCACCCGCGCGCATCAGGCCTGGTACACCGACCGGGCGATGAACGCGGGCGAGCGCGACTGGGCGATCTGCGGTGTCTCGCTGCGCTCGCGCGATGTGGCCGAGCAGTTGAACCCGCAAGACGGGCTCTACACCCTGACCGAACGCAGCGCAGACGGCGATGCCACCCGCCTGATCGGCGCGGTGCGCGAGGTGCTCCACGCCCCCGATGACGCCGCTGCGGTGATCGACCGGCTGGCCGATCCCGCCTGCAGTATCGTCAGCTTCACCGTGACCGAAAAAGGCTACGCCCGCGCGCACGATGGCTCGCTCGATTTCGCAGCAGCCGAGGCGAGCTTCTACCCCTTGCTGGCGCGCGGGATGGAATGGCGCGCGGCGGAAGGCCTGCCGGGGATTACGCTGCTTTCGTGCGACAATTTGGCCGCCAATGGCCGGGTATTGGCCGCGCTGATGGGCGAATATCTGGACTCCCGCTTCCCCGATCTGGCCGGCTGGTTCGCGCAGGAATGCACCGTGCCCTCGACCATGGTCGACCGGATCGTGCCGCGCAGCGATCCGGCCGATCTCGCCGCGCTGGAGCAGCGCATCGGCGTGTCGGATCGCGGCGCGGTGTTCACCGAAAGCTTCAGCCAATGGGTGATCGAGGACCGCTTCGCCGGCCCGCGCCCGCGCTGGGAGGCACATGGCGCGCAGCTGGTCGCCGATGTCGCGCCGTTCGAGCTGGCCAAGCTCAGGATGCTCAACGGCGCCCACTCGGCGCTGGCCTATGCGGGTCTGCGCGAGGGCCACGCCTTCGTCCACGAGGCGGTGGCCGACCCGGAACTGCGCGCGCTGGCCGAGCGATTGATGCGGATCGAGGCGCTGCCGACCGTGCCGCCTGCCCCGGGGATGGACCTTGCGGCCTATGCCGACGCCCTGCTCGCTCGCTTCGCCAACCCTGCGCTGTGGCACCGGCTGGCACAGATCGCGATGGACGGCACGCAGAAGATCCCGCAGCGCTGGCTCGACACCGCGCGCGACACGGCGCGGCGCGGCGAGCCATCGCCCGCGATTGTCGCCGCCTTCGACGCCTGGCTCTGGCACCTCGAAGATGCGCGCTACATCGATGATCCCATGGCCCCGGCGCTGGCCGCGGCGATGGCCGAGGGCGGGCGGCGGGCGGTGATCGAGCTTTGCCTGCTGGGCCGGGCCGGCAAGGGGGCGCTGTGGCCCGGCTACGGCGAACTGGCAGACATGCTCGCATGCGTCGCGTAACCGCCGCGCCCCGCGCCCACCTCAATTGATCGAAGGGTTCGCGCGCAGCCGCTCCACCGCCAGGTCGACAAAGGCGCGCACCTTGGCCGACGCCCGGCGTCCCTCGGGATGCACCACGTGGACCGGCAGGGGCTCCTCCTCGAATTCCTCGAGGACCGTCTCGAGCTCGCCAGCGATCAGCGCCTGCCCGATCTGGTAGGACAGCGGCCGCGCGAGGCCCCAGCCGCGCCGCGCCGCCGCGAGCACCGCGTCAAAGCTGTTGACCGACAGCCGCGGCGCAATCCGCACCACCGGCTTTTGCGGACCCCCGAAGCGCCAGTCGAGCGAGGCCCATGAGGTCGTACTGACGATGGTCCTGTGCTTGGCAAGGTCGGCAGGGTGGCGCGGCACGCCGTGCGCCGCGAAGTACGAAGGCGCCCCGCACACCACCCGCCGCACCGCGCCCACGCGGATCGCGCTGAAGCTGGAATCCGGGAGGTCACCGATGCGGATCCCGACATCGATCCCCTCGTCCACCATGTTGGTGATCCGGTCGACGAACAGCGCCCGGACATTCACCTCGGGGTTTTGGTCGAGATATTCGGTGAGGATCGGGGTGATGTAATGCTGCCCGAACAGCGCGGATGCCGTCACCGTCAGCACACCCGTGGGCGTGGCGTAGGAGCCTCCCGCCGCCGCCTCGGCCTCGGCCACATCGGCGAGGATGCGGCGGCAATCGTCGAGATAGCGCGTGCCCGCTTCGGTGAGTTTCACCGTCCGGGTGGTGCGGGTGAACAGTCGCGCCCCGATCCGCTCCTCGAGCGAGGCGACCGCGCGGGTGACGGCAGGCGGGCTCATGTTCAATTGCCGCGCGGCTTCGGCAAAGCCGCTGGTTTCGGCCACCTTCACGAACACCTGCATCGTGTGGAACAGCGCCATAATTCCCCGCAAACCCAGCAAATCGCCATCTGACTAGTCGATAACTCCATTCAGCGGAATAGTGACTTGCATCCGTCGGCAGTTCCGCTCGCGCTCCGGCGGGCGCATCTGGTGGCTCGCACGGTGGCCCGCTCGCCATCGGCTCTTGCCAAAGGAGGCGACCATGAAGCTCTACGTCCACCCCATCTCCGGCCACGCCCACCGCGCCCGGCTGTTTCTGTCGCTGATCGGCGCCGAGGTCGACATCGTCGCGGTCGATCTTGCTGCGGGCGAGCACAAATCGCCCGAATATCTCGCCAAGAACCGCTTCGGACAGGTGCCGATCCTGGAAGACGGCGGCGCGATAATCGCCGATTCCAACGCGATCATGGTCTATGCCGCCAAGAAATTCAGCCGCACCGACTGGCTGCCCGAAGACCCCGCTGGCGCCGCCGCGGTGCAGCGCTGGCTGTCAGTCGCGGCCGGGCAGATCGCTTTCGGCCCCGCCGCCGCGCGCCTCGTCACGATCTTCAAGGCGGGCTTCAACCCCGAGGAAGTCGTCGCCCGCGCCCATGCGGTGCTGGCGCTGATCGAAGCCGAGCTCGAAGGCCGCGACTGGATCGCCGCCGACCGCGCGACCATCGCCGACATCGCGCTCTACAGCTACATCGCCCGCGCGCCGGAGGGCAATGTCGACCTTTCGGCCTACACCAACGTCAAGCACTGGCTCGCCCGGATCGAGAGCCTGCCCGGCTTCGTCGAATTCGGCAGAACACCGGTCGGCCTTGAGGCCTGATCCATCCGCGCCGGGGCTGCCGCCGCGCGGCCACGGTGCCTGTCTCCAAGGGGGAGAAGCGACATGACCCAGCCGCCGTCACCATTTCATGCCGGTGAAGTTGCCCTGCAAAGGACCGTCGGTGTCGCCGAGCGGATGGAGGCCTTCGGTCGCCGGGTGATCCGCGACCAGATGCCCGACCAGCACCGCGATTTCTACCGCCAGCTCCCCTTCATCGTGCTCGGTTCGGTCGATGCCTCTGGCGACGCATGGGTGACGCTGCTGAGCGGCAAGCCCGGCTTCATGACCAGCCCAGATCCCAGGCACCTCGCCATCGCCGCGCGGCCCGATCCGCAGGACCCCGCCACGGCATCGCTGTCCGATGGCGCGGCGGTAGGCCTGCTCGGGATCGAGCTCCACACCCGGCGGCGCAACCGGATGAACGGCGCGGTCCGCGGGGTCTCGGGCGCAGGCTTCGCCGTCGCGGTCGAGCAGGCTTTCGGCAATTGCCCGCAATATATCCAGCTGCGCGACTTCGCCTTCGTGCGCGAGCCCGATGACTTTGCCGCCGTGCCTGCCGCGCAGACGCTCACCATGGAGAGCCCGCAGGTGCGCGCGATGATCGCCGCGGCCGACACCTTCTTCGTCTCGTCCTACATCGAGGACGCGCAAGGCCGCCACGTCGATGCCTCGCACCGCGGCGGCAAGCCGGGGTTTGTGCGGATCAACGCCGATGGCTCGCTCACCATTCCCGACTTTGCCGGAAACCTCCATTTCAACACCTTCGGCAATTTCATGCTGAACCCCAAGGCCGGCCTCGTCTTCCCCGACTTTGCCACCGGCGACATGCTGCACCTGACGGGCGATGCCGAAGTGGTGCTCGAATCCGACGAAATCGCCGCCTTTCAGGGCGCCGAGCGGCTGTGGGTGTTCCGCCCGCGCAAGGTCGTGCTGCGCCCCGGCGCCCTTCCCCTACGCTCCGCCATGCGCGCCGAGGGCTGGTCGCCCAACAGCCTGATGACCGGCGACTGGGACCAAGCCGCCGAGCGGATCGCGGCCGAGGCGCTGCGCAGCACCTGGCGCCCGTTCCGCATCGTCCGGATCGCCG
>JAIYEK010000104.1 GCA_027487015.1 Erythrobacteraceae bacterium | reverse complement strand
TGATCCACGCCGTAGAGCGGCCCGAGGCCGGCACGCCCACGCATTGCACGCCCGAACAATATGCCGCGATGTACCGCGCCTCGGTGGAGACGCCCGATGCCTTCTGGCTGGAGCAGGCGGCGCGGCTCGACTGGGCCAAGGCGCCGACGGTGGGCGGGGACTGGGCCTATGATCCGGTTGCAATCAAGTGGTTCGAGGATGGCCAGCTCAACCTGTGCCACAACGCGGTCGACCGGCACCTCGCCGAACACGCCGACCGCACCGCGCTGATCTTCGAGCCCGATGATCCGGCCTCGCCGGGCCGCAGCCTCACCTATGGCGAGCTTCACCGCGAGGTGGTGCGGATGGCGAACGCCCTGAAGACACTCGGCGTCACGCGCGGCGAGCGGGTGACGATCTACATGCCGATGATCCTTGAAGGGGTGGTCGCGATGCTCGCCTGCGCAAGGCTCGGCGCGGTGCATTCGGTGGTGTTCGGCGGCTTCTCGCCTGAGGCGCTGGCAGGCAGGATCGAGGATTGCGGCAGCCGTTTTGTGGTGACCGCCGACGAGGGGCTGCGGGGCGGCAAGCATGTGCCGCTGAAGGCCAATGTCGATGCCGCCCTCGCGCTGGCGGCGCATGCCACCCATGTCGCCGGCGTGCTGGTGATCCCGCACACCGGAGGCGCGGTGGAGATGGTGGAGGGCCGCGACCACTGGCTCGCCGACCTCGCCAGCGACGACGACTGCCCCTGCGAGGTGATGAACGCGGAAGACCCGCTGTTCATCCTCTACACCTCAGGTTCGACCGGCAAGCCCAAGGGCGTGCTCCACACCACCGGCGGCTACGGGGTGTGGACCGCGACGACCTTCCACTACATCTTCGATTACCAGCCGGGCGAGGTGTTCTGGTGCACCGCCGATATCGGCTGGGTGACGGGTCATAGCTATGTGGTCTACGGCCCGTTGTTCAATGCGGCGACCGCGGTGGTGTTTGAAGGCGTGCCCAACTACCCCGATCACGGGCGCTTCTGGGACGTTGTGGACAAGCATCAGGTCAACATCATCTACACCGCCCCCACCGCGATCCGCGCGCTGATGCGCGAGGGCGATCACCATGTGACGAGCCGCAGCCGCGCCTCGCTGCGCCTGCTCGGCTCTGTCGGCGAGCCGATCAACCCCGAGGCGTGGCGCTGGTATTTCGACACCGTGGGCGAGGGCCGCTGCCCGATCATCGACACCTGGTGGCAGACCGAAACCGGCGGCTGCATGATCACTACGCTGCCCGGCGCGCATGACATGAAACCAGGCAGCGCGGGGCTCCCGTTCTTCGGCATCCGCCCTGAGCTGGTCGACAGTGAGGGCGGCGTGCTGGACGGCGCGGCCGAGGGGAACCTCTGCATCACCCACTCCTGGCCCGGGCAAGCGCGCACGATCTATGGCGATCACGAGCGCTTCGGGCAGACCTATTTCAGCACCTACAAGGCGAAATACTTCACCGGCGACGGCTGCAAGCGCGACGCGGATGGCTACTACTGGATCACCGGCCGCGTCGACGATGTCATCAACGTCTCGGGCCACCGCATGGGCACGGCGGAAGTCGAGAGCGCGCTCGTGCTCCACCCCAAGGTCGCCGAGGCGGCGGTGGTCGGATATCCCCATGATATCAAGGGACAAGGCATCTATTGCTATGTCACCCTGAACGCGGGTGAGGAGGGGACTGACGCCCTGCTGGCTGAACTCAAGGCCCATGTTCGCAAGGAAATCGGCCCGATCGCGACTCCCGATGTGATCCACTTCACCGATGGCCTGCCCAAGACCCGCTCGGGCAAGATCATGCGCCGCATCCTGCGCAAGATCGCCGAGAACGACTTCGGATCGCTGGGCGACACCTCGACCCTCGCCGACCCCTCGCTGGTCGAGCGGCTGATCGAGGGCCGTCAGAACGCTTGAGGCCATGACCACAAGGATCATTATCGCCGACGACCACCCGCTGTTCCGCAGCGCGCTGGCCCACGCGGTCGGCAAGGTGTGGGAGGGCGCTGCGATCATCGAGGCGAGTTCCGCCGCCGAAGCCCGCACCGCGCTTGCCGAGGGCGAGGCGGAGACGCTGCTGCTCGACCTGCATATGGCTGATTCCTCGGGCCTCTCGGTTCTGATGGACCTGCGGCAGGATTACCCCGCGCTCCCTATCGTGATCGTCTCGGCCTCCGAGGAACCGCGCGTTGCGGCGGCGGCGGCGCAGCTCGGGGCGGCGGGCTTCATCCCCAAGTCGGCGAGCCTCGATGCGATGCGCGAAGGCCTCGCCGCGGTGCGCGATGGTGATGCGTGGTTCCCCGAAAGCGCCGCAGGAGCGGACGGCGATCTTGCCCGCATCGCCAGCCTGACCCCCGCCCAGCGGCGCATTCTGGCGGGCATCCGGCAGGGGCTTTTGAACAAGCAGATCGCCTATGAACTCGCCATCTCCGAGGCGACGGTGAAGGCGCATATAACTGCGATCCTGCGCAAGCTCGGGGTCGGTAGCCGCACCCAGGCGGTGCTGCTGGCGGCCAAGCTCGACGTCGATCAGCCGGTGGCGGACTCGGCGAGAGTCTGACCCGCGGCGCGACCCTGCGCCAAGGCGGTCGCGATCAGCGCGCGCAGGGCTGCGGGCGCGGCGGGTTTGAGCAGGCGGTTGGCCCCCATGCGCGCGGCGGCCGCCTCGGTCTCCTCGGAAGCCTCTGCCGTGAGCAGGATCGCAGGGCAGCGGCTGCCCCAAGCCTCGCACAGCGCCGCGAAGGCCGCATCGCCGCGTTCAGCATCGTCGAGGCGGTAGTCCATGATCGCTAGATCCGGCGCCTCGCGCGCCGCAGTAATCGCCTCGGCAAGGCTGGCGGCGGTGGTGACGGCGAGGCCCCAGCGGGCGAGCAGCGCGGCGGTGGCGGCAAGCGCGGCGGGGTCATTGTCGACCACCAGCACTCGCGCATTGCCGAGCCCGGCGGCAGGGCGCGCCGGTATGATGCGGGCCGCGGGCGCCGCTTCGCGCCGCAGCACCGGCAGGGCAATCGCAAAGCGGCTGCCGCGCGCAGGCGTGGAGGTGGTCTCGACCTCAACCTCGAGCAGCCGAGCCGCCCGGCGGACGATGGCGAGGCCCAAGCCCAGCCCCTCGCGGTCGGTCGAGGCGCCGCGTTCGAACTCGCCAAAGATGCGCTCGATGTCCTGCGGCTCGATCCCCCGGCCGGTGTCGTGGATGCAGATCACCGCCGCCTCGCCGCGCATCCGCACCCCGATCAGCACGCCGCCCTTGGTGGTGTAGCGCACCGCGTTGCTGAGGAGGTTCCGCAAGACCGCGGTGAGCAACGCACGGTCGGCCATCACCCAGACGCTGGTGCGCGCGCGCTTCAGCTTGAGCCCTGTGGCCTGCGCCTGAAGCGTAAACTCGCGCGCCACATCCTCGAACAGCTGGTCCAATGCCACCGGCTCGGGCGCGGGCACCACGCCTCCGCTATCGAGCTTGGAAATCTCCAGCAGCACCCGGATCAGCCGGTCGGCGGCCACAATCGAGCCGTCGAGATCGGCCACCAGCCGCTCGAGCGCCGCCTGCCCGCTGACCTCCTCGCCCAAGGCCGAGGCGAACAGGCGCGCGGCGTTCAAGGGCTGGATCAGGTCATGGCTGGCCGCGGCGAGGAAGCGGGTCTTGGACTGGGTCGCCTGCGCGAGCAGCGCATTGGCCTCGGAGAGCTGGCGGGTGCGTTCCGCGACCTTGCTTTCGAGCGCCTGCTCGGCCCGACGGTCCAAGGTGATGTCGGTATAGGAGGTGGTGTAGCCGCCGCCCGGCGTGGGCGCACCGACGATCCGGAGCACGCGGCCATCGTGCTGCACCCGCTCGATCCGGTGCTCGGTCCCGGCGCGCATATAGGCGAGGCGGCGCGCGACCTGGTCGGCGATTTCGGCCTCGCTGAGGTTGCCGCGCGCGAGGTTGAAGCGGATCAGATCGGCAATCGGGGTGCCGACGCTCACGAGGTGGTCGGGCAGGTCGAACAGCTGCTGATAACGGCTGTTCCACGCCACCAGCCGCATCTCGCCATCGACCAGCGCGACGCCCTGATCGATGCTCTCGATTGCGGTCTGGAGGAGGTCGGCGGAAAAGGAGAGGCGGCGCTGGGTCTCGTCGAACATGGCGACGACTTCGGGCAGCGGAATCGGATCGCCGCCCGCCCATGACCCGACCAGCATCCGCGCCGAGGAGGTGCCGATCACGCCCGAGATCACCCGCTCGGCCAGCTCCAGCACCGCCGCGCCTGCCGGATCGCCGTTGCGCATCTGGAGCGGCGCGAGTGCGGCATCGGCCCGCTCGCGCCCGACGAACTGCGCGAGCAACGCGCGCACATCGCCCACCCGCTTGGCAGTGGCGTGGCGCGGCAACTCGCCCGGCATCGGGGTTCCCACGAAGGCTGCGGCCTGTGCCTGGTCGAGCAGCGAGGGCCGCACCAGCGCCGAGACGAGCCAGTAGAGCGCGGCATTGATCCCGAGGCTCAGCACCACGCCCGAGACCAGCGGATCCTCGTGGATGCTGACCAGCGGCGCGGTGTCGCTCGCCGCCGGCCAGATGAGGAGCGCGAGCCACAGGGCAAAGCCGGTCGCAAGGCCCGTCAGCATGCCCGCGCGGTTGCCGTGCTGGCTCACCATGCCGAGCACGAGCCCCGGCGCGAACTGGGCGGCGGCGGCGAAAGCGAGCGTGCCCATGCCGGCAAGGTCGGTCACTCCCGCAAAGCCGCGATAGAAGGCATAGGCAGCGGCGAGCAGCAGCGCGATCACCACGCGGCGGATCAGCAGCAGGCGCCCCGCGATGCGGCTGCGGTCCCCGCGCCCCGCCAGCGCGCGGTGCAGCAGCAGCGGCGCAACGAGGTCGTTGGTGATCATGATCGACAGCGCCACACAGGCGACCACGATCATCCCCGTCGCCGCCGAAAACCCGCCGAGGAACACCAGCACGGCGAGCCACGGCGCCTCGCGCGCAAGGGGAAGGGCGAGCACGATAGTGTCGGGATCGGTCCCGGCAGGCAACAGCGCGAGGCCTGCGAGCACAATCGGTACGATCACCGCTGCCGTGAGCGCGAGGTAGGCGGGCAGCACCCAGCGCATCGCTGGCGTGGCGCGCTCGCCCGGGGCCTCGATGAAGGTCATGTGGAACTGGCGCGGCAGGCACAGGATCGCAGCCGCGGCGATGACGGTGAGGACCGCAAAGCGCGCGTCGAGCTGGCCGGGGGCGAAAAGCGCGGGCGTCGCCGGGAGCGGCGCGCCGCCGCCGGTCGCCAGCCACCACAGCGCCAGCGCAGCCACCGCGAGCAGCGCGGCAAGCTTGACCACCGCCTCGAACGCCAGCGTGAGCACCAGCCCGGCATTGTCTCCCGCCCGGTCCGCGCGGCGTGAGCCGAACAGGATCGCGAACAGCCCCATCAGCGCCGCCACGATCAGCACCAGCTCGTCCGTCGCGACCTGCGTGCGCAGGTCCGGGGCCATCAGCAACAATGTCGTGCCCACCGATTGCAGCTGGAGCGCCATGTAGGGCAGCGTCCCCGCGCTCGCGATCACGGTGACCAGCGCGGCGAGGCTGGCGCTCTTGCCGTAGCGGGCGGAGAGGAAGTCGGCGATCGAGGTCGAATGCTGCGCCTTGGCCTGCGCGAGGATCTTTTTGACGAGCCCGAAGCCCAGCGTGAAGACGAGGATCGGGCCAAGGTAGATCGCGAGGTAATCGAGGCCCGCCGTCGCCGCAGTTCCCACGCCGCCGAAGAAGGTCCAGCTCGAACAATAGACCGCAAGGCTGAGGCCGTAGATCAGCCCTGCGCGCCGCTGGAGCCAGCCGCTCGCAGGCCCCTGACGGTCGCGCCACGCGGCGAGCCAGAACAGCGCGCCCAGATAGAGTGTGGCGGCCGCGAGCGCCGCGCCCAGCAACATAAACCGTCCCTCCCTCGGGCAGGCAAGCTAACGCAACCGCGCCCCCAAGCAAAGGGGCGGCGCCCTTCGCGGACGCCGCCCCTCCGTTGCGACCCTTGCGGGCTGGCTCAGGCGTCGATGTTGCGACGGAAGGTTTCGGGGAGGAACAAGAGCCCCACCACCACGGTCGCCGCGCAGATGATGATCGGGTACCACAGCCCGTAGTAGATATCGCCGGTCGCAGCGACCATCGCGAAGGCGGTGGTCGGCAGGAAGCCGCCGAACCAGCCATTGCCGATGTGGTAGGGCAGGCTCATCGCGGTGTAGCGGATGCGTGTGGGGAAGAGCTCCACCAGCAGCGCGGCGATCGGGCCGTAGACCATCGTCACCAGCAGCACGAGGTAGGTCAGCACCGCGACCACCATGGCGGTGTTCATCGCGTCGGGATCGGCCTTGGCGGGGTAGCCGGCAGCGGCGAGCGCAGCCTTCACCTCGTCCTGGAAGGCGGTGATCGCGGCCTTGCGGTCCTCGCCCTTGACCTTGGCCGGGTCCGGCGCGGTGAAGGTGGCGGCGCCGACCTTGACCTGCGCGATGGCACCGGCCTCGGCCTCGACATTGGTGTAGCTCACAGCGCTCTTGGCGAGGAAGGACTTGGCGATGTCGCAGCTGCGCGCGTCGAACTTGTTCTTGCCGATGGGGTCGAACTGGACCGAGCATTCGGCGTTGTTGACGACCACGCTCACCGGCGCTGTGGCCTGCGCCTTGGCCAGCGCCGGATTGGCGGCCTCGGCGAGCAGGTGGAAGGCGGGGAAGTAGGTCAGCGCCGCCAGCGCGCAGCCCGCAAGGATGATCTTCTTGCGCCCGATCCGGTCCGACAGCCAGCCGAAGAACACGAAGAACGGCGTGCCGATGGCGAGCGCCACCGCGATCAGGATGTTGGTGGTCGCGCCGTCGACCAGCAGCATCTTCTCGAGGAAAAACAGCGCGTAGAACTGGCCGGTGTACCACACCACCGCCTG
>JAIYEK010000349.1 GCA_027487015.1 Erythrobacteraceae bacterium | reverse complement strand
TTCGACCACTTCCTCACCGACAATATGGAGCGCGGCAAGGCGCTGCTCGGCGAAGTGATGGAGCGGATGGACGAGCGCCTCAAGCGCAAGGCCGAGCGCGAGATCAAGCGCAAGACCGCCACCAATGCCAAGAAGCTGCGTCTGCCGGGCAAGCTCACCGATTGCTCAGGCGAAGGCGGGCGCGAGACCGAGCTTTTCATCGTCGAGGGGGATTCTGCGGGCGGCAGCGCCAAGCAGGCGCGCGACCGCAAAAGCCAGGCGATCCTCCCCATTCGCGGCAAGATCCTCAACGTCGCCAGCGCCACCGCCGACAAGATCCGCGCCAACTCCGAAATCGCCGACCTCGCGCTGGCGCTCGGCTGCGGCACCCGCAAGGACTGCAACGCCGACGCCTTGCGCTATGACCGCATCATCATCATGACCGACGCCGATGTCGACGGTGCGCATATCGCGACGCTCTTGATGACCTTCTTCTTCCAGGAAATGCCCGACATCGTGCGCAAGGGCCACCTGTTCCTCGCCCAGCCCCCGCTCTACCGGCTCACGGCGGGCAAGGAGAGCCGTTACGCCCGCGACGACGCGCACCGGGCGGAGCTCGAAGCCACGGTGTTCAAGGGCAAGAAGGTTGAAGTCAGCCGCTTCAAGGGTCTGGGCGAAATGAACCCGCAGCAATTGCGCGAGACGACGATGGCGCCCGAAACGCGCGGGCTCATCCGCATCACCCTGCCGCAGGAATTCGAGGACCGCGCCGGCGTCGCGCGGCTGGTCGACGAGCTGATGGGCCGCAACCCCGAACACCGCTTCAACTTCATCCAGAACCGCGCGAGCGACGTGGACCGCGACCTGATCGACGCGTGAGGGGCAAGCCACGGGTTTGCGGTTGCAATTCCCGGGCCGATGGCGATGATCGGCGCGCCATGAAACGCCTCGCCGTATCGCTCGCCGCCCTGATGTTCGCCGTCGGATCCGGGCCGCAGATCTCGCCGCCGGTCACCGGATTTTCGAAACTCCACACCGCCCCGGGCGACGCCGCGATCGTCGGTACGCAGCGGGTGGTTCGTCCGGGCGAAGTGCTGTTCGGCACTACACTGGTCCAGCCCGATCTGGCGCTTCTCTCCCGCCGCGTCACCAGCAAGGTCCACGGCATCGACCCGCAGCTGTCCCCCCTGACCTCGCTGCGTCGCGCGACGGTTGCGATGCCCAACCGCTTCGGGCTGACGCTGTCGGCAATGACCTATTGCGCCAAACCCCGCCCGCTTTCGGGCGACGAGCGCCGCAGCGGACCTGCCACGGTAACCGTCGAGGGCCGTAGCAAGGGACCCGTTAACTTCAACGCCGAGGTGACCTTCTGTCTGATCGACGAGACCGGGGACGGCACCTTCGAACGCGCTTTCGTGATGGGCGCGCGCACGCGGGATGTCGCCTTTGACGTCGCGATCACTCCGGTCGCCTACACGCGCCTTGAAAACCTGACTGTGCCGAACCGCTATCTGCGGCTCGAATATTCGGGCACCGGCAGCGTGTTCGGGCCTGTAATCCGCTACAAATCGAATATCGACGGGGTGGACAAGGAAGCGGCGCTGTTCGTTTACGATGACAAGGGCGTGCTGCAACTGGTCGATGCCCGCAAGGGGATCAGGGGCAACACCTTTCCCAAGGTCCTCGATCTGGGGCCGGTGCAGATTACGCTGCTCGCGCGAGACCCGGCGACAGGGGCGATTACCTATCGGGTCGATCGGACTTTCGCCTACCGCGAGGTCCAGATCAACGTCTCGGACGGCGCTTACACCACGACCTATTACTGAGCGGCGCGCTCAGCCCGCACCCGCCGCCACACCGCGAGGAACAGCGCGGCGAGCACCAGCGGCATGATCGGCACTCCTGCGTTGAGCGCTAGCGGCCGCGCGAAGGCGGCGGCGGCGAAGGTGGCGGCGATGGTGATGCGCTCCCAATCGGCGAACCCCTCTGCCCGGGCGCGGGCGAACAGGAAGGCGAGCGGGAAGGCAGTCAGCACCATGTCGTAATCGAGCACGAAGGGCGTCGCGAGCGGGGCTCCGGCGAGCACCAACGCGGCAAGTCCCGGCGAGAACGCGCGCCGCCAGCTGGCGATCACCACCGCCGCGGCGAGCGCCAGCGTCACAGCGCCTTGCACTGCCAATGCCGCCGCGCTTGGCACGCCGACAAGGCTGAGACCGGCGAAGACGCTCACCATCTTGGCGAAGGGGATATTGCCGCCCGCGGTCGCGGCGCTCGCCGTGCGGGTGATCGCAAGCCAATCGGCCCACACCTCGGGGCCGAAGGCGAGTGCGGCAAAGCCTGCGAGCGCGATGGCTGTCACCCCGGCGGAGGCAATCGTGCGCCACTGCCCGCTCGCCAGCAACGCCAGCGGGACCAGCAGACCGAACTGCGGCTTGATCGTGGCAAGCCCGATCAGAACACCGGCAAGCCACGGGCGGCGCTCTACCAGCAGCAGCCCTCCCCCCAGCAATGCGGCGACAAGGAAGGAGGTCTGCCCGTGGGTGAGCGTCACGAAAACGGGGGGAAAGGCGGCGACCAGCAGCGGTGCGGGGCCCTTCAGCCCCAGCGCCCGGAACCACGCCCGCAATCCGGCGAGAAATGCCGCCCCGGTCGCCGCGAGCCACGCGCCCAATGCGGGGAGGTAGGGCAGCAGCCCCAAGGGCCAGACGAAGGGCAGGAAATTGGGCGGATAGAAGAAGGCGGTATACTCGCCCGGTATCGCGTAGAATTCGCGCTGGGCGGCGACATGCGCGGCGGTATCGTAGACATTCGCGCCCGCCTGCAGCATCCGGCCCGAGGTCCAGAAGCTGATGAAATCGGTGCCGATCAGGAAGCCGTTGGCATCGACGCCGTTCGTGGCAGTCGCGAGCAGGAAGAAGGCGGCTCCGGCATTCACCAGCGCGAGCAGCAGCAGATACCCGCGCACCCGCCCAGGCTCGAGCCATTCTGCCTTGCGGATCACGTCCCAGCGCATGCCCCGCCTCCTGCCGCGCGAGGCTGCCCAAGTCCACTGGCCCGGCGCACAGCCTCGGGGAAAGTCGCTAGTCGGCGACGGTGGTGTGGATGTGGAGATGCCCCTCCAGCGTTCGGTGCACCGGGCACTTGTCGGCGATTTCGATGAGCGTTTCGCGCTGCTCGGGGGTCAGCGCGTCGCCGAGCAGCGTGATGGCGCGGTTCAGGGCCTGCACCTTAGCGCCCTCCTCCAGCATATGCGCGCAGTCCTCGGCATGGTTGCGCTCGTGAGTGAGGTGGATGCGCGCGCCTTCGAAAGGGAGGCCCTTCTGGTCGGCATACATCTTCATCGTCATTGCGGTGCAGGTGCCGAGCGCGGCGAGCAGCAGATCATAGGGCGTCGGACCGCTTTCATCGCCACCATAGGAGCGCGGCTCGTCGGCGATGAAGCGATGGGCGACTGTGTGCACCTCGGTGCCGAACTTGCCGTGGCCGGTCTGCACCACCACGCCCTCCTCGGGCATCGGCCAATCGGAGCGCATCGGCAGGTAGCGCCCTGCCCAGCCCGCGATCATGGTCGCGGCGAAAGTCGCGTCCTCGGCGCGGGTGAGCAGGTGATCGGCGCCGGCAAGGCTGACGAAGCTCTTGGGGTGAAAGGCGGCCTCGAACAGCGCGGCGGCGTGCTCGATCCCGACGATGGTGTCGGTGGGCGAATGGAGGCACAGGTAGGGGCGGCGCAAGGTGCCCACCACGCCAAGCAGATCGACATCGGCCGCCGCGTCGAGAAACGAGGCGCTGAGGGTGAAGGGCTGCCCGCCGATCCTGACCGGCCCTGCCCCATCGCGGCGGATCGCATCGTGATCGCCCTCGATCACGTGGAGGACGTGCGGCACGTCGGAGGGCGCGCCGATGGTGGCGATGGCGGCAACCTTGTCCTCGCCCAGAAGCGCCGCCGCCGCCAGCACCGCCGCGCCCCCCAAGCTGTGCCCGACGAGCAGCAGCGGGCCCTCGAACCGCGCGGCGAGGGCATCGGCGGCGGCGACCAGATCGGCCATGTCGGTGGCGAAACCGGCGCGCCCGAAATCGCCCTCGCTCCCGCCAAGTCCGGTGAAATCGAAGCGCAGGCACGCGATCCCCTGCCGCGCCAGTGCGCGCGAGACGGCGACTGCGGCGCGGCTCTGCTTGGTGCAGGTGAAGCAATGCGCAAACAGCGCGGCCCCGCGCACCAGCCCGGTGGGCATCTCGAGCGCGCCTTCGAGGGCATGGCCCGCAGGCGTCGGGAAGGCGAGCGTTTCGGTTGGCATGATCGTTCTCCAGCGGCGAGGCCTATGGAATTGTTGCGCGGAGCGTGCGAATTGTCACGCGCCCGCGTTCCCCATGTCAGCGAGGAGAGAGCCGTTGAAGCCTTTCGTCTTTCTTGCAATTGCCTTCTTGCTGGGTGCCATCGCAAATGCGCCCGCCAACGCCCAGCCAACGGCTGAGGCACCCGCGCCCGCCGAGCCGACCGCGCTTGAGGCGCGCAGCCTCCAGGTCGTGGAGGTTCTGAACGGCGAGGTGCAGCCCGATGAGGTCTTCACGCCCGCCTTCCGCGCTGCCATCGCCGATGCGCAGATCAAGGCGCTTTCAGCAAACCTCACCGCCCAGTTCGGCCGCGCGCTCGAAGTCAGCCTGCTTGACCCGCGCGAAGGCACCCGCGCCTCGCTCGAGATCCGCTTCGAGCGCGGCATCGCCAAGGGCGGGATCGCGCTCGATCCTGCCGACAACAACCGCATCAACGAGCTGCGTTTCACCTCGGTGGATTCGCTCGCGGTGGCAGGCGACACGCCGGAGAAGATCGCCGCCGATCTCGCCGCGCTGCCGGGGAGCGTCAATGCCTGGTTCGGGCCGCTTGGCGGCACGCCGCTCATCAGCCGCAATCCCGACCAGCGCCTCGCGCTGGGATCGGCCTTCAAGCTCTACGTCCTCGCCGCGCTGGCCGAGGACGTGGAGGCGGGGCGGCGCAAGTGGTCCGACGTCGCGGTGCTGACCGAGAAGAGCTATCCCAGCGGGCAGTTGCAGGACTGGCCCAAGGGTTCGCCGGTGACGCTCCACACGCTGGCCAGCCTGATGATCTCGATCAGCGACAACACCGCCACCGACCAGCTGATCGCGGTGCTGGGGAAGGACCGGATCCTCAAGCTGATGAAGGACAGCGGGCACAGTGATGTGCTGCTCAACCACCCCTTCCTGACGACCTATGAGCTGTTCGTGCTCAAGACCCTCGATGAAGGCACGCGCGAGCAGTGGCGTCAGGGCGGACGGGGCACGGCCAGCATCGGCACGATGATCGCCGGCATGGTCCCCCCGACACTCGATGAGATCAACGCCGCCTTCGCCCACGGCCCCAAGGCGATCGATCTCGAGTGGTTCGCCTCGCCGTCCGATATGGCGAAACTGTTCGCCCACATGCGCAAGACGGCTGACCCCAAAGCGTTCGCAATCATGGCGATCAACCCCTCGGCGACCGATGCGATAAAGGCCAACTGGGGCACCATCGGCTTCAAGGGCGGGAGCGAACCCGGGGTTCTCAACCTCACATGGCTGCTCACCGACAAGGCCGGGCGCGACTGGGTGCTGACGCTGGGGTGGAACAACCCCGGGGCCGTCGTCGATGAAGGCAAGCTGGAGGCGATCGCCCAGCGCATTTTGCTTCTGCCTCGCTAAACCGAGAGGCCCGCACCCTCTTGCGTCGGTCCAAGCTGCCGCTTATCGCAACGCGCAAGAAATTCAGTCTCACAGGAAAACCCATGGCCGACCAGCAGCAGCGTTTCGAAGGCACCAAGTCCTATATCGCGACCGAGGATTTGAAGGTCGCGGTCAATGCCGCCGTCACCCTGCGCCGCCCGCTGCTGGTCAAGGGCGAGCCCGGCACCGGCAAGACCGTGCTGGCGCATGAGATCTCCAAGGCGCTGGGCGCCCCGCTGATCGAGTGGAACATCAAGTCGACCACCAAGGCGCAGCAGGGCCTCTACGAGTACGACGCGGTCGCCCGCCTGCGCGACGGCCAGCTCGGTGAAGAGCGCGTCCATGACATCCGCAACTACATCAAGAAGGGCAAGCTGTGGGAGGCCTTCACGGCGCCCCAGCTCCCCGTCCTGCTGATCGACGAAATCGACAAGGCCGACATCGAGTTCCCGAACGACCTGCTTCAGGAACTCGATCGCATGAGCTTCGACGTCTACGAGACGCAGGAGCGCATCGAGGCCAAGGAACGCCCGATTGTCGTCATCACCTCGAACAACGAAAAGGAGCTGCCCGACGCTTTCCTGCGCCGCTGTTTCTTCCATTACATCAAGTTCCCCGACCGCGAGACGATGCAGGACATCATCGACGTCCACTTCCCCGGCATCCAGAAGACGCTGGTGAAGAAGGCGATGGATATCTTCTACGACCTGCGCGAAGTGCCGGGCCTCAAGAAGAAGCCCTCGAC
>JAIYEK010000275.1 GCA_027487015.1 Erythrobacteraceae bacterium | reverse complement strand
GGGCTGGGGATGCTGGCGGGCATGATGCCGGGCATGAAGAAGGCCAAGGCCGCCATGGCCAACTCGGGCATGGACGATAAGGTGCTGATCCACATGGAGGCGATCATCTCCTCGATGACCGCCAAGGAGCGCGCCAATCCCGATCTCATGAACGCCAAGCGCAAGAAGCGCGTGGCCGCGGGTAGCGGGACCGATGTGCAGACGGTCAACAAGGTGCTGAAGATGCACCAGGAAATGGCCCGCGCGATGAAGCAGATCAAGAAGATGGGCGGCCTCAAGGGTCTCGCCGCGATGTTCGGCGGCGGCGGCGGCCCGATGGGGGGCATGGGCGGCATGGGGGGTCTTGGTGGCCCGTCGTCAGGTGGCCTTCCGGGCCTCGGCAGCCCTGGCCCGATGGGCGGCCTGCCCGGCCTTGGTGGACCCCCGCGGTTCAAAAAATAGTTTCAAGTCAATCAGTTCAGTTCAAAAGTTCAATTCACTCGAAAGGTAACTACTCATGTCGATTTCCATCCGGCTCTCGCGCGGCGGTGCCAAGAAGCGTCCCTACTACCGCATCGTCGTCGCCAACAGCCGCTCGCCCCGTGACGGCAAGTATCTCGAGCAGATCGGGACCTACAATCCGCTCCTCGCCAAGGACAGCCCCGAGCGCGTGAAGATCACCGAAGACCGCGCCCGCTACTGGCTCGGCGTCGGCGCGCAGCCGACCGACCGCGTCGCCCGTTTCCTTGATGCCGCCGGCATCAAGGAGCGCGCAGCCCGCGTGAACCCCAAGAAGGGCGAACCGGGCGAGAAGGCCAAGGAGCGCGCTGAAGAGCGTGCCGCCAAGATCGCCGAGGCCGAAGAAGCCGCGCGCGCCGCTGAAGAAGAAGCCAAGGCTGCCGCTGCTGCCCCGGCTGCGGAAGAAGCCCCGGCCGAAGAAGCTGCCGCTGAAGAAGCGCCTGCCGCTGAAGAAGCCGCTGCTGAAGAACAGGCCGAAGGCTAAGTTATGAGCCCCAAGCCCGTCACCCTCGCCGCCATTGCCGGCGCGCACGGGGTGGCGGGCGAGGTGCGTCTGAAGCTGTTCGGCGAGGGCGTCGCCGCGCTCGCGCAGCACAAGAGCTTCAATGATGGCGCGCTGACCCTCGTGAAGGTGCGCGAGGACGGGAAGGGCGGCGCTATCGCCCGGCTTGCCGAAAGCACCTCGCGCGCCGATGCGGAGCGCTTGCGCGGCACAGCGCTGACCGTCCCGCGCGACGCGCTCCCGCCTCTGGCTGAGGGCGAATTCTACCACACCGACCTGCTCGGCCTGCCGGTGGTCACCGATGCCGGGGACCCGGTCGGCACCGTGCTCGCCATCGAGAATTTCGGCGCGACCGACATCATTGAAATCGCCCATGATCCCGCCCCGGAAAAAGGGCCGAAGACCTTCATGGTGCCGATGATCCCCGCCGCGCTCATCGGATGGGACGACAAGCAGCTTGTGATCAGCGCTGATTTCGCCGATAATTGAGGGCGTGGAAACACCCCCAGACGCCGCTCTCTGGCAGCGCATTGCCGACCACCGCATCGGCCCCCCTGACGCATCGCTCTCCTTCGCCGCCCGCCTCGCGCGCGAGAACCGGTGGGACCTCGCCCACGCCGAGCGGGTGATCGGCGAGTACAAGCGCTTCTGCTATCTCGCGATGACCGCAGGCCACGAGGTCACGCCGTCTGACGCGGTCGACCAGGCCTGGCACCTCCACCTCGCCTACAGCCGCGACTACTGGCAGGTGTTCTGCGCTGAGGTGCTCGGCGCCGAGCTTCACCATGGCCCGACACAGGGCGGCCCGGTCGAGCGCGACCGTTTCTACCACCAATACGCCGCCACTCTCGCCGCCTACGAGGCGGCCTTCGGCAGCGCCCCGCCGGGCGATATCTGGCCGGGCGCGCATCGGCGTTTCGCCGTCGATCCGCGGGGAGTGCGCGTTAACCTTTGGCATGATATCGTCGTCCCACGCCGGGTCGCGCTGGCGCTGGGACTGCTCCTGATCCTTGGGGGCTGGCTCGCGGGAAGGATGATGTGATGGAGCTGTTCTCGTCCTGGACGGGCAGCGATTTCCTGCTGTTCTACAGCGTCTTGCTAGGCTTTGCCTGTGCAAGCGCGTGGTGGATGCCAAACCTCCTGCGCGAGCCCGGTCGCCGCAGCAGCATCGATGATCTCGAAAGCGTGGCGCTGCTCACCGGCGGGCGGACACGGCTCACCGATTCGGTGCTGGCCGAACTCTATGTGCATGGCGGACTGACCGAGGGGCCCAAGGGCAAGCTGGCCATCGCTGACCGCAGCGCGCCGGTTTCGGCCGCGGGCAAGACGTTGCTGCAGGCGAGCGAGCCGCTCTCGCTCGGCGATGCGAGAAAGGCGCTGGGCGTTCATGCCGAACGGATAGCGGCCAAGCTCCAGCGCGCCGGGCTCCTGATGCGCGATGCGGATTACACGCGGTTGCGGTGGCTTTCGGTGACGCCCTTTGCCGCCTTGTTCCTTGTCGGCCTCTACCGCCAGCGAGCAGGGGACGCGGTGGGCGAGCCGACCGGGTTTCTGGTGATCCTGCTGGTGCTGACCGCCATCGCCGCGCTGGTTCGCTTCGGCACGGTCGATTCGCGCACTCAGGCCGGGATCGAGGCGGTGCGCGAACTGCGCGCGCGCAGTGAACGCTTCTCGCGCGCTCCGCTGTCGGACGAAGCTGCAATGGCGGTGGCCTTGTTCGGCACGACGGTGCTGGTCGGCACCCCGTGGGAGCCGGTCCACGCGATGCGCCAGCAAGGCGGTGACGGCGGCTCGGGCGGCGATGGCGGGAGCAGCGATGGCGACGGCGGCTCGGGCTGCGGCGGGGGCGGCTGCGGCGGTTGCGGAGGCTGAACCTGCCGCGTAAGTGGCGGGGATGACCAAGCTTCCCGTCGCTGTTGTGCAAGCCGCTCCGGTTCCGCTCGATTTTCAGGCGGGGATCGACAAGGCCTTGACGCTCGCCCGCGGCGCGGTGGAAAGCGGCGCGAAGGTGGTGGCCTTCGGCGAGACCTTTCTCGGCGGCTACCCGCTATGGCTCGACGAGGCGCCGGGCGCGGCCCTTTGGGACCATCCGGGGTCGAAGGCGCTGCACCGGATCATGCTCGAGCAGGCGGTGGTCGCCAATGACGAGCGGCTGCTGCCCTTGCAGGAACTCGCCGACGCGAGCGGCGCGATCATCAGCATTGGTGCGCACGAGCGGGTGCGCCGCAGCCTCGTCAACAACCAGCTGACCTTCCGCCCCGGCCTGCCGGTGCTCGATCACCGCAAGCTAGTGCCGACCCATGGCGAACGCCTGATCTGGACGCGCGGCGATGGCTCTACGCTCGGCGTGCATCAGGCCGAATGGGGCCGCCTAGGCTCGCTGATCTGCTGGGAGCACTGGATGCCGCTCGCCCGCGCGGCGATGCATAATCTGGGCGAGGATGTGCACGTGGCCGCTTGGCCGACCGTCCGCGAGAGCCATGCGATTGCTTCAAGGCACTATGCGATGGAGGGGCGGTGCTTCGTGCTGGCGGCGGGGCTGGTGCAGGTGAAGGATGATTTGCTCGATGGGCTGGAGCGGGTTGGCGGTTCGGTTGAGGCGCGCGAACTGCTGGAGGCTATCCCCGGGGAGGTGCTCAACCGTGGCGGCTCCCTGATCGCCGCGCCCGACACCCGAGTGATCGCGCAGGCGGGCGAGGGCGAGGAGACGCTGTTCGCCGAACTCGACCTTGCCGAGGTGGCCAAGGGGCTGACGAACCTCGACACCGATGGACACTATGCGCGGCCCGATGTGTTCGAGCTCACGGTGGATACGCGAGCGAAGGATGGCGTGGCGTGGTCCTGAGCGCAGCAGCAGCACAGGCCCCCGGTCTTTCGGTCACGGTCGCACCAGCCGCCGCAGGGCCGTCCATAGAGTCTCTCGTGACAGTCATCGGCACGATGATGCTGGTCGCGGCGCTGATCTCTTGGGCTGCGGCGCGATACCTCATCTGGGCGATGGCGCCGCGCGGGTTCCGGTTGCGTGTCGCTGTGGCAGGGGCCTTGCCGGTCACAATCCTGATCCTGCTCTTGGTAGCGGTTGGCATTTGGCAGGCACAGGACATTACGGCTGTAGGCGCCAGCCTTGCGCGGGTGCCGCCCAGGGGCTGGGCCATGCTGCTTGCCATGCTTGTGACGGGGCTGGGCGTGTCGTGGCTGACAGCGATGCGCCGCAAGCGCCGGGACTCGCAGCAGGCTGATGCCACTCTGAGGGTTTTCCAATGACCTTCGCCACTACTATCCTTACGCCCTACCCGGAGATGTTCCTCGGGCTGCTCGGGCACTCCATTGCGGGATGCGCGCTCGCCGAGGGCAAGCTGGCTAAGGAACGGGAGGCGTGGAAATGACGATCATGCTCCTCGGTCTTGCTGCAGGCCCTCTGCTTTTCATCTTGGCATTCTTCGGATTGGCGAAGCTCGCCGAACGGGGTTCGATGGCTCACTTTGCGCTGACCTGCCTGCTTGCTCCCCTGTTTCTGGTCGCCGCCAGCCTCGCAGCGACAAGTCCGGAGCCCACGCCTGAGCAATTGAGGCTCGCCGATGCAGGTCTAGCCCCCGATCCGGGCCCAGCTTCGTTTGCGCTTTGGGTGGTCCTCTTCGGTCCGGCGATCCTGTCTTACGTCGTCACCGCCATACCGTTGTTCTTCCTCCTGCGACGCCGGACCGCGCGATGACCTTCGCCGCCACCATCCTCACGCTCTATCCCGAAATGTTCCCCGGGCCGCTCGGCGTGTCGCTGGCGGGGCGCGCCATGGCCGAGGGCAAGTGGGCCTGCGAGACGGTGCAGATCCGCGATTTTGCCGAGGACAAGCACCGCACCGTCGATGATACCCCCGCAGGCGGCGGGGCGGGGATGGTCTTAAAGTGCGACGTTCTGGCGCGGGCGCTGGATAGCGCACCCGCCGCTGGACGCCCGTTCCTCGCCATGACCCCACGCGGGCGACCCATCACCCAGGCCCGCATCCGCGAGCTCTCTCAAGGCCCTGGCGTCATCATCCTGTGCGGCCGGTTCGAGGGCTTCGATGAGCGTCTGTTCGAGGCCCGGCCGGAGATCGAGCAGGTCAGCCTCGCCGACATCGTGCTCTCGGGCGGCGAGATGGCGGCGCTCACCATCCTTGACGCTTGCATTCGGCTGCTTCCCGGAGTAAT
>JAIYEK010000348.1 GCA_027487015.1 Erythrobacteraceae bacterium | reverse complement strand
CGCGCACCCGTAGCTCAGCTGGATAGAGCATCAGACTACGAATCTGAGGGTCGGACGTTCGAATCGTTCCGGGTGCGCCAAAAAAGCCCGCTTCCGCAAGGAGGCGGGCTTTTTCGTTCAGCGTCGGAAGTTCTGGAAGCGAATCGGCTACAATGCCGGCGCTGCCCCGCTCAATCCTCTACCGAATCCTCGAGCGCGTGCATGTCCTCGTCCGACAGGCCGAAATGGTGCCCCGCCTCGTGAATCACCACGTGCCGCACCAGTTCGGCAAAGCCGACGCCGGTCTCCTCCATTTCGGCCAGCAGCGGCTCGCGGAACAGGGTGATGACGGGCGGCAGCCCCTCGCTGTCCCACTGGGTCCTTTCGGTGAGCGCGACGCCTTCATAGAGACCGGTCAGATCATAGGGGTCCTCGATCCCCAGCGAATCGAGCTGCTCGTCGGTCGCGAAATCCTCGACCCGCAGCACCACGCCTTCAAGCTCGCGCGCGAACACCTCCGGCAGCCGCGCCAGCACGGCGCGCGCGGCGGCTTCGAACTCGGCGGCACTCGGGTCAGACACGGCAGTCAGCCTCCTTTGGCGCATGCGTTTCAATGGGCAGGGGGATGAATTGCGCAAAACCCCTATTACATTTGCGTAAGGTGGGGGCAGCATCCATCACGCGCAATCGGCGTATCTCAGCGGAACGCCTGCGCCAGTGGTTTGTTGACGTCACTTGGGATCGACAGGTGAGGGGGCTCCGACAGAGCCGATGAGTGAGAAAGACGACACACCCATGAATTTTATTTCCGCCCACGATCACGACGAAACCTTTGATCCGGAGAATCCCTTGGGCAAGCCCGAAGTCCCCGAGAATGTTCAGGAAGCGATCCGCACGCTGATCGCATGGGCGGGTGATGATCCGCAGCGCGAAGGCCTGCTCGACACCCCCAAGCGGGTCGGGCGCGCGTGGCTCGAATATTGCGAGGGTTACCGCGAAGACCCGGCGATCCACCTCACCCGCCAGTTCACCGAAGTGGGCGGCTATGACGAGATCGTGCTGTTGAAGGACATTCCCTTCCAGTCGCATTGCGAACACCACATGGCGCCGATCGTCGGCAAGGCGGCGATCGCCTATCTGCCGCGCAACAAGGTCGTGGGCATCTCCAAGCTCGCCCGCGTGCTGCACGGCTATGCCTCGCGCTTGCAGATTCAGGAGCGTCTGACCGCCGAGGTCGCGCAGTGCATCTGGGACCATCTCGACCCGCATGGCGTCGCTGTGGTGATCGAGGCCGAGCATGGCTGCATGACCGGGCGTGGGGTCAAGACCCACGGCGTCGGCATGGTCACCAGCCGCGTCCTTGGCTGCTTCCTTGAAGACCATCGCAGCCGCAAGGAAGTGATGAGCCTGATGGGCTACTGACCCAGCACAATGTGTTTAACGGCAAACGGGGCGTCCTTTCTGCGAAGGGGTGCCCCGTTTTCGCATTTGCGGTCAGCGCCAAAGCAGCATAGCCTCCGGATAAGGTCGAAGAATATCCGAGGAGACTGTCCGATGCTGCTTGTCACCGCCCGCCGTCTGGTCGCCTTTGCCGCTCCGGTCGCCTTGCTGGCCGCCTGTTCGGGCGGCGATGCTGCCGATCCGGTCGCCGAGGGTACCGCCGCCGCAGTGGCCGCGGGCGAAGCGCCGCCGATCCTCAAGGAGCGCGAGGAGAACTTCGAGGCGATCGGCAAGGCCTTCAAGGCGGTGCGCGGCGAGCTTGCGGCCGATTCGCCCGATTTCGCGCTGATTGCGGCCAAGGCGAGCGACATCAACGCGCGCGCGGCCAAGATCCAAGACCACTTCCCCGCCGGCACCAGCACCGCCGACGGCTTCAAGACCGAGGCGCTCCCCGCGATCTGGGAGAAGCCCGAGGAGTTCAAGGCATCCGCGCAGAAGCTGGTCGATGAAAGCGCCAAGCTCGCCAGCCTCGCCCCCGGGGGCGACAAGGCCGCGGTGGCTGCGCAGGCGATGGCGATGGGCGGGACCTGCAAGGGCTGCCACGACAAGTTCCGGCTCGATGACGAGAAGAAATAGGTGAACGAAGCCCCGCCGCCGCGCGCGGCCCCGCTGTCTTATGCGCAACCCGACGTCAGCGTGTGGGACCCGCTGCTGCGGCTCACCCACTGGAGCTTTCCGCTGCTGATCCCGGCCATGTGGTGGACCGCGGAGAACGACAAGTGGGCGCTGCACAAGCGCCTCGGCCTGGTGCTGCTGGGGCTGCTGGTGTTCCGCATGCTGTGGGGATTTCTCGGGCCCGAGACCGCGCGGTTTGCCGGGTTTATCAAAAGCCCCAGAGTCGTGCTCGCCTATCTGCGCAGCGGGGCGGGCAAGAGCGCGCACCATATCGGCCACTCGCCGCTGGGCGGGTGGAGCACGATGGTGCTTTTGGTCGCGATGCTGGTTCAGGTCAGCTTGGGGCTGTTCGCGGGCGATCCCTTCGACGGGACGACCGGGCCGCTGAATTCGCTGATAGGGGTGGCGCTCGCAGATGTTGTGACCGAGCTGCACGAAACATTCTTCTGGGTCATCGCCGGGCTGATCGCGCTGCATCTGGCCGCGATCTGTTTCTACGCGGCGAGGGGCGATGATTTGCTGAGCCCGATGGTTGGCGGAAGCCGTCCGCCGATGGCGGGTGTGGCGGGGATCGGTTCCATGCCGTGGGTGAGGGGGCTGCTCGTCTGCGGCCTCGCAGCGGGGCTGGCACTGTGGGTGGCTTACGGGGCGCCGCCTTTGACCTGACCGGACGCATTCTACAATTGAGTCGAGATCAAGAACATTACGATGCCCAAACTTCAGGCCATTGCAGTCTCGTCACTTTTGCTCGTCGGAAGCTCACCGCCTGCCGACGATCAGTGGCAAGAAGATTTTCCTCAGATTTGCATTTTCCCGGATGATAGGCTCGAAGAGCCAGAGCCTTGTCGAAGCTTTTACCGGGTCTCCGACCATCGCGCCGACGATGGCAGCCTCTACACAATCTATCAGTACAAGTGGACGGGCTCCGATGGCCGAGAGGTCGTTTACAGCCCGGACATTGGCGGCTTCGGCTTTAGCGGCTTCACCATCGGCACGCTGCACGACAACCGCTATGACGGGGGCCGCACGTTCAAGCCGGCTGTCAGTCACACATTGCATCGCGACAAGACCGTGATCGGTGCGCCTGGCGAATTGTATCAGTTTGCCGTGTGTGACGAATACATCGACGGGAAGCCGTATAATTGCGACTGACCCGGTTTGCGGTCTCTGTCGGCTCCAACGAAAAAGGGGCGCCCCCGTTGCGGGAGGCGCCCCCATTCTTTTTGCCTGCCTTAAAGGCGTTACAGCTGGCCGAGCATGTGCTCCGCGCTCGAAACCTTGAAATCGCCGGGTTCTTCGACGTTGAGCTGCTCGACCACGCCATCGTTGATGACCATCGAGAAGCGCTGGCCGCGCTTGCCCAGGCCAAAGCCCGAGCCGTCCATGGTGAGGCCGATCGCCTCGACGAAATCGGCATTGCCGTCGGCGAGCATGGTGATGTCGTCGCTGCCGGCGGCCTTGTTCCAGGCGCCCATCACGAAGGCATCGTTGACTGCGGTGCCGACGATCTCGTCAACGCCCTTGGCCTTGAGGTCGGCGGCCTTCTCGACGAAGCCCGGCAGGTGCTTGGCCGAGCAGGTCGGGGTGAAGGCGCCCGGGACCGAGAACAGCGCAACGCGCTTGCCGGCGAAATAGTCCGAGGATTTGACCGGCTGCGGGCCTTCGGCGGTCGCCTTGATAAGGGTCACTTCGGGGATGGTGTCGCCAACGGAAATGGTCATGGTGGGTGTGTCCTCTCTTGCGGGGTGGGTGCGCGCGCTCTCTATCGCGGGGCGGGCCGGCGGGCAACAAATAGACATATAAAGATAAGTTTATATTTGCCTCGGCGAGGATGTGTCGCTAGGGAGCGGGGCGCTTTAACAGACCACTCGCCCTCGCGTGTGCGTATCTGTGCTTAGGAGATAGAAAAGATGGCCACCCTCGCTGCCGCCCCCGCCACCGAATATGTGATCAAGGACATCGCGCTCGCCCAGTTCGGCCGCGACGAGATCATGATCGCCGAGACCGAAATGCCCGGCCTGATGGCGCTGCGCGAAGAGTATGGCGCCTCGCAGCCCTTGAAGGGCGCGCGCATCACAGGCTCGCTGCACATGACGATCCAGACCGCGGTGCTGATCGAGACCCTCGTGGCTCTCGGCGCCGAAGTGCGCTGGGCGACCTGCAACATCTTCTCAACCCAGGACCACGCCGCCGCCGCGATCGCTGCGGGCGGGATCCCGGTCTTCGCCATCAAGGGCGAGACGCTGGCGGACTACTGGGACTACGTGGGCCGCATCTTCGATTGGGCGACCGACGAGAACCCCGACCTCACCTGCAACATGATCCTCGACGATGGCGGCGATGCCACCATGTTCGCGCTGTGGGGCGCGCGCCTTGAAGCGGGCGAGGAAATGGGCGAGCCGACCAACGCCGAAGAGATCGAGTTCCAGCGCGCGCTCAAGGCCTTCGTCGCTGCGTGTCCGGGCTACCTCACCAAGACGGTGAAGGCGATCAAGGGCGTCTCGGAAGAGACCACCACCGGCGTGATGCGCCTCTACCAGATCGCCAAGCAGGGCAAGCTTCCCTTCCCCGCGATCAATGTGAACGACTCGGTCACCAAGTCGAAGTTCGACAACCTCTACGGCTGCAAGGAATCGCTGGTCGACGCGATCCGCCGCGCGACCGACGTCATGCTGGCCGGCAAGGTCGCCTGCGTTGCCGGTTACGGCGATGTCGGCAAGGGCTCGGCCGCTTCGCTGCGTGACGGCGGCGCCCGCGTGATGGTCACCGAGATCGACCCGATCTGCGCGCTTCAGGCGGCGATGGATGGCTTCGAGGTCGTGACCATGGAAGACGCCGTGAAGCGCGCCGACATCTTCGTCACCGCCACCGGCAACGAAGACGTGATCACCGCCGACCACATGATGAACATGAAGCCGATGGCGATCGTGTGCAACATCGGCCACTTCGACAGCGAGATCCAGATCGCCGCGCTTTCCAACTACGAGTGGAAGGAAATCAAGGAAGGCACCGACATCGTCACCTTCCCCGATGGCAAGTCGATCATCGTGCTCGCCAAGGGCCGCCTCGTGAACCTCGGCTGCGCCACCGGCCACCCGAGCTTCGTAATGAGCGCGAGCTTCACCAATCAGACGCTCGCCCAGATCGAGCTGTTCACCAAGTCGGACGAGTACGACAACGACGTCTACGTCTTGCCCAAGCACCTCGATGAAAAGGTTGCCGCGCTCCACCTCGAAAAGCTGGGCGTCAAGCTGACCCAGCTGTCGGGCAAGCAGGCAAGCTACATCGGCGTGCCGCAGGCCGGCCCGTTCAAGCCGGACCACTACCGCTACTAAGATGCGATCCGCCCGCCCGCTCCGCCCCGTTTTGTCACGGGAGCGGGCGCGGGCGGGTGCTTCGCCCGTTGCACTCCCGCGCCCACGCGCATAGCGGTTGAGCAATGGACGCAACGCCCCTCTCACTGGTGCTGATCGCGCTCGTTCTTGCCGTCTGGGCGGTGGGAGCGGGCATTGTCGTGTTGCGCGCCAACCGAAGCGTCAAGCGTGCCAAGGCGCTGCGCACCAGCGTCAAGCGCATGCAGACCCTGCTCGACGTCGCGCCTGCTCTGCCGCTGCTGGTGCGGGTCGACGGGCGGATCGAGGCGCCCGAGCGGCTGGCGCGGATGCTGGGCCTTGGCACCATGCCCAAATACCTCTCCGAGCTTGCGGCCCCGCCGGGCAACCCGAAGGAAGGCGGGCTGGCGCAGGCGCAGCTCGACCAGCTGTGGGCCAAGATCCAGACCACCCAGAAAAGTGCCGCGCCGTTCCGGATGGCGATCAACCTGCCCGGATCGCAGCGCAGCCTCGCGCTCTACGGCACGCTCGCCGATCCGCAGGTCTCGCCGGGCGGCGCTGCGCTGGTGTGGGTGTTCGACTTCACCGAGAGCCATGCCGAGATGGCCCGGCTGCGCGCCGCCGCCGCGCGCGCAACCGGGGACTTTGCCGCGCTCGTCGGCCTGATCGAGGCTGCGCCCATGCCGATGTGGTTCCGCGGCGCGGATCTCACGCTCCAGCTGGTCAACCAAGCCTATGTCGATGCGGTTGGCGCCGCCAGCGCGGCCGAGGTGGTGCAGGGCCAGATCGACCTGCTCGAGCCCGAGGAAGGCCGCTCGCCCGCCGATATCGCCCGCGCCAGCCTCCAGAACCAGAACGCCTCGGAACGCATCGTTGCCGCCACCATCCACGGCGCGCGCCGCACCTTGCGGGTTTGGGATCTTCCGCTCGGGCAAGAGGGTGTGGCGGGCTATGCCATCGACATCGAGGAGCAGCAGCAGGTCGCGCGCGAGTTCCGCGCCTTCCGCGATGCCCAGCGCGCGCTGCTCGACCAGCTGTCGGTAGGCGTAGCGCTGTTCGATGCCGAGGAGCGCCTGACCTTCGCCAACCGGCCGTTCAGGCGCCTGTTCAGCCTCACCGACGAGGCGATCGAGGCGCACACGCCGTTCGAGCGGTTCCTCGCCGAGGCGCGCGAGCGCGGGCGCACGCCCGAAGTGCGCGACTTCCCCGAATGGCGGCGCGAGCGCGCGGCGTGGTTCGGGATGCAGGCCACGCTCGAGGAAGCCTGGCCGCTGCCCGGCGGCACGCATTTACGTGTCGTCGCCCAGCCGATGCCGGACGGGGGCCTCGTGCTGATCACCGAGGACCGCACCGAAAGCCTCGCGCTCTCCGCGGTGCGCGATACGCTGCTGCGCACCCGCACGGCAACGCTCGACAGCCTGTTCGAAGCGCTGGCGATTTTCGCCCCCGATGGCTCGGTGCAACTCTGGAACCGGAGCTTCGCGGGCACCTGGGGCCTTGCCGCAGACCTCCTCGACCAGCACCCCAGCGCCGATGAACTGCTGAGCGCGATCGGGCGAAATCTGGTGCGGCCCGAGGAAGCGGGCCTGATCGGCGCGGCGGTGCGCGCGGCGACGCTCGACCGGCGCGAGAAGGGCGGGCAGGTCGAGCTGGCCGACGGACGCACGCTGCGCTTTGCGGGCATTCCGCTGCCCGACGGCAACGGGCTCTTGACCGTGCTCGACATCACCGCCTCGCAGAAAGCCGAACAGGCCCTGCGCGAGCGGGCCGAGGCGCTGGAGGAGGCCGATGCGGTCAAGGCCAAGTTCCTCGCCAACATGAGCTACGAATTCCGCACGCCGCTCACTACGATTGGCGGCTATGCCGAGCTGCTCAAGAGCGGCGCTGCGGCTGACCCGGCAGCGGCGGGCGAATATGTTGATGCGATCCTCGCCGCTGTGGAGCGGCTGACGGAGCAGGTCGAGAACGTGCTCGACCTCTCGCAATCCGAAGCGGGGCTGCTGCCGATCCGCAAGGAGCGCTTGGACGTGCTCGATTTCCTCACCACACTGGTGCGCGAGCGTGAGCAGGCGATCATTGCCGCAGGCCTCAGCCTCGACCTCAAGGGCCGCCGGGGCCGGGTGATCGAGGCCGATCCGCGCCAGATGGGCCGGGCGGTGGGCAACCTCCTTGACAACGCCATTGCCGGAACCCCCGATTGCGGCCGGATCGTTATCGAGATCAGGCGGGCGCCCGATCCTGCGGCGGGGTGGAGCATCGAGATCAGCATCGCCGACAATGGCCGCGGCATGAGCGCGCAGGAGCTGGCGCTGGCGCAGGGCGGGGTGAAGCCCGGCGGCGAGGGCGCGCCCGAACGGCGCACCGGGCTCGGCATCCCGCTCGCCCGGCAGCTGATCGCGGCGCATGACGGGACGCTCGAGATCGTCAGCCGCAAGGGCGCGGGCACGACGGCGACGATTCGCTTGCCGTAATGGAGACGCGCGAGGCACTTCCCGACCTGGCGGCGATGGCGGGTTACGGCGCGCGGATCGCCGCGCGGCTGCGGGAGGGCGATGTGGTCGCGCTCGAAGGCGGCCTGGGCGCAGGCAAGACCACGCTCGCCCGCGCGATTCTGGCGGCGCTGGGGCACGAAGGCGAGGTGCCTTCGCCGACCTTCACCATCATCGAAACCTACGCCGCGCCGCCCTTGCGCCTCGCGGTGGTGCACGCCGATTTCTACCGGCTCGACGACCCCTCCGAACTCGCCGAAATCGGCCTTGATGATTACCGCGAAGGCGCGGTGTTGCTGGCGGAATGGCCGCAGAATGCGGGCGGTTTCGGCGATGAGCCGGGGTGCCTTGCTATCGGCCTCGAACCGGTGGGAGAAAGCGGGGAAGGCGGTCGGATTGCGATTGCCCGCGGCGGGGCTGATTGGGTAGGGCGGATGCCATGAGCGAACTGCCCGATGGTCTTGCCGCATTTGTCGAAAGCGCCGGATGGGGCGAGGCCGAGGTCGCCCCGCTGCCCGGTGACGCCTCGTTCCGGCGCTATTTCCGCCTCGCGCGCGAAGGTGAGAGCGCGATGCTGATGCACGCGCCTCCTCCGCACGAGGACCCTGCGCCCTTCCTCCATGTCGCGCACTGGCTGAACGATAACGGGATGCGCGCGCCCGCCATCCTCGCCTCGGAGCCGCAAGCGGGCTGGGTGCTGACCGAGGATTTCGGCAATGACCGGATGCGCGACTGGCTCGACGACAACCCGGGCGAGGAGCGGGCGGCTTACGAGGCTGCTGTCGATGCGCTCGCCGCGCTCCACCGCCTGCCGCCGGGGCCTTTCGCGCCCTACGACATGGCGGTCTATGCCCGCGAGACGGCCTTGCTGACCGAATGGTGGTGCCCGGCGCAGGGGCTAGAGGTCGACGATGCGGGCTATGCCGCCGCATGGGCCGAAGTGATGGCTCCGGTGCTGGCGCGGCAGACCCCTGGCGTGACGGTGCTGCGCGACTACCATGCCGAGAACATCATGCTGCTCGGCGGCAAGGCGGGCGCGCCGCAGGGGTTGATCGACTTTCAGGACGCGCTGGTGGGCCACCCGGCCTATGACCTTGTCTCGCTGTTGCAGGACGCGCGGCGCGACGTGTCGGTCGATCTCGAAACCGCCATGCTGGTGCAGTATGTCGGGGCCGTTGGCGGTATCGGCGACGATTTCCTCGCCGACTACGCAACGCTCGGCGCGCAGCGCAACGCCAAGATCGTCGGCATCTTCACCCGCCTCGACCGGCGTGACAGCAAGCCCAAATACCTCGCGATGATACCCCGCGTCTGGGCGGCCTTGGAGCGCGACCTCGCGCACCCCGCGCTGGAGCCCGTGGCGCGCTGGTTCGAAGCGAACATCCCCGACGCCCTGCGCCTCAAGCACGGAGCCTTCGGCGGATGAGCGCGCTCGCCTCCGACACCGCGATGATCCTCGCCGCAGGGCTCGGCAAGCGGATGCGACCGCTCACCGCGAGCCAGCCCAAGCCGCTGGTGCGCGTGGCGGGCAAGGCGCTAATCGACCACGCGCTTGATCGCCTTGCCGAGGCGGGAATTGCCAAGGCGGTGGTCAATGTCCACTACCTTGCCGATGCGCTCGAGGCCCATGTGCTCGCGCGGCAGGCTCCCAAGGTGACCGTCTCGGACGAGCGCGGGCTGCTGCTCGAGACCGGGGGCGGGATGGTGAAGGCCCTGCCGCATTTGCCCGATCCCTTCTTCGCGCTCAACGCTGATAACATCTGGCTCGACGGGCCCAAGAGCGCCTTCGAGGACCTTTCGCGCCGCTGGGATCCGAAGACGATGGACGCGCTGCTGCTGGTCGTCCCCCACGCGCGGGCGATGAATTTTGAAGGGCCGGGGGATTTCCACATGGACCCGCTGGGCCGCCTCTCGCGCCGCCGCCCCGGGCGGATCGCGCCGTTCATCTTCACCGGGATCCAGCTCGTCAGCCACCGCCTGCTGCGCGATGCGCCCGAGGGGCCGTTCTCCACCAACATCCTCTGGACCCGTGCGATGGAGGAGGGGCGGCTCTATGGCCTCAGCTTCACCGGCCTGTGGTTCGAAGTCGGCACGCCGCAGATGATCCGCCCGACCGAGGAGGCGCTGGCGGGTGGCTGAGCCGCGCGCACCCGGCCCGCTCGTCTATTCGATCGCCGCGCACCGCGGCTTTGCCGATGCACTCGTGGCCGGGCTGGTGCCGCGTTACCGCGAGGAGGGCTTCGGCCTCGCCCGGCTGACCTTGCTTGTGCCGAGCAGCCGCGCTGCCCGCACCCTGACGGAAGCCTTCATCCGCCACTCGGGCGCAAGCGGCGAGGGCGGCCTGCTGATGCCGCGCATGATCGCGGTGGGCGACCTCGATCTCGACGAGAAGCTGGGCGCGGCGCTCGATCCGCTGGGAGCCACCGATATGCCGCCCGCCTGTGATCCCGTGCGGCGATGGCTGACGCTCGACCGCCTGATCGCCGAGGAACGCGCCGGGGAGGGCATGACCCCGCTCCCCGGCCGCGCGCGGCTCAATTTGGCGCGCGAGATGGCGCGGACAATGGACCGGCTGCTGGTCGAGGAGAAGGCGGTCGAGGATCTGCTTGGCGATGCAGTGCTCGATCAGATGGGCAATCTGGCAGAACACTGGCAGCGTTCGATCCACCTGTTCGGGCGCGTCAATATCCGCTGGCAGATGGAGCTCGACCAACGGGGCGAAGTCGACGCCGCGACCCGCCGCAACCTGCTGTTCGACCATGCGGCCCGCCGCTGGAAGGACACGCCCCCGCCGCACCCGATCATCACAGCGGGCGTCACCAGCGCCTCGCCCGCGCTGGCGCGGCTGCTGCGGGTGGTGGCCGAGTTGCCCCAGGGCGCGGTGGTGCTCCCCGATCTCGACCTCGCGATGGACGCCGCCGCATGGGACGAATTGGGCCTTGCAGGCGCCTCGGCCGAACCCGGCGGCCCGGTCTTCGGCGCCGATGACGCGGTGACGCACCCGCAATATCACCTGAAGCTCCTCCTCAATCGCATGGGGGTGAACCGCGCGGAGGTGCAGCCCTGGCACCGCCGCGGCATCGCCGCTGCCGACCCGGCGCGCAGCCGCGCGATTTCCTCGCTGTTCCTGCCCCCGCAGGCGAGCCGGTCATGGAGCACGCTCGAGCCGAAGGACCGGCGGCTTGACGGAGTGCGCCTCCTCGCCAGCGCCAAGATCGAGGAGGAGGCGCAGGCCATCGCCTTGCTGGTCCGGCAGGCGCTGGAGGTGCCGGAGAAGCGCATCGCGGTGGTCACCGCCGACCGCGGTCTTGCGCGGCGCGTGGCGCAGCATTGCGAACGCTGGCACATCGCGGCCGATGATTCCGCAGGTCGCCCGCTGGCGTTGACCCCGGCGGGGCGGCTGTTCGGCCTGCTGGCGGAAATCGCCGCCAACGGCCCCGATCCCGCCAACCTCGTCGCGGCTTTCGGCCACCCGCTGGTGCGCAGCTGGGACGGGGCGGTGCGCGGTGACTGGCTGAAGGGCCTGCGCGCCTTCGACCGCGAGCTGCGCGGGCCTTCGCCTGCGCCGGGCATGGAGCCACTGCGCGAGGCGGCAGCAGAGGCGAAGATCGCCGATTGGTGGGAGGAGGCCGAGGCGCTCGTCACCCCGATCACCGATTGGCCGCATGAGATCGCGCTGGCGGAAGCGCTGTCGCGGCTTTCGGCGGTCGCTGAGAGCTTCGCCCGCACTGCCGTCTGGGAGCGCGAAGATGGCCGCGCGCTCGGCCAGCTGGTCGAGGAACTGCGCGGCCAAGCCGAAGCGCTCGGCACGGTGATCGAGACTGCCGACCTCGCGGGCGCCTTGCGCGACGCGATGGAGGCGGTGGCGGTGCGTCCCGGCTATGGCGGGCACCCGCGCGTCGCCATCTACGGCCTGCTTGAAGCGCGCATGGCCCGCGCCGATCTGGTGATATGCGGCGGTCTCAACGAAGGCTCCTGGCCGCAGCCCCCCGGCGCCGACGCGCTGCTCGCGCCTGCGGTGCTGCGCGCGCTGGGCGTGCCGGGGGCGGAGTTCCGGATCGGGCTTTCGGCGCACGACTTGGCAGGCGCGATGGGCGCGCCGGAGGTGGTCCTCTCGCGGAGCTTGCGCGATGCCGAGGGGCCGACGCTGCCCTCGCGCTTCCTGCTGCGGGTCGAGGCCTTGCTTGGCGAGGATCTCGACAAGGAGCACCGCGAGCTCACGATTCCGGCGATTCTCCCGCACCTCGACCGCCAGCGCCCGCCCGCCGACCCCTATCCGCGCCCCGCGCCCGATCCCGCGCCGCATCTGCGCAACGTACCGATCAGAGTCACCGCGCTCGACCGGCTGCTGGGCGATCCCTACCAGTTTTACGCGCAGGCGATCCTCGGGCTGAAGCGCCTCGACCCGCTCGCCGCCGACCCGTTCAGCGATCCTGCACTGCGCGGCACGCTGGTGCACGAAATCCTTGATGGCTGGCACAAGGCGAAGGCGAGCCAGCCCGGCCTCGCGCTCGCGCCCTTCGCTGCTGTATGGTTTGCTGCCAAGCGCGTCCACCCGCTGTTCCGCGCGCTGTGGCAGCCGCGCCTGATCGCCGCGCTCGAACGCTTCGAGGGCTGGATCGCCGCAGCCGAGGCCGAGGGGCACACCGTGCTCGCCACCGAGATCTCCGGCGAGATGGAGGTGGACGGTGTCAAGGTGATGGGCCGCGCAGACCGGATCGACCGGCTTGCCGACGGGACGCTCGCGATCGTTGACTACAAGACCGGGACGGTCCCCACCAAGAAGCAGGTCGAGAAAGGTTTCGCACTTCAACTCGGCTTGCTCGGATTGATCGCGGAACGGGGAAAATTCGCGGACACGAAGACGGGTCAGGTGGTGCAAGGGACGGCACGTGAATTTGAATACTGGTCGTTCAAAAAGGACGACGGCAGCTTCGGCAAGCGCGAAACTCCGATGAAGGTCGGCAACGCCAAGTCCGGCCTCACCCCCGAAGCATTTCTCCCGCACCACATCGACAAGCTGCACCTTGCGATCCGCGAGTACATCAAGGGCCGCACACCATTCCGGGCGCGAGAGAACCCCGATTACAAGGGCTACACCGACTACGACCAGCTGATGCGCCTCGAGGAATGGCTCGTCCGCCTCACCGAGAAGGACACTCCAGCGTGAGCGGCGGTGGCGGCCTCGTCTTCCCGCTGCAGGGCAACCAGCTGCTCGCGGCCGATCCGGAGGAGAACGTGTGGCTCTCTGCCTCGGCGGGGACGGGCAAGACCCAGGTGCTCTCCGCGCGCGTGCTGCGGCTTTTGCTGCGCGAGGATGTGAGCCCGTCGCAGATCCTGTGTCTGACCTTCACCAAGGCCGGCGCAGCCGAGATGGCGAACCGCATCAACGCGGTGCTGGCGCGCTGGGTGCGGCTCGATGCCGGGACGCTCGGCAAGGAGCTGAAATATCTCGGCGCCGATTTCGACCCTGCCACGCAGGAGCGCGCGCGGACGCTGTTCGCCAGTGTGCTCGATTGCCCGGGCGGGGGCCTCCGGATCGACACGATCCACGCCTTCGCGCAGTTCCAGATCGGCAATTTCCCCGAGGAGGCGGACCTCGCTCCCGGCACACGGGTGATGGACGATCGCAGCCGCGAATTGCTCGCGCGCGAGGTGCTGACCGACCTGTTCGAGGAGGCCGAGCGCACCCACGATGTGCGCGTCCTCGATGGCTTGGAAACCTTCACCACCCGCAAGGACCCGGCGGCCTTGCACAAGTGGCTGATGCGCGCGGCCGAAGCGCACGAGATGTGGGAGGGGAAGGGCAGCTGGCAATCGCCGATGGGGCCGCGTGTGCGCCAGACGCTCGGCATTCCGGCCGATGCGGATGAGGCGTGGCCGAGCGAGATTCTCGATCCCGACCTTTTTCCGGACGACATTCTCATGTCGCTCTTGCCCGCGCTAGATGGCTGGAAGGCAAAGACCGGGCAGGAGGCCGCGGCCTTTGTCCGCCATTGGATCAATCTCGGCCTCGTTGACCGGATCACCGCCGTTTCGCGGTTTTATGACACCCTGCTCAAGAAGGACGGGACGCCGCGCAAGATGGACGGGGCGGCCAAACTCGATCCCGATTTCCCGCGCCACCAGGAGGACATCGCCGAAGCGCTGGCGGCATACGAAGAGCGCCGAGCCCTCCTCGCCACCGCCGAAATCGTCACATCCGCGCTCGAGATCGGCCGGGCCTTCGCGGTGCGCTGGGAGGAAAGGAAGGCGCGCGAAGGCCTGCTCGACTTCGGCGACCTCATTCGCAAGGCCGCCGACCTGCTCGGCAAATCCGAAGCGGCCGACTGGATCCGCTACAAGCTCGACCGCCACTTCGACCACATCCTGATCGACGAAGCGCAGGACACCAACCGCAGCCAGTGGGACATCGTCGAGGCGCTGATCGACGACTTCTTCGCAGGCGAGGGCGCGCGCGGGGACAAGCTGCGCTCGGTCTTCACCGTAGGCGATTACAAGCAGGCGATCTTCGGCTTCCAGGGCACCAGCCCGGAAAACTTCGCCCGCGCCAAGGAGCGCATCTTCGCGCGCATCGATGCCGCGCGCACCGGCATCCGTCAGAGCCGCACCAATCGCCGCGAGCCCGGCTGGCAGGATCTGGACCTCGGCCATTCCTATCGCACCGCGCAGATCGTGCTCGGCTTCGTCAACCGAGTGATCGAGCTGCTGGGTTTCGCCGAATTCGGCCTCGACAAGGAGCCTGCCGAACACAAGGGTGCCGAGCGTCCCGGCCTCGTCACGCTGTGGCCGCCGGTGGTGCCTGACAAGGCCGAGGCCAGCGACGACGAGGAAGAGGCCGAAGCGGCGGAGCGCGACTGGTTGCCGCGCCATGACACGCTGCTTGCGGAGAACATCGCCCGGCAGGTGCAGGGCTGGGTTGGGGGGAGCGATCCCTTCGTGCTCGCCAAGGGCACGCGCCGCCATGCCACGGCAGGCGACATCATGGTGCTGGTGCGCCAGAGGAAGGAACTCGCCGCGCAGATCGTCGCCAAGCTGCATGCGCGCGGCGTGCCGGTGGCGGGGGTCGACCGGCTCCGGCTGGGCGCGCCGCTAGCGGTCAAGGATGTGCTCGCGGCCCTGCGGTTTGCAGCCCAGCCGCATGACGACCTCAGCCTTGCCAATCTCCTCGCCTCGCCGCTGATCGGGTGGAGCCAGGACGATATCCTCGCCCACGTCCCGAGGCCCGAGAAGGTGCGGCTATGGGATCACCTCCGGCGCGCCGACGCGCCGCCCTTCGTGGCGGAGACTGTCGAGCGCCTCAAGGACCTGCTGCGCCGCGCCGACTATCACACCCCGCAAGCCCTCATCGCGTGGCTGCTGACCGGCCCGTGGCAGGGCCGCGCGCGGCTGGTGGCGCGGCTCGGGGCGGAGGCCAACGATCCGCTCGATGAACTCCTCAACGCCGCCTTCGCCTACGAGGCCGAGCACTGGGCGAGCCTTGCGGGCTTCATCGCCTGGTTCGATGCCGGGACGGGAGACTTGAAGCGCGACAGTGACAGCGCCAGCGGTCAGGTGCGGGTCATGACGGTCCACGGTTCCAAGGGCTTGCAGGCCCCGATCGTGATCCTCGCCGACGCCACCGGCGCGCCGGGCGAGGCTGGCGACCTCGAACTGGAGGACGACCCTCTCGACGCCAAGCCCGACCGCAAGCGCCTCGTCCCGCTCCCCCCGCTCGGCAAGGACGAGCGCAAGGGCCGTATCGCCGAGGCCGAGGCGGCCAAGGCCAAGGCCGTGCTGCAGGAGCATTGGCGCCTGCTCTACGTCGCCATGACCCGCGCCGAGGAAGCGCTGTTCATCGGCGGATCTCTGAACAAGATCGAGGCGAAGAAAGGCGTCCCCCACGATGACAGCTGGTACGCGCGCCTCGACCCGCTGTTCGAAGAAGCGCCGATCGATGACCCGGTGTGGGGCACCCGCCGCGAGTGGGGCGAGCGTGCCGAGCCGCTGGTGCCCGAAGACGCAACCCTGTCGCCGCCCGCAGACGCAGCGCTCCCCCTGTGGGCGATTACCCCCGTCGGCGAGGAGCCGCGTCCGCCGCGCCCGCTAGCGCCCTCGGCTGCGGGCGAGGAGACCGGTTCCGCCCCGCCGCTCGAGCCAGAAGCTGCGCGCCATGCCGCAAGGCGCGGGAACCTGATCCACGCCCTACTCGAGCGTCTCCCGGATGTCCACGCGCCAGCGCGCACCGAAGCCGCTAGGGGCTGGCTGGCGCGGCAGGCGGGCGACCTGCCAGCGCCCTTGCGCGACGAGATGCTCGCCGCCGCCCTCGCAGTGCTCGACCACCCCGACTTCGCCCCGATCTTTTCGCCGCAGGCGATCGCCGAGGTGCCGCTCGCTGCGACGGTGGAGGGCGTGGTCGTCGCGGGCACAGCGGATCGGCTGCTGATCGAGGACACGCGCATCACCGTGGTCGACTTCAAGACCACCCGCCGTCCGCCTGCCACCGCCGCCGACATCCCGCTCGCTACCTTGCGCCAGATGGCCGCCTATGTGGCCGCGCTCGAAGCGATCTATCCGGGCCGCGAAGTGCGCGCGGGCGTCCTCTACACCCACGCGCCCGCGCTGTTCGACCTTCCGCCCGAAACCCTCGGGTTACACAAGAACGCCTTGCAGACCCCGCAACAATCCTTGCCGCTCCCCGATATTGAGTGAAAAGCGAAGGCCACTAGATTGCAATCACGTGACCGGCGCTCCTATGCTCCGGCCAAAGGAGACACGATAATGGCGACCGTCAATGTGACCGATGCGAGCTTCCAGGCCGATGTACTGGACAGCGACACCCCTGTGCTGGTGGATTTCTGGGCCGACTGGTGCGCGCCCTGCAAGATGATCGCGCCTGCTTTGGAAGAGATCAGCGACGAGCTCGCCGGGCAGGTCAAGATCGCCAAGATTGACATCATGGAGAACACCGACATCGCCGCGCAGCTGGGCGTGCAGTCGATCCCGCTGATGCTGCTCTACAAGAACGGCGAAGTGGTGGCCAAGAAGCTCGGCGCTGCTCCGAAGAGCCAGCTCAAGGCGTGGCTCGAAGGCGAGCTTTGATCATGGCGTCGTCCCGGACTTGATTCGGGACCGCTTGCTGAAATGGATCCGGGATAAGGTCCGGGCTGACGATCAGGCCAGGACCCGCGCGACGAATTCATCCCAGATCGCCGGACTCGATGCGCCGACGAGGCCGGGTGCATCATGCTGGTCCACCCGGTACGCGCTGCCATCAAGCCGTGCGGCCTTGCCGCCTGCCTCGTTGAGCCACAAGACGCCTGCCGCGTGATCCCAGGCGAGCGTGCGCTTGAAGCTGGAGATGTCATTCTCGCCCAGTGCGAGGCGCGGGTATTGTTCGGCGGCGCAGCGGGGGATGTCGACCAGCGTGTAGTGCGGGGCGAGTTTGGCATCGACCATTGCGGACTGCTCGGGGGTGAGGAAGATGCGGCTCACCGCTGTCACCGGCGGCGCTTGCCCCGTGGTGCGAGCGGCGATCCTTTCGCCGTTCACGAAGGCGCCTTCGCCGGCCCGCGCGTGGCAGAAGCGGTCCTTGTTGGGGTCGTAAATCCACCCCGCCACCGCCTCACCCGCATCGGCCAGCGCGACGATGATCCCGAACGGCTCCTTGCCTTCCGCGAAGTTCGCGGTGCCGTCGAGCGGATCGATGATCCAGCACTG
>JAIYEK010000280.1 GCA_027487015.1 Erythrobacteraceae bacterium | reverse complement strand
TGTTCATCTGCGATGAATGCGTCGAGCTGTGCAACGACATCATCCGCGAGGAAACCAAGGCAGGGATCGCCGGCAAGAAGGACGGCGAGATCCCCACGCCGATGGACATCTTCACCACCCTGAACGATTACGTGATCGGTCAGGACCGGGCGAAGCGCGTGCTCTCGGTCGCGGTGCACAACCACTACAAGCGGCTGAAGCACTCCGGCAAGGCCGGCGACGTCGAGCTCGCCAAGTCGAACATCCTGCTGGTCGGCCCCACCGGCTCGGGCAAGACCCTGCTCGCCCAGACGCTGGCGCGCACCTTCGATGTGCCCTTCACGATGGCCGATGCGACCACGCTGACCGAAGCGGGCTACGTGGGCGAGGATGTCGAGAACATCATCCTCAAGCTGCTCCAGGCCTCCGACTACAATGTCGAGAAGGCCCAGCACGGGATCGTCTATATCGACGAGATCGACAAGATCACCCGCAAGGCCGAAAACCCCTCGATCACCCGCGACGTGTCGGGTGAGGGCGTGCAGCAGGCGCTCCTCAAGCTGATGGAAGGCACCACCGCCTCCGTTCCGCCGCAGGGCGGGCGCAAGCATCCGCAGCAGGAATTCCTGCAGGTCGACACGACCAACATCCTGTTCATCTGCGGCGGCGCCTTCGCGGGCCTCGACAAGATCATCGCCGACCGCCTGCAGAAGCGCTCGATCGGCTTCGGCGCGCATGTCGCCGATCCCGACAAGCGCCGCGTGGGCGAACTGCTGGAAAAGTCCGAGCCCGAGGATCTCCTCAAGTTCGGCCTCATCCCCGAATTCGTCGGCCGCCTGCCGGTGATCGCCACGCTGCACGATCTCGACGTGCCGGCGCTGGTGACCATCCTGCAGGAGCCCAAGAACGCACTGGTCAAGCAGTACAAGAAGCTGTTCGAGCTCGAAGACGTCGAACTGACCTTCACCGACGACGCCCTCCAGGCGATCGCCGAGCGCGCAATCAAGCGCAAGACCGGCGCGCGCGGGCTGCGCTCGATCGTCGAAGGCCTGCTGCTCGACACGATGTTCGACCTGCCCGACATGGAAGGCGTCACCGAAATCGTGATCGACGCCGATGTGGTCGCGGGCAAGAAGGAACCGATCCGCGTGCACGGCGGTGATGCAGCGAAGAAGGAAGAGGCGGCGTAGTTTGTTCGCCCTCAAGCGCCGGGCGCGCGCATCCGCGCGCTTGGCTTTCCTCGCATAGGCTCGGGCGGCCGTTCGGCCTTGCGGTCGCGTTGCGACCGTCCCGTCTTCCGGATCGCCCTTAGCGATGCGTCACTACCTCTTCGTCTCTAGCCAGAACAAGCTGCGCAGCCCGACGGCCGAGCACATCTTCGCCGATGTGCCCGGCATCGCCACGGCCTCGGCGGGCACCAACAACGACGCCGAAAACCCGCTCACCGACGAGCTGGTCGAATGGGCCGACTTCATCTTCGTGATGGAGCGCCAGCACCGCAACAAGCTGCAGAAGAAGCACCGCGCCGCGCTCAAGGACAAGCGGGTGGTGGTGCTCGACATTCCAGACGACTACGAGTTCATGGATCCAGCACTGGTCCGCTTGCTGCGCACGAAAATGCTGCGCTGGCTGCCGACCGCCTAAAGCGGCCCCGCCCCCCAAACCAAAACCCCGCCCGGCCCAAGAGGGAGGCCGGACGGGGTCGGGAGAGGCGCTGCTCCCCGCGGGTGGGGGATGGGGAAGCGGAAGAGCAGCGCCAGCCGGGAAAGCCGGTTAGGCGGGGAGGAACACCCCGTCGGTCACGTGGACCACGCCGTTCGAGGTCATGACGTCAGCCTGCGTCACGGCGGTGGCGCGGCCCTTTTCGTCGGTGATGATGATCTTGTCGCCCGCCAGCCGCGCGGTCAGTTCGCCGCCCGCGAGGGTCTCGATCACGGCCTCGCCATGATGCTTCTTGATCAGCGCGACGAGGTCAGCGCTCGTCACCTTGCCGGCGACCGCGTGGTAGGTGAGGATGCCCGTCAGCGTGCCCTTGTTCTCGGGCTTCACGAGGGTCGCCACGGTGCCCTCGGGCAGCTTGGCAAAGGCGGTGTCGGTGGGCGCGAAGACGGTGAAGGGGCCGGGGCTCGACAGGGTGCCGACGAGGCCGGCGGCCTTCACGGCGGCGACCAGCGTGTTGTGGACCCCGGTGCTCATCGCGACCTGGACGATATTGGGCGAAGCGGGCGCGCTGGCGCGCTGCGGGTGGGCAAGAACAGGCAGCGATGCAAACCCGGAAGTCCCGGCAATCGCAGCAGCGGCGAGGGCGATAAGGGCAGTTTTCGACTTCATCAGATAATCTCCTTATTTGGTTGAACACAAAAGCAAGCCCTCCCGCTTGCATGTTTAACTACGCGGGCTGTTCGGGCGCGGATGAAGTGCGCGTGATTATTTTCACGTGAGCCTGATTTTTTGGGATGAAATCTCGTAAGGTCAAAGAAAAACCCCGCCCGGCCCTGGAGGAAGGCCGGACGGGGTCGGAGAAGCGCTGCCCCCCTGTTCGGGGGGTGGGGAAGCGGGGGGCAGCGCCAGCCGGTAAGCCCGGACAATCAGCCCGGCAGCGAGACGCTGTCGGTCACGTGGATCACGCCGTTGGACTGGAACACGTCGGCCTGGGTGACGGTCGCGGTGCCGCCCGCTGCGTCGGTCAGCACGACCTTGCCGCCGATCACACGCGCGGTCAGGATGCCGCCGTTGAGGGTCTTGAGTTCAGCCTTGCCGCCTCCCTTGGTGATCATGTCGATCAGCTCGCCCGCGGCCACGCGGCCCGGGACCACGTGGTAGGTGAGGATGGCGGTGAGGGTCCCCTTGTTCTCGGGCTTCACCAGCGTCTCGACCGTGCCGGCGGGAAGCTTGGCGAAGGCGGCGTTGGTGGGCGCGAAGACGGTGAAGGGGCCGGGGCCGGACAGCGCTTCGACCAGACCTGCGGCGGTTACCGCGGCGACCAGCGTGGTGTGATCAGCCGAGTTGACGGCATTCTCGACGATGTTCTTGGTCGGATACATCGGCGCGCCGCCGACGGTGGGCACGTCCGCCTTTGTCTCCATGTGGTTATCGGCCAGCGCGGGGGCGGCGCTGAAGCCGGTGGTCGCGGCCAGTGCGGCGGCGAGCGCAATCAGGGGGGTCTTGGGGGTCACGTGGGGTTCTCCGTCGATACATTGGCAAGCGGGGGCGCTTGCACGGAGAGCTACGGCGCGCAGCACGCTATGGACGTCGGCGGTGCCTGCTTTAGGGCTGAAGTGCCATATTCCCGCGCCGAAGCGAGGGGCGCTCAGACGCGGGAGAAAGCGCCCTTGGCGACCACGGGGCCGGCGTCCTTGTCCGCAGGCTTGCCGCCGATCGGCTCGCGAGTAAGCACGAGGCTCGCCCCGTCACCCAGCTTGGCGACCGCGGCGGCCGGCAGCGTCATCGAGCGCACCGCGCCCGGCTTGACCACGCCCAGCGATTGGAGCGGCGTTCCGTCGGCGGGGACCAGCCACAGCTCGTGATCGTGGACCCCGTCGGCGGTGAGACCCACCGCGCCGACCACAATGCGCTCGCTTTCGGGGATATAGGTGACATCGAGCCTGAGGCCGGTCTCACCGATCGGCACGGTGGCGACCATCGGCGCCGCAGCGGCGATCTGCGCGGGCGGAGCGACGGGGCTCTGCGACGGCGCGAGCGCGACCCATGCCAGCAGCGCGGCAGCCGCGATCGAAGAAAGACCCGCGACCCGCTGCCACAGCCGCACGCGGGCCTCAAGCGCGACGACATTCGAAGCCGGAGCCTGCGCTTCGCCCGATGTGCCTGCCGCCTGCTGCGCAGCTGCCACGCGCGCCGCGATGCCGTCCCACACGTGCTCGCTCGGCTCGGCGCCCGGCATGGCGTCGGAGAGCGGGGCGAACCAGCCGTCCCACCATTCCTTGCGCCAGGCAAAGTCCGGATCGGTCGCATATTTGCCGCGCGCGGCGAGCAGCTCCTCGCCCTCGAGCAGGCCGAGCGCCCACTCGGCGGCGATCATCGGATCGTCGCGGTTCACTTCGGGAGTGTTCTCTTCCACGCCGCTCATACCGCCTCG
>JAIYEK010000237.1 GCA_027487015.1 Erythrobacteraceae bacterium | reverse complement strand
CCCGTCACCCGCACCGGCTGGGGCAGGATGGTCGGGGTCTTGTCGTCGAGATACTTGGCCGAGAAGCGGATGTAGCCGCCGTCGAATTCCTTGGTGATGTTGGCCTTGATCTGGCCGCCGTCATAGCCGTTGTAGCCGATGTCGCGCGGGCCTTCCCCGGTGCGGTAGAAGCCGCCGACGTGGAAGTAGAGATCCTCGCCGAGCGGGGCGCCGTAATCGAAATCCAAGCGATAGGTCTCGAAGTCGAGACCGACAGAGCCCTGGATCGCGCCGCCTTCTTCCTTGCCGGTCTTGGAGATGAAGTTGATCACCGCACCCGGCGCATTCGACGCGAAGGTCGAGGCCGAACCGCCGCGCACAGCTTCGACTCGGGCGACCGAGCGGTCGGCGCGCAGGAAGTTGTCGGCATTGCCGAAGATGATGTCGCCGAATTCGAGGATCGGCAGGCCATCTTCCTGAAGCTGGATGTAGCGCGCACCGCCGGTCGAGACGGGGATACCGCGCACCGCGATGTTGGCGTTGCCCTCACCGCCCGAGGCTTCCGAGCGGATGCCGGGGATCTGGCGGATGAGGTCGGCCGAGGACGGCGCGTTCAGCTTGGTGATCTCGTCGGCCCCGATGGCGCTGACCGAGACCGAGCTTTCGATGCGGTTCTGCCCGCGGGCAACCGCGGTGACGATGATTTCTTCGCCCTCGACGGTGTCGGTGGCCGAATCCTGCGCGAAGGCGGGGGTGGAGATAAGGGCCGACACGGCGGCACCGGCGCAAAGCGCGTAACGCAATTTCATGGGTCTTCTCCTCTCGGGTTCGCGCATCTTCGGGCGCTGACGATGCGAGGCCTAATCATTGTGCAAACGTTTGCAACAGGAATCTTGCAAACGTTTGCAAATGAGTCGGATTCGTGTCACCTCTCAGCCACAGCGTCGGTTATAAGACGCGGGCGAGAAAATGGGATGAGGGCTCACATGTCGGAAAAGCCGCGGCTTTCGCTGCTCAGAATCATCGAGATGAACATCGGCTTCTTCGGCCTGCAGTTCTCCTTCGGGCTGCAGCAGGCCAACATGGGGCCGATCTATGGCTTCCTCGGCGCGGACGAGGCCTCGATGCCGCTTCTGTGGCTGGCAGGGCCGATGACCGGCCTCATCGTCCAGCCGATCGTCGGCGCGATGAGCGACCGGACCAACACACGCCTCGGCCGTCGCACCCCCTATTTTCTCGTCGGCGCGGTGATCTGCAGCCTCGCCCTCTTCGCCATGCCCTATTCTAGCGCCTTGTGGATGGCCGCGAGCCTGTTGTGGATCCTCGATGCCGGCAACAACATCACCATGGAGCCCTACCGCGCCTATGTCGCCGACCGGCTCGCGCCCGAACAGCGGTCGGTGGGCTTCCTCACCCAAAGCGCCTTTACAGGGCTTGCCCAAACGCTGTCCTACCTCGCGCCCTCGCTGCTCACCGCCTTCGTCGCGCGCGACGTGCTGGACGACAACGGCATTCCGGTGATCGTCCGAATCGCCTTCGTGATTGGCGCGATCCTGTCGATATCGACGATCCTGTGGTCGGTGCTCAGGGTGCGCGAGCTGCCGCTGGACGAAGCCGAGCAGGCCGAACTTGCGGACAAGCCGCTGACCGCCCTCGCTACCCTCGTCGAGATCCGCAACGCGATTGCCGACATGCCGCGCCCGATGCGCCAGCTCGCCGGCGCGATGCTGTGCCAGTGGTATGCGATGTTCGCCTATTGGCAGTATATCACCTTCGCGGTCGGACGCTCGCTCTACGACACCAGCGATCCCACCAGCGCCGCCTTCCGCGAAGCGACACTGACCGCGCAGCAGGCGGGCGCGCTCTACAATTTCGTCGCCTTCCTCGGCGCCCTCGCGCTGATCCCGATCGTCAAGCGCTTCGGCGCGCGGCCCACCCATGCCGCCTGCCTTGCCGCATCGGGCGCGGCGATGCTGCTGATTCCGGGAGTGACGACTCCAGCAGTGCTGTTCGTGCTGATGCTGGGCATCGGCATCGGCTGGGCAGGGATGATGGGCAACACCTACGTGATGCTCGCCGACTGCATCCCGCCGGAGCGCAACGGCATCTACATGGGGATCTTCAACCTGTTCATTGTCATCCCCATGCTGATCCAGACGCTCACCATGCCCCTGATCTATAACCCGCTGCTCGGCGGCGATCCCCGCCATGTGCTGATGCTGGGGGGGGCCTTGATGCTCGCGGGCGCCATCGCTACGCTGCTGGTGGATGCCGGACATCGCAGACCCCGGGAACAGGGGCTCGCGGCCGGCTGAAAGGAGAGCGATGAGCGCCAGAGAGGGAAAGGACGGGCGCGCCGCCGTGCGCACCATCACCGATCTGGCGCGGCTTGCCGGGGTCTCGCCCGGCACCGTCTCTCGCGCGCTCGCCGGCAAGAGCCTCGTCAACACCCGCACCCGCGAGAAAATCGAGGCGCTGGCGCGCGAACACGGCTTCCGCCCCAACCAGATGGCGAGCGGATTGCGCCGCCAGAAGACCGGGGTGATCGGGGTCGTCATTCCGCTGGGCCATGACATCCGCCAGCAGATCTCCGACAGCTTCTTCATGACCCTGCTCGGCTTCCTCGCCGACGAGCTCACCACCCACGGCTATGACCTGATGCTGCGCCGCGTGGTGCCCGGTGATGATGCCGACTGGCTCGACCGCTTCATCGGTTCGGGCATGATCGACGGGGTGATCGTGATCGGCCAGTCCGACCAGTTCGAGCGGATCGAGGAGGTCGCGGATGGCTACCGGCCGATGGTCGTCTGGGGCAACCACCAGGAGGGCCAGCGCCACTGCGTGGTCGGGACCGACAACCGCCTCGGCGGCCGCCTTGCCGCCGAGCGCCTGATCGCGGGCGGCGCGCGGCGGATCGCCTTCCTTGGCGACACCGGGCCGATGGAATTCGCCGCACGCTTTGCCGGCGCGCAGGATGTCGCGGCGCGGATGGGCCTGCCGCCTGTGCTGGCGCTCTCCACACACCTATCCCCCGACCGCGCGAGCGAGGAGATCGCCCGGCACCTCGCCCAGCACGGGCGCGCGATCGACGGCATCTTCGCCGCGACCGACACGCTCGCCGCGCTGTGCCTGACTGAGCTGCGTGCGCAGGGGCTCAGCGTTCCGGACGATGTAAAGCTGGTCGGCTTCGACGATCTGCCGATTGCGCGCCAGACCATCCCCCCGCTCACCACGGTGCGTCAGGATATCGCCGCGGGCGCGCGCGGCCTCGTCGACCTGCTGCTGCGGCGCTTGGGCGGCGAGACGACCGAGAGCCTGGTGCTCCCGCCCGAGCTCACGGTGCGCGAGACGGCGTAGGCCCGTTCACCAGCGGATCAGGCGCGGTACCAGCGCGCGGCCCACCAGCCCCATCGCCACCACCGCCGCGCTGTGCCACAACCCGATGTGGACGATATCGTTATCCGCACAGTGGAGCGATGCGGCGAAGATCCCGAAGGCGCCCGCAGCCACGCCCGTCACCAGCCCCGCGCGCTCGGGCGAGGTCGGCGCGCCGCGGCGCAGCCACAGGACCAGCAGCGCGAAGACCAGCAGCGAGGCCGCGCTACCGCCCGCAAGGCACTCGGCCCCGTGGCGCATGACTTCGGGCGAGATCGTCTCGGCCCCGCGCGCGAGCGCCACGATTACCCCGGCCAGCGGCAGGAACCCCGCCATCGCCGCCGCCCAGCGCCAACCGCCGTGATCATTGCCGACCTGCGGCCGGCTCATCACCACCACCGTCACCGTCGCCGCCAGCGCGAGGCCGAGGAACAGCCCCGTCGAGACCAGCTGCATCGGATCGAGGTGCCCCGCCAGCCACTCCTCGCGCAGGCCGAACAGCAGCGCGACAGCCAGCGCCGTCACCCCTGCCGCGACCAGCGCGAGCGCCACGCCCTCGCCAAGGCGCAGCGGCTTGACCGGTTCGAGGCCGTCCACCAGCTCGGCGATAAGGGCATCGGAATTCTGGGGCATTGTCATTCTTTCTCGATCATGGCGGCGAGCCGTTTGAGGCCGCGGTGGATGTTGACCTTGACGAGGCTCTCGCTCTGCCCGGTGGCGGCGGAGGCCTCTGCGATGCTCAGGCCCTCGATCTTGACCAGCGCGATGGCGCGTTCCTGTGCCGGGGGGAGCAGGCCGAGCAATCGGTCGAGGCTAATGCGCGCGGCGATGGCGGGTTCGTCATCGGTGCCGAGCAGTTCCTCGTGGAGTTCGTGCTCGTCGGCGCGGTAGAGGCGGCGCAAGTGGTCGACCCAGCGATAACGCGCGATCGCCGCGAGCCACGGGAGGAAGGGCCGGGTCGCATCCCACGAAGCGCGCTTGGTGTGAAGCGCGATCAGCGTCTCCTGCACGAGGTCGTCGAGGCTCGATGGCGCGATACGGCGGCTGTAATAGCCGCGCAGCCAGCGCTGGCAGCTCTCTAGCAGCGCAGCATAGGCTTGGCGGTCGCCCTGCTGCGACAGCGCCATCAAACGGGCAAGCGTGGCTTCGTCGGCTCTCATGCCACGGCATTCGCCTGCATCGCCGCAAAGGTTACAGCGCAAAAGCAAAGGCCCCGGTCGCGCCGAGGCGGGAGCGGGGCCTTGTGCATGTGCGGCGGCGCTTAAGCGAGCGCGACGTGGCGCTTCAGGTGGTGGTCGACATTGCCGAACTCAGAATCGAAGATCGTCAGGCGCTTGAAGTAGTGGCCGATGGCATATTCATCGGTGACGCCGTTGCCGCCGTGGATCTGCACGGCTTCCTGCCCGATCAGCCGCGCCGACTGGCCGACCCCGACCTTCGCAGCGCTGACGGCCTGCTTGCGGGTCCGCTCGTCCGAGCCGAGGCGCAGCGTGGCGAGATAGGTCAGCGAAACGGCGGTTTCGTAGGCGGTATACATGTCGACCATGCGGTGCTGGAGGACCTGGAACGAGCCAATCGGAACGCCGAACTGCTTGCGCTGGCGCGAGTATTCAACCGTCATCGCATGGGCGACCTTCATCGCCCCGCAGGCCTCCGCGCACAGCGCGGCGATGGCTTCGTCGGTGACCATCTCGATCAGCGCCAGCCCCTCGCCTTCCGCGCCGATCAGCGCGTCTGCACCCACGGCTGCGTTCTCGAAAAAGACTTCCGAGGCGCGGCGGCCGTCGACCGTGACATAGTCGCGGGTGGTGACGCCGGGCGTGTCCTTGGCCAGCACGAACACAGAAACGCCCGAGCGATCCCGCCGCTCGCCGCCAGTGCGGGCGGTGACGACGAGGTGGCTCGCCCAGGGAGCACCGATCACGACCGCCTTGTGGCCGTTCAGCACATAGCCGCTGCCGTCCTTCTTGGCGGTGGTTTCGAGGTCGGCATAGTCATAGCGGCCCTTGGGCTCGGCATAGGCGAAGGCGAACACAGCGCTCCCCGAGACGATCGCGCCGATATGCTCTTCCTTCTGCGCTGCGGTGCCGCCGTGCTTGAGGAAGCCGCCTGCGCAGACCACGGTCGGCAGGAAGGGCTCGATCACGAGGCCCTTCCCGAACTCCTCCATGATGACCATCGCATCAACCGCTCCGCCGCCGAAGCCGCCATCGGCCTCGGAGAAGGGCATGCCGAGGATGCCGAGCTCGGCGAGCTGCGCCCAGACTTCCGGACGCCAGCCGGCTGCCGAGGCAATTGCCTTGCGGCGCTCCTCGAAGCCGTATTGCTCACGCACCAGCCGCGAGAGGCCGTCGCGCACCATGCCTTGTTCTTCGGTGAAGTTGAAATCCACGAATTCTCTCCCGTCCGTCGGCGCTTTAGAGGCCGAGGATCATCTTGGTGATGATGTTGCGCTGGATCTCGTTGGATCCGCCATAGATGCTGGTCTTGCGCATGTTGAAATAGGTCGCCGCCGCGTGGGCCGCGTAGTCGGGGCCGACCGGGTGCTCGTTCGAGCCGTTGTCGTTCGACACCCCGCCCATATAGGGCGCAGAGTAAGTGCCGACGGCTTCCAGCGTCAGCTCGGTCAGGCGCTGCTGGATTTCGGTGCCCTTGATTTTGAGGATCGAGCTTTCCGGCCCCGGCCCCTTGCCCGCCTGCTCGCCCGCGAGCGTGCGCAGTTCGGTGATCTCGAGCGCGGCGAGATCGATCTCGAGCTGGCTCACCTTCTTGGCGAAGTCGAAATCCTTGATCAGCGGCGCGCCATCAAGCGTTTCGTGGGTCGCGATCTCGCGCAGCTTCTCGACGCCGCGCTTCGAGCGCGCCACGCCGGCGATGCCCGAACGTTCGTGGGCGAGCAGGAACTTGGCGTAGGTCCAGCCCTTGTTCTCGACGCCGACGAGGTTCTCGACGGGCACGCGCACGTCGGTCAGCCAGGTCTCGTTGACCTCGTAGCCGCCATCAAGCAGCTTGATCGGCTTCACTTCCACGCCCGGGGTCTTCATGTCGACGAGGATGAAGCTGATGCCTTCCTGCGCCTTGGCGGTTGGGTCGGTGCGGCACAGGAAGAAGCCCCAATCGGCATGCTGGGCCAGAGTGGTCCAGGTCTTCTGGCCGTTGATGACGTAATGATCGCCGTCACGCACCGCGGTGGTCTTGAGGCTGGCGAGGTCCGAGCCTGCGCCCGGTTCCGAATAGCCCTGACACCACCACACTTCGCCGCTGCGGATCCCGGGGAGGTGGCGGGCCTTCTGCTCTTCGTTGCCGAAGGTGTAGATGACGGGGCCGACCATCGAGACGCCGAAGGGCAGCGGCATGAGCGCGTTCACGCGGGCGTTCTCTTCCGACCAGATGTAGCGCTGAGTCGGGGTCCAGCCGGTGCCGCCATATTCGACGGGCCATGCCGGAACCGACCAGCCCTTGGCGCCGAGGACCTTATGCCACGCGACGAAGTCTTCGCGGGCCATGTCTTCGCGCATGCCGAAATCGGCGAGGTGCTTGGGATAGTTTTCGGCGATGAAGGTGCGGACTTCGTCGCGGAAGGCCTGCTCTTCGGGGGTGAATTCGAGGTTCATGATGTCTCTCTCCAGACTGCTTTTGCCGCTTTGGAATACGCTTTGTCACGGCGCGGGGATGCGGAAAAGAGGGATTTGCGCAGCCCTTCCGCGAGACGTGCATGCAGTAGCGTCATGTTCCACGTGAAACATGCAATGACCCGCCGATGATACGGCAATGACCGTGCAACGGGCAGGGAATCGCGGGTGGCGACTCCGAGCCCGCCGCGCGGTCCTACATCTCCAGCGGACCGTGCTGGATATGCGGCAGCACATGCCGCGCGAACAGGTCGGCTTCCTGCATATGCGGATAACCCGAGAGGATGAACGCCTCGATCCCCTCGGCCTGATAGGCGCGCAACTTGGCGAGCACCTGATCGGGGGTGCCGACGATCGCCGCCCCGCAGCCCGAGCGCGCGCGGCCGATGCCGGTCCACAGGTTCTCCTCGACGAAGCCGTCGCCATCCGCTGCGCCGCGCAACTCCTGCTGGCGCTGGACGCCGTAGTTCTTGGCATCGAGGCTCTTCTCCCGGATCGCGCGGCCGGCCTCGTCGTCGAGCTTCGAGAGCAGCCGGTCAGCGTACTGGCGCGCCTCGTCCTCGGTCTCGCGCACGATCACGTGGACGCGGTAGCCGAACTTGAGGGTGCGCCCGTAATTGGCGGCGCGGGCCTTGAGGTCGGCGATGTTCTCGCGCACCTTGTCCATCGTGTCGGGCCACATCAGGTAGACGTCCGCCGCCTCGGCCGCGCATTCGCGCGCTTCGTGGCTGAGGCCGCCGAAATAAAATGGCGGGCACTTGCCATTGAGGGTGGTGATGCGGGGCGGATCGAGCTTCAGCTTGTAGAACTCGCCGTCGAAATCGAGATGCTCGCCGTTGAGCAGCGTCTTGACGATCTTCATGATCTCGGTGCCGCGGCGGTAGCGCGGGCCGCTCTCGATCTTTTCGCCCGGCATGTCCGAGGAGATGATGTTGACGTTGAGGCGCCCGCCGGTGCCACTCGCGTTCGGCCCGAGGATGCGGTCCAATGTCGCGATCCGGCGCGCGAGCTGCGGCGGCCAGTCTTCGCCCATGCGGGTCGCCCAGAGGAGCTTGATGCGCTTGACCTGCGTCGCCACCGCAGCGGCGAAGATCGTGGTGTCAACGCCCAGCTGATAGCCCGAGGGCAGCAGGATATTGTCGAACCCGCCCTCTTCCGCGCGCAGCACGAGGTTGCGGCAATGCTCCCAGCTTGACGCAAGAAAGGGATCGGGGACGCCGAGGAACTCGTAATCATCGTCGCACAGCGCGGAGAACCACGCGATTTCGCATTGTTGCTGGTCAGTCATCGCTTCATTCCCATCCCAATTTCCGTTCGCCCTGAGCCTGTCGAAGGGCCGTATTTCTGTTTTGTCCCCGCGATCCCAAGAAGGACGGTGCTTCGACAAGCTCAGCACGAACGGGGTTTGGCGTTAAGGCAAGGGCACGCCCCGCGCCGCCACCAGCACCGCGTACCAATTCGTCCGGTTCCAGCGCACCGTGAGCGCCTGCGCCCCCTCGGCGATGCGCTCGGGGTTTTGCGAGCCGATGATCGGGATGATCCCCGCCGGGTGCGCCATCAGCCAGCTGTAGGCGGCGACCGTGCGCGAGACGCCTTGCGCTGCGGCCACGGCATCGAGCGCGGCGGCCACGGCCTTGTCGCGCGCGGTCTCGGGCGCGGCCAGACGCCCGCCGCCCAGCGGCGACCATGCGAGCGGGGTCAGGCCCAGCATCATCGCCTGATCCAATTCGCCATTCTCGAAGCAGTCGATCCTGAGCGGGCTGATCTCGGGCTGGGTCGAGACCAGCTTGTTGCCGAGGAAGTGCAGGAGCGCGGCGGTCTGTCCTTGCGTGAAGTTCGAAACGCCGAGCGTCCTGATCTTGCCGCTCGCCACCGCATCGTCGAGCACCCGTGCCACTTCTTGCGGATGCGCGAGAATGTCGGGGCGGTGGATCTGCCACAGGTCGACCGAGTCCACCTGAAGGCGGCGCAGGGAATCGTCGATCGCCTTGCGCAGGTAATCCGCGCTCTGATCATAGGGCAGCGGCGGGAGGATCCCGCCCTTGGTCGCCAGCACCATCCGGTCGCGCAAGGCAGGCTCGGCGGCCAGCACCTCGCCCAGCAGCGCCTCGGCATCGCCGAAGCCGCCGCTGCCGTTGAAGCCGTAGATGTCGGCGGTGTCGAGGAAGGTGATCCCGGCATCCAGCGCCGCATGCACCAGCTTCGCCGCATCGCTCGCCGTGCGGCCATTCTCGGCCAGCCGCCACATGCCCCAGGCGATGGGCGAAACCTCGATATCGCTCGGGCCGAGACGGCGGGTTGCGGGCGGCAGGGGCAGTTCACTCATGGGTCAAAAGTTCCTCTTGGGGGGAGCGACCGAGGCGCGCTCGACGAGTTCGTGGGGCAGGCGCTTGTGGGTGATGTCCCCGCCTGCGATCAGGATTTGGGTCGCGGTCCGCGCGAGCTCGGCCATCGGCTGGCGGATGGTGGTGAGCGGCGGCCACACGGTGCGCGCCAGCGTGGTGTCGTCGAAACCGGCGACCGACAGCTCACCCGGCACGTTTATCGCGCGGTCATGCGCCACCGCGAGCACGCCTGCGGCCATGTCGTCGTTCGAGGCGAAGATCGCGGTCGGGCGGTTCGGCTGGTCGAGCAGCACGCGCGCGCCAGCGACGCCGCTGTCGAAATCGAATTCGCCGTCCACCACTAGGCTCGGCTCGAACGGGATGCCGACGCGGTCCAATGCGCGGCGGTATCCGAACAGGCGGTCGTCCGAGGCCATGTGGTTGGTGTGGCCCTTGATGAAACCGATCCGGCGGTGGCCTGCGTTGATCAGATGCGTGGTCATGTCGTCGGCGGCCTGCGCGTCGTCCATGAACACGCTCGAGGTCAGCGCGTGGTTGGTCCCGGGCGAGATGCGCACGAAGGGCACGTCCATCGTCTCCAAGGCGCGCAGGACCGGATCGCAATCGGTGACGGGGGAGGAGAGGATGATGCCATCGACATGGGTCTCGCTGACGAGACCGCGCACCTGATCGCCGACGCGCGGATCGGCGACGTCGACCGGCTGGGCCAGCAGGCGGATGCCGCTATCGTGGCACACCTCCCAGCAGCCCTTCTGGATCTGGAACATGTAATAGGGGCTGTGATTGTCGTAGATCAGCGCGACCTGATTGGACTTCGCGCCCGAGAGAATGCGCGCGGCGACTGAGGGGCGGTAATCGAGCTCGGCCATCGCCGCCTCGACCCGCGTCTTCAGTTCGGCGCTGACATATGGGTGGCCGTTCATCACCCGGCTCACCGTCTTGACGGCAACCCCGGCGCGCGCGGCGACATCGCGGATGTTGGCGCGGCTCATGCGGCGAGACCTTCGGCGATTTGGGCGAACAGGTCGGCGAAGGGGCTGTCCAGACGGTAGAACACCGGCGGCGCGCCGAGGGGGGCGGCGGCATCGTGCCAGCCGGGGGCGCGGGGCTCGCCGCTCCAGAGATGCCGCCATGCACCGTCAGGCAGATAGACCTTTCGCATCACTGCCCCCGCTTCGATCACCGGCGCGACCAGCAGGTCGGCACCATAGAGGAATTGGTCTTGGGTCGTGAAGGTCTCGCGATCCTCAGGATAGTGCAGGAACAGCGCGCGCTGGGCCGGGAGGCCGGTCGCTTGCGCCTCGGCGACGAGATGGCGGACGTAGGGGGCGAGGCTTTCGTGGATGCGGCTCCAGCGGACGAAACCTTCGATCAACGCGGGGGTGGAGTCGATCTGGAGGTTGTCGTCCGGGCGGTTGCCTTCATGGGTGCGGAACACGGGGCTGAAGGCGCCGAGCTCGTACCACCGGAGGATCAGCTCCTCGGTCCGCACATTGCCGAACAGGCTGGTATAGCCACCGACATCGGAATGGCTGAAGGCATTGCCCACAAGGCCTGACGAGAGCGCGGCGGTGCTGACCGTGCCGATGCCGTCATGGCGGCTGAAATCGACCGACTGGTCGCCCGCCCAGAGCAGCGGGCAATGCGCCTGCACCCCGGTGTGCCCCGCGCGCATGAACCACAGCACCTCGCCAGTCTTGCCGCGCGAGGCGACGGCGCGGGCGTTAACCTCGGCCCAGCGCACCGGCCAGCGGTTATGCTCCTGCATCGGGTCGCCGTTGTGGAGCCTGAGGTCGGTGGGGAGGTATTCGCCGAAGTCCGCCATCCACCCGTCGAGGCCGAAATCGAGCATGCGCTTGCCGATAACCTCCTCAGCGAACCAGTCGGCGGCTTCGGGGTTGGTGAAGTCGACCACGCCTGCGTGGAACTCGCCGAAGTCAACGAGGTAGGGGGCGTCGCTGTCCAACTCGCGCGCGAAATAGCCCTTGGCGGCGGCTTCCGGGTAAAGCGGGCCGTCGAAGGCGAGATATGGATTCACATAGCCAAGGAAGCGGATGCCGCGCGCCTTCAACGCCGCGATCCGGGCGGGCAGATCGGGATAGCGCTCCGCGTTCCACTGCCAGTCCCAGAACAGGCGCCGGCCGAAGCTGGTTTCGCGGATGCCGACCCAGTCTTCGCACCACAGGCCCGAGATGGCCGCGCCTGCGTCGACCAGCTTTTCGAGCCGTTCGAACGATGCATCACCCTGCTTGAGACCGACCACCGCGCCGCCGATGGCCCAATCGGGCAGCGCTTGGCGCGAGCCGAAGCGTGCGGCCAGTTGGCGGGTAAGCTCGGCAGGCGTGCCTTCGATCAGGTCAATCACGACCTCGCCCGACCAGACGTGGATACGCAGTCGTCCTCCCTCGCGCGCGTCGAGTTCGGCATATTCGGCATTGGCGAGGCTCAGCGCCCAGCCGCCCGAGCACAGCACGGTGGGCTCGGGGTAATTGGTCGTCCAGTAATCCCCGCCCGCAAAGCTGCCGTCGGCGCTCGCTTGATCGGTAAGCGCAGTGCCGGGTTCGCGGCCGATGCCCGGTTCGCTCGTCCAGATCGGGAAGTTGCGGCCATTGAGGGCAAGGTAGCTCATCTGCTCGCCCCCACCCCACAGCACGTCTTCAGGAGCGAGAGTGAAGTCGAGCGTCATGCGGTCATGCCCGCCGAGCGCCGCCAGCGTCAGCCGCGATGCGTCAGGCGCAAGCGACACGGCCACCCGGGCGCTGCTATCGGTGCTCGCCAGCACCACGCGGCCCTCACCGTCCACTTCTGCCTCGCACAGTGGCATCGCTGCCACAGCATCGTCGGAAAGCCGGAAATTGCCGCGCACCATCGCCACCTGCGGCGCGCCCGAAGACACGGAAATTGCGAGACAATCGGGAGCATGATGGAGGATCGTCCGGCCTGCCAGCCGCAACGCAACGCCCCCCTCTACCGGCTCCAGCCGCACCATCCCTAACCCGTATCCTTGCACCGGGCTGTCCCTCGGCCCGTTCTGACACCGCTTGACAGAATGCGGCGGAAAGCGCAACCCGACAGGCCAAAGATCGACCGCACGGGCTGAGATCGAACCGCCGTCCGCAAAGAGTTGATCGTGACCAGAGGGGAGAACACCATCATGTCCGCCACCATCCGTATTGCCTTCAAGGCGCTGGCCCTGTCGGCCAGTTCGCTCGCACTCGCCACCACCGCGCCGGCCATGGCGCAGGTCGAGGAAATCATCGTCACCGCCCAGAAGGTTGAGGAAAACGTTCAGGACGTGCCGATCGCGATCGCTGCGGTGTCGGGTGACCGGCTGCAGCAGGCGGGCGTCACCAGCCTCGAGAATATCGCCACCGTCGTCCCCTCGGTGACCTTCCGCAAGGGCACTACGGGCGCCAACAATGCGATCGTGATGCGCGGTGTCGGCACGATCACCTTCTCGGTCGCGGCCGAGCCTTCTGTGTCCACCGTTGTCGACGGCGTGGTGCTGTCGCGTTCGGGCCAGGCTTTCGCCGAACTGATCGACATCCAGCGGCTCGAAGTGCTGCGCGGCCCGCAGGGCACGCTGTTCGGCCGCAACGCGAGCGCCGGCCTCGTCAACATCGTCTCGAAGGGCGGCACCGACACGCTCGAAGCCGAGTTCAACGCCGACGCGTTCGAGGGCGACGAATACCGCCTGCGCGCTGCGATCAGCGGTCCCCTCGCCGAGAACCTCAGCGCCCGCCTGACCGGTTTCTACGGCACCTATGACGGCAACATCACCAACATCTTCGGCGGCCAGAACAACAAGGTCAACGGCTACGAGCGCTACGGCCTGCGCGGCATCGTCGATTACGATGATGGCGCCAACAAGGTCCGCCTGATCGCCGATTACTACAAGGCTGACGACGATTGCTGCGTCGACGTGACCGGCGCCAGCCGCGGCGCGGTGCAGGATGCGCTGCTGGCCCTGCCGAACGGTGTGGCGATTGGCGAGGACCAGCGCTTCATCAACAACGATCTCGTCACCTCCAATCAGGACAAGCAGTGGAGCCTGACCGGCACCGGCGATTTCGACATCACCGACACCCACACGCTGAGCGTGGTGCTGGGCTACCGCAACTGGGAGAACACCGAGAACCGCGAGGGCGACTTCCTGCCGCGTGCAATCGTCGGCGCGGGCCAGTTGCACGATGTCGGCACGGTGAAGACCGAACAGGTTTCGGCCGAAATCCGCCTCGCCTCGGACCAGAGCAAGCCGTTCTACTACCAGGTCGGCGGGTTCATCTGGCAATCGGACAACACGCAGGACTTCACCCGCCGCGGCGTGACCTGCACCACCTCGAACCTCGCGGCGCTGCCGGGCGGGGCGATCCCGTGCAACCTCGCTGACACAGTCAATACGCTGTTCCCCTTCGCCACCTCGCGCAGCGACGTGCGGGCCAACAACTACGCGCTATTCGGGCAGGCGACCTACGAGATCACCGAGCAGCTCTCGCTGACCGGGGGCCTGCGTTACACCTGGGACAAGCTGGAGTTCACCCACACCCGCGCGCCGGCGCAGAACGCCACCAACGGCGCGGCCGTGGCTGGCCCGGGCACCAACCTCAACCCGGCCGGCGGCCTGATCGCCAACGGCGGCAACGGCACCAACACCAGCCGCGGATCGACCGACACCGGCAACCTGTCGGGCCGCGCGGCGATCCAGTTCAAGCCGACCGAGGACATCATGCTCTACGGGTCCTACACCCGCGGATACAAGGGTCCGGCCTTCAATGTGTTCTTCAACCACACCGCCCCGAACAATGCGGTGCCGATCGACAAGGAGCTGTCGGACAGCTTCGAGATCGGGGTGAAGTCGCAGTTCCTCGACAACCGCGTGCAGCTCAACGTGGCCGCCTTCATGGTCGAGTATGACGGGTTCCAGGCGAACAACTTCATCGTGGTCAACGGCGCGACGATCTCGAACCTGACCAACGCGGGCACGGTGAAGAGCGAAGGCTTCGAAGCCGATCTGGTGGTCAACCCCATCGACGGCCTCAACCTGCGCGCCAGCGCCGCCTATGCCGACGCGCGGGTGAAGGCGTTCAACCCCAACCCGACCACCAACGCGCCCGACGCGCGCAACGGCACTGTCCTGCCGCTCGCGCCGAAGTTCGTCTACACCATCGGGGGTGACTACACTCGCGAGCTGGGCGGGGTGACGCTGTACCTCAACACCGATTACCGCCACACCAGCACGCAGTATTCGGACCTTGGCCAGGCGGCCTCGACGATCATCGATCCCTACGGCATCTGGAACGCCTCGATCGGTTTCTCGGACCCGGACGACAAGTACCGCCTGACCTTCCACGCCCGCAACATCACGGATGAAAGCTACGTGCTGCTCAATATCGAGGGCGGTCGCCGGTTGCAGATCCCGCGCGATGCGGATCGCTATTTCGGCGTGTCCTTGCGCGTCCGGACGTTCTGAGCCGCATGGCCGCATGACATCACGAGGGCCGCCGGAGCGATCCGGCGGCCCTTTTCGTCTCGCGCTTGCCTGTCCGTGCTTCTCATCCCTAGGAACCCGTCATGGCTGCTGACCACCCCTCGCCTATCCCATCGCGCCTGCGCTGGTCGCTGTTCACCGTGCTGTGCATCGCAGGTGTGTTCAACGCGATGGACCGGCCGATCATCGCGATCCTCAAGCCCGACATGATGAAGGATTTCGGCTGGAGTGACAGTGACTTCGGCGATCTTGCCGCGGTCACGCAGTTTTCGGCCGCCTTCGCCTTTCTCGTCACCGGCTGGCTGGTCGACCGGCTGTCGGTCAACCGCGCGATGCAGGTCGGGGCTTCGGCGTGGAGCGTTGCCGCGATGGCCCACGGCTGGGCGCTGAGCACCTGGCAGGTGGTCGCGGCAAGGGTCGGCTTGGGCGTGACCGAGGCGGTGCAGACGCCGCTCACGATCAAGACCGTCGCCACGCTGTTCCCGCCCGACAAGCGCAGTTTCGCCTTCGGCTTTGCGACAATGCTGGCGGGCGCGGGGACGATTGCGATGCCCTTCCTTATCCCGGCGCTGGCCGAGGCCGTCGGCTGGCGCGGGGCGCTGGTGGCGGGCGGGATCGGCGGATTCGCCTCGCTGATCGCATGGATGTGGCTCGCAAGGGGCGTGGCACAGCTGCACAATGACCCTGCAACCAGCGCGCAACGAAGCGGCAACGGCGCGGCTACCACTGGAGGCGCCGATAGCTACGGCCCGATCCTCATGAACCGCCAGACTTGGGCGATCGTCATCGCCAAGGCGCTGTCCGACATGACCTGGTGGTTCATCAATTTCTGGCTCGCCGATTACTACCGCAAGGAGTTCGGCCTCTCGACTCTCGAGCTGGCGGTGCCGCTCGCCATTGCCTTTGCCGGGTCGGGGCTCGGCGCGCTCTTGGCGGGGTGGGTCTCGACCCGCTTGCTCGAGGCCGGGTGGAGCCCCAACCGCGTGCGCAAGGGCGTGATGCTGGCCTCCGCGCTGATTGTCGCCCCGCTGCCGCTGGTGCTCGAGATAGGCGGGTTCTGGCCGGTCGCGGTGATGATCGGCGTGGTCATGGCGGGGCATCAGGGCTTCTCGCTCTCGTTGTTCTCGACCATCACCGATGTCGTGCCGGGCGCCAAGGTCGGACGGGTGACGGCCTTCGGCGCGTTCATGGGCAATATGGGTGGGGTGGCAATCAGCCTTGTGGCCGGACGGGTGCTCGATGCGGGCTTCGGCTTCGTGCCGCTGTTTGTCTTCGCCTCGGCCTCCTACCTTGTTGCGCTGGCGTGGTTCCACCTGCTCCTGCCGGTCATCCGCCGGCCCGAAAACGAGGCCGCGCTGTTCGATTGAGGCCTGCCCGCGCGGTTGCATTGCGCGGGGGCACGCGGTAGGCTTGTGACACCGTGAGACATAAGGGCAGACCCGCAAGGCCATGAAGCAAGGCTCCCGCCCCGATTTCGAGGCCTATGCCGGCGATCTGTTCGGCGAGATCATGCTCGCCGACACCGCTGCAGCCTCCGGCGCCAAGACCGAGAGGAAGCCGCTCTCGCGCTTCATCCCCGGCCTTGCGATCAGCGCGATCGCGGGCGCGGCGGCGGCGTGGCTGAGCCAGAATTACGGGGTGCCGGTGATCCTTGCGGGCCTCCTGATCGGGCTTGCGGTGAACTTCGCCGCCGCCGACCCGCGCACCCATGACGGGCTCGACGCGGTCAGCCGCCACGGGCTTCGCGCAGGGATCGTTCTGCTCGGCTTTCAGGTGACCGCGATGCAGGTCATGGCGATGGGGATCGTCCCCTTTGCCGGACTCGCCCTCGTCATGGCCTCGGCGCTGATCGCCGCGCTCGCCGCCGCCCGCGCGACCGGGCAGAGCCCCGCGATTGGCCTCCTCGGCGGGGGCGCGACCGCGATCTGCGGCGCGTCAGCCGCGCTGGCGCTCTATGGCGTGATCGGGCGCGAGCGGATCGATCAGGCGCTTTTCACCCTCACCCTCGTGATCCTCGCCGCCGCCAGCGCCATCGCGCTCGTCACCTACCCGCCGCTCACCACCATGCTTGGCTTTACCGACGCGCAGGCGGGGTTCCTCGTCGGAGCCTCGATCCATGACGTCGCGCAGGCGATTGGCGCGGGCTTTGCCGTCTCGGACGCGGCAGGCGCGCAGGCGACGGTGGTGAAGCTCACCCGCGTCGCGCTGCTGGCCCCGCTGGTCACGCTCGCCGCCCTTTGGATTGCCCGCGTCCAGCCGCTGCCCGCAGGGGTCGGCAAGGCGCGCGTTCCGGTGCTGCCGGGCTTCATCCTCGCCTTCCTCGCGCTGGTGGGGGTGAACTCCTTCGTCACCTTGCCCGCGCCCCTCGCCGTCCACGCGCTGACTTTGTCCAAGACATTGCTGCTGCTCGCGGTTACGGCGACCGCGATGCGCACCCGCACCGATCTCCTGCTGGGCCTCGGCTGGCGCTCGGTCATGCCGGTGCTGGCAGCGACCATCGCCTCGCTGGTGACGGCGCTCGCCTATGCGCAGTGGGTGATCTGATGGCCGATATGTTCGACCTTGCGGTGATCGGCGGCGGCGTGAACGGCGCCGGGATCGCGCGCGATGCGGCCGGGCGCGGCGCGCGCGTGCTGCTGATCGAACGCGGCGATCTGGCCGAGGGCACCTCGTCCAACTCCACCAAGCTGATCCACGGCGGCCTCAGATACCTCGAGCATTACGAATTCGCCCTTGTGCGCGAGGCGCTGAGCGAGCGCGAGGTGCTGTGGGGCATCGCGCCGCACATCATCTGGCCGCTGCGCTTCATCCTCCCCCACCGCCCCGGCCTGCGTCCGCGGTGGCTGCTGCGCTTGGGGCTGTTCCTCTATGACCATATCGGCGGGAGGAAGCGGCTTCCGGCGGCCAAGAGCGTCGACCTGACCCAGCACCCGGCGGGCGCCCCGCTCAAGAGCGAATACACCCGCGCCTTCGCCTATTCGGACGGCTGGGTCGACGATGCGCGGCTCGTCATCCTCAACGCCCGCGACGCGGCGGATCGCGGCGCGGCTGTGCGCACCCGCTGCGAAGTCACCGCGCTCGCCCGCGAGGGCGAGGTGTGGCGGATCGAAGCCGGGGCCGAGACCTTCCACGCCCGCGCCGTGGTCAATGCCGCCGGGCCGCGCGTGCTCGACCTCTTGGGCCGCGCGGGCGAGCCCTCGGCGCAGAAGATGCGGCTGGTGCGCGGCTCGCACATCGTCGTGAAGAAGCTGTTCGACCACGACTACGCCTATTTCTTCCAGCTCCCCGACGGGCGGATCTTCTTCGCGATCCCCTACGAGAGCGACTT
>JAIYEK010000240.1 GCA_027487015.1 Erythrobacteraceae bacterium | reverse complement strand
TCGATGTTGAGCAGCACGAAGTGCGCCTTGCGGTTGCGCTCGATCTTGTAGGCGAGCGACTTGAGGCCCCAGGTCTCGGTCTTGGTGACCTTGCCGTTGCCGGCCTCGACGATTTCGGTGGCTTGCGCCGCCAGCGCGTCAACCTGAGCCTGGCTCAGATCCTGACGCGCAAGAAAGACGTGCTCATAGAGCGCCATCTTGCGTCCTTTCACTACCATGCCGATCGCTGGCTGATCCGTTCCGAATGAACGGGGCCCCTCCGGCTTTCTTCGATACATCGCCGGGCGGTTCCCGTGCGAAGCGGCGGCCCTTACAGCTTTGCCCGGCAATTGCAAGTCTTGTCCGCAGGGAACCGGACGGGCAGGCGCGGGGTTAATTGCTCGAATCGCAAAAGGGGGAATTGCCTGTGCCTTCAGGTCTGGTCGCGTTGCTCGATGATATTTCGGTGATCGCCAAGGCGGCGTCCGCCTCGATTGACGACGTGGCTGTGGCTGCGGGCCGCGCCGGCACCAAGACCGCGGGCGTGGTGATCGATGATGCGGCGGTGACGCCGAGCTATGTCACCGGCCTCAGCCCCGCGCGCGAGCTTCCGATCATCTGGAAGATCACCAAGGGTTCCTTGAAGAACAAGCTGGTCTTCCTGCTCCCGGCCGCGCTGCTGCTGTCCGAATTCCTTCCCGCCGCGATCGTCTGGCTGCTGCTGCTGGGCGGCTCCTTCCTCGCTTATGAGGGCGCCGAGAAGGTCATCGAGAAGCTCGGCTTCGGCAAGCATGGCGAAACGCTGGAGGACGAAATCACCGACCCCGTCGCCTTCGAAAACGAGCGGGTGGGCGGGGCGATCCGCACCGACTTCATCCTCTCGGCCGAGATCATGGCGATCGCGCTCAACGAGGTTGCGACGGAATCGCTGGTGATGCGCGGCGCGGTGCTGGCGCTGGTGGCGGTGGCGGTGACGGTGGCGGTCTATGGCGCGGTCGGCCTCATCGTGAAGCTCGACGATATCGGCCTGCACCTCACTAAGCAGGCGAGCAAAGGGGCGCAAGCCTTCGGGCGCTTCCTGCTGCGCTTCGTGCCCAAGCTGCTGGTGACGCTCTCGATCGTCGGCACGGTGGCGATGCTTTGGGTCGGCGGGCACATCGTGGTCGACAGCCTGCACAAGCTCGGGTGGGACGGGCTTTACGGCCCGATCCACGCGGCCGAGCATGCGGTGCACGAGATGGCGGGCGCGGCCGGCGGCGTGCTCGGGTGGCTGACCGCTACGGCGCTGTCGGCCGTGGTCGGCCTGATCCTTGGCACCGTCATCGCCTTTGTCCTGCACAAAGTGCTGGGTGTCGGCGCGGACAAGGCCCACTAAATCCGCCTCTCATGATCACACCTGTCCTTTACACCTGCGCGCGCTCGCGGGGCCTGCGTGCGACCTGGGCGGCGGAGGAGGCGGGGGTCGATATCGACCTCCGGATTCTGCCATTCCCGCCGCGCTACCTCGCGCCCGAGTATATGGCGATCAACCCGCTCGGCACGGTGCCGATGCTGGTCGACGGCGAAACCAAGCTGACCGAAAGCTGCGCCATCGCGCACTACCTCGCTACTCGCGGCGGCTACACCCCGCTCGCCATCGCCCCGGGCGAGCGCGACTACGGCGAATATTGCGACTTCACCTACCACGCCGACGCGACGATCACCTTCCCGCAGACGGTCTACATGCGCTTCGTTCTGTTCGAGAAGGACAAGGGATTGCAGGAGGCCGGCCACGCCTATGCCAAGTGGTTCCACAAGCGCCTGATCAAGGTCGAGGAGCGCCTCGCGGCCCGCGAATACCTGTGCGCCGACCGCTTCACTGTCGCCGATATCTGCGTCGGCTACGCCTTGATCCTCGCCCAAAGCGTGGGACTCGACGAGGGCGTGCCGGAGAGCCTCAAGGCCTACCGCGAACGCCTGACCGCGCGCCCCGCCTACCAGCGGGCCCTTGCCCGCGAAGAGGCGGGCCGCAAGGCGCTGGAGGCTGGCCCCGCCTAGGCCGCGCGGCGCGTCTCGGCCGCCCAGTCTGCCGCGCCCGCCTGCAACCGGAAATCCGCCACCAGCGCAGAGAGGCCCTGTGCCTGGCGCGTGAGTCCGCTGGCCGCTGCGGTCGCCTCTTCGACCATCGCGGCGTTTTGCTGGGTCATCCGGTCCATCTCGCGCGCCGCAGTGCTGACCTGCTGGAGGCTGTCCGCCTGCACCGACGAGGCGTCCGCAATGCGGGCGATATGCTCGCTGGTGCGCGCGACGTGGGCGAGGATCGCGTCGAAGGCCTCGCCCGTGCGCCCGACCAGTGCGACCCCGCGCTCGACATGGGCGGCGCTGGCGGTGATCAGCGTTGTAATCTCGCTCGCCGCCTCGGCCGAGCGCTGGGCGAGGGCGCGCACCTCGTTGGCGACCACCGCAAAGCCCTTGCCGGATTCGCCCGCGCGGGCCGCCTCGACCCCGGCATTGAGGGCGAGGAGGTTGGTCTGGAAGGCGATCCCCTCGATCAGCGTGATGATCTGCGAGACTTCGTGCGAGGACTGCTCGATCGCGGTCATCGTCGCCATGGCATCGCGCACCACGCCGCCGCCGGTCGCGACCTCGCTCTGCGCCTCGCCGACGGTCTTCTCGGCATCGCGCGCGCTGGCGGCGGTGCCCTGGACGCCGCTGGCGATTTCGCCCATCGCGCTGGTGGTCTGCTCGACCCGGGCGGCCTGCAATTCGTTGCGCTTGGCAAGGTCGTCGGAGGCGGCATGGATCTCGCCTGCACCGACAAGCACCCCGTCGGCCGCGTTCACCACCTCGCGGATCACGCCCGCCAATTCCTGCGCAGTACGATTGAAATTGGCGCGTAAAGCCTCGTATTCGGGGGCAAACGGCGTGTCGAGCCGGCAGGAGAGATCACGCGCGGCGAGCGATTTCAAGCCATCGGCGAGGCTGCCCACCACCATCTGCTGCTGCGCATCGGCGCTCTGCTTGGCGAGCGCGGCGGCGCGGAACACCTCGGCCGCGCGGGCAATGTCGCCGATCTCGTCCGAGGTGTCGGCTTCGGGCACGGGGGCGCCGAAGTCTCCCGATGCAAGAGTCCCGAGCCGCTCGGCCAGTCTGATCAGGCGCGCGACGATTGCCCGGCGCACCATCCATACCGTGCCCGTCAGCACCACCAGCGAGAGCAGCGCGAAGAGCACCAGCAGGATCCAGCTGCTCGATTGCGCCGTGGCGTTCTGCTGCGCGAGCAGGTCCTCGAACACGAGGCCGATCGCCTCCATCGATTTCTCGAGCGCGTCGAACTTGGCGTTGAACTCGGGAAACAGCGCCTCGGCCGGCGCGCGGTCGGCGGCGGCGGCATCGACCATCTTCTTGGCGATCCCGAGATAGGCCTCGACATCCGCGTCAGTCTTCTCAAGCAGCGCGACCATCTTCGGCTCGGCAGCATCCTTGCGGTTCTCGGCCATAATCTGGCGGTAGTTGGCCGAATATTCCGCAAGGTCCTTGCGTGCGGCGGCGATCTGCGCAGGCTGGCCACTCGCCGCGCCATAGAGCGCTGCATAGACCGTGCCGCGCACCGCATCGTGCATCATGTCGCCGACCATGTGATTGCGCAGCATTCCGACAATCCGCTCGCCATCGGCATCGCTCTGCATGCGCGCGTAATCGCGCCAGGCGGTCACCCCGGTCTGCATCAGCGTGAGGCCGAGCAACACGGCGGCAAGGATGAGGGCGCGGGTCTTGATTGTCATGCTGCGGGCTTTCGGGGAGGGGGCGGGGGCATGTTCACCGGCTTGTGCCGGCGGCAAGGATGAACCGCAGCCCGACAATCACCGCATCGCGCGCGCCGGGGTCTCGCTCGGAGCGCCGGACGAACTGGCTGTCGAATTGGAGCGTCAGCCACGGAGCGACACGGTCGGCGAGGGTGATTTCGAAGCCGGTTTCGACGCGGCCGCGCGGGGTGCCTGCCTCGGCTTCGTTGAGGCGGAACTTGTCGGTCAGGAAGGCCTGGTTGATGCCCAGCGAGAGCTGGCTTTCGGGCCGCCTGGCGAACACGCCATTCACCAGCACCCCCGCCTGCCAGCCGCCGGAATAGGGCGTGGTGTTCCCATCCGAGAGCCCCGCGCGCAGGAACACGCTTGCCGCAGGCGTAGCGGGTTCGGCCGCCGCGGCATGGGTGCCGAAGGGCACTTCGAGCAGCAGATAGGCTCCGGCCGCGCGCTGGCGCAGCGGATCGCCGGACGCATCGAGCAGGCGCAGGTCGTCCTGGCGGCGGGTATAGGCCCAGGCGCCAAGGGCAAGCTTGCCGAAGCTCGTCACCCCCGCCTCGCCGATCACCAGCGCCCCTTCGCGCAGTACGGCCGGGATGCCCCCGGGGTCGCCCAGCACGCCGCTTTCGGCGTTGACCAGAGCAAGGCTCGCATAGGTCTCGGGCGAAGGCTCGGCATGGGCCATCAGCGTGAGCGCGGTTGAAGGGAAGATCGCCGGACCGTTCGGCCCGGTGGCGGCGAGCTCGGAGCCGATGCCGAAGGCGGGCGCGATCAGCAGCCCGGCCGCATCATTGCTGTAGAACTCGGCATTGAGGTCGATAAACCCGGCGCTCACCCGCAGCGGCACATCGGCAAATTCCTGCGCAAGGTAGAACTGGTAGAGCTTGATGCGGTTGTTCGAGACCTCGGCATTGTCGATCCCCTGTAGCGTGCCGGCGAGCAGGTTCGGCTCGCGCCCGGTGCCAGCGATCACCTCGCCGACCAGCTGGGCGCCGTGCCAACCGGCTGCCTCTTCAAGATCGATTGTGCCGGTGAGGGTCAGCAGATCGACATGGCGCACGCCTGTCGCTGCTCCTTGCGCGACGCCGACGATGTCGATCACATACTCGCCGTCGAGCGTGATGGCAGGTACATCGACCTGGCCCTCCTCATCCTCGGCGCGCAGGGGCATGGGAAGCGCGCTGGCGGCCAGCAGCAGCGCGTAGCGCGACAAGGCCACGAAGAGTTTCGCATTGGCTGGCGCGTGCTGCATATCCGGGCCCTCGTTGCAAGGCCTGCAAGAGTTCCGATGTCACCACCGGCGTCGCTGGTCTTGTTCAAATTGCGGATATTGCAAGTCAGTCTAAGGCGCGGTGAGGCGTCCCCCTCGTGAGGACGCCTAGGTATGTTCCGCGCGGCAGGGTGGTGCGATCAGGCGGCCTGGTCAGGGCTGACAGGGCGAGCGGAGAGTTCGCGGCGCAGCAGCTTGCCGATGGGATCGCGCGGCAAGCTGTCGACGAACTCGATGTAGCGCGGGCGTTTGTAGCCGGCGATCTGGCCCTTGAAGCGGGCGGAGATTTCCTCGCGGGTGAGGGTATGGCCGGGCTTCAACACCACGAAGGCCTTGACCGCCTCGCCCCATTGCCGGTCGGGCACACCGCAGCAGCCCGCGTCGGCGACTTCGGGCATGGCGGCAAAGACCGCGTCGACTTCGGCCGGGTAGACGTTCTCGCCGCCGGTCTTGATGAGCTCCTTGGCGCGGCCGAGGAGGTAGCCGCGCCCGCGGAAGTCCATCGTGCCGAGATCGCCGGTGCGCAGCCAGCCGTGACCGAGCGCGGCCTCGGTCGCCTCAGGGTTGCGCCAGTAGCCGAGCATCACCGAGGGGCCGCGCAGGCACAATTCGCCTTCCTCGCCGCTGGGCAAGTGATTGCCCTCGGGGTCCAGCACGGTCATCGTCACATGCGGGAGCGTCCAGCCGATCGAGCGCGGGGCTTCGAGCATGTCGGGGTAGTCGATGAAGGTCGCAAAACCGCAGATCTCGGTCTGGCCATAGCCGCCGACGACCCGCGCGTCCCAGTCCTTCTCGATGAACTCGTACATCTGCGGCCGGCCCATACCCGCTCCGCCGGTGTAATTGGTGAGCGGCATGCGCCCCTCGCGCACCGGGTTCATGGCCTGCCACGGGAAGCTGATCGTCGGGAAGGCGCTGGTGGTGGTGCAGCCCTCGCGGTGGAGCAATTCGAGGATCGCCGCGCTGTCATCGTCGCGGCCCGCGAACACCGATGTGCCCCCGCAGGCGAGCATCGCGGCGACCTGCTGCATGCCGACGACATGGAACATCGGGTTGACCGAAAGCAGCACCTCGTCCGCGGTGAAGCATCGGTGCTGCGCGAAGCCCAAGGCGCTGGCCGCGACCGCGCTCCCGGCTTGCAGGCAGCCCTTGGGCTTACCCGTCGTGCCGCTGGTGTACATCATGTAGAGCGGTCGGTCGGGGGCCAAGTTGATACCAAGATCATAGGTGTGTTGGATCGGCCCGAGGGTGGTTCCTACAACCTCTTCGAAAAACCCGTCCCCCGCGTGTATTTCATCAACTTGGTGCACTTCGCCCGCTTCAGCCTCTTGTAAAAGCGAGGAAAAACGGGGGTTCACGAAAGTCATGGCAGGTTCGGCATTGCCGCAGATCCAGGCGAGTTCTGCAGGGGCCAGCCGCCAGTTGAGCAGCACCGCAATTGCCCCGATCCGGCCGCAGGCGAGCAGGGTGGTGAGGTACGGCGTGCCGTCGGTGAGCAGCAGCGCGATCCGGTCCCCCGGTGCGATCCCGCGGGCGAGCATCCAGCCCGCGAGATTGGTGACCCGGGCATCAAGCTCGCTCCAGGTGAGGCGCTGGGCGCCATCAACCGTTGCCAGCCGGTGGCCGTGGCGCTGGGCGCAGTTCGCCAGCAGCGTATCGAGCGAGAAGTCGCGGGGGTGCATGGGCGGCAGGCTATCGTTCCGAGCGCCGCTCGCCCATCAGCGATTTTGCGAAGGGGGCGTGGCCAGATCAAGGCCGCAGCGGGTGCAGATACGGTTCGGCCAAGGGATCACAAAAGGCCCGCGGAAAAAGGCGTTCTTGCCGCAATTTGCGCAATTGAACCGAAGCATCGGCGTATTGGCGACAAGCAGCATCATGATCGCCGCAGCAAAGGCGAGGCTCGAATGGCCGTAAATCCGGTCGACAACTATCACCAGCAGCACCGCAAGCGCCAGCACCCCCAGCATCCGCCACGCATGGCTTGCAGCGCGGGCGTAGAGGCTCGGACCCGGTGTCAGGCGAGGCGGGCGAGGATCGATTGCGCGAACTCCGTCAACGTATCGTCGCGCGCGCCCATCACGACAATGCGGTCACCTGAGCGGGCCAGCGCGGCGATGCGCGTGCCGCAATCCTCGCGCAAGGGGACGTGTTCGGCATGGCCGCCTGCGGCCTTGATAAGGTCGACGATCCGTTCGCTTCCCACGCTGCGGTCGACCGTGCCGCCGAAATAGACCGGGTCGCACATGATCGTGATGTCATCCGGCCCCAGCTCGCGCGCGAAGGTGCGGGCAAGCTCCTCGCCCATCTGGCGCAAGGGGCCGTAGCCGTGGGGCTGGAAGAAGGCGATCACCCGGCCGGGCGTGGCTTTCAAGGTGCGCAGGGTCGCGGCGCATTTTTCGGGGTTGTGGCCGAAATCGTCGATCACTGCGATGCCGCCCGGCGAGGTGCCGATCACGTCGAAGCGCCGGGCGAGGCCGGCAAAGCTGCGCAAGGCATAGACCGCGTGCCCCACGCCGATCCCGGCCGCTCGCGCCGCCGCAATCGCCGCGAGCGCGTTGGACAGGTTGTGCATGCCCGGCATCGGCAGGATCAGCGGGAAAACCTCGCGCCGGCGGTTGTCGACCACCGCCGCGCGGATGCCGAGTTCGCTCATGTCGATCGAATCGGGTTCGACGCTGATGTCGGCGTGCCTCGCTTTGATCCCGAAGGTCACCTTCGCCTCGGCGCGGGGAATCAGGTATCCCGCCTCGGCGGAGTCGAGGTTGATCACCGCCGTCCCCGCCTCGCCGATGAAATTGCCGAACAGGACCCGCAATTCCTCGATGCTCTTGTGATCGAGGCTGACGTTGAGCAGCACGCCCACGGTCGGCCGGTAGAGCGCGATCGAGCCATCGCTTTCGTCGACCTCGCTGACGAACACCTCCGCAGACCCGATCCGCGCCGAGGCATAGGGGTTGGCCGGCGAGACGAAGTTCTTCATCACCGCTCCGTTCATCACCGTGGGATCGTGTCCCGCCTCGGCGAGGATCCAGGCGATCATGCCGGTGACCGTCGACTTGCCCGAGGTGCCGCCCACCGCGACCGAGAAATCGGCGGCGTTGAACAGCTGCGAGAGCAGCTCGGCGCGGCTCAGGCGCTCGCAGCCCAATTCCTTGGCGCGGGCGACTTCGGGCACGGTGTCCTCGATCGCGGCCGAGGCGACCAGCACCTGCTCGGCTGAGGTTACTCCGCTGCCGTCCTGCGGGAACAGGGCAAAGCCGTTGGCTTCCATCCAGGCGAACTTGTCCGGGGTGCGGCCCTGGTCGCGGCTGCGGTCGGAGCCTGCGACCGGATGGCCGCACCCTTGCGCGATCTGCGCGAGCGGCAGCATCCCGGACCCGCCGATGCCGCAGAAGAACAGCGGCCGCCCGGAGAGCGAGCCCGTGGTGACCTCATTATCCATATGGAGATGGGTTATTGGCTTGCGCGCCCCCTGACAAGCGCCATAGGCTGGGGCGTATGACGAATATCGCGATCTGTGCCCCGGCAACCCCGATCACCCGCGAACAACAGGTCGCGCTCGAGGCGCTGGTGGCGGCCGAGTTCCCGAGCCACCGCGTCACCTTTCACGACCAGTGCTTCGAGCGCGCGGGGCACTTTGCCGGCGATGATTTGCGCAGGCTCTCGGCGCTGCTCGAGTTCGCGAACGATCCGGTCTACGATGTCGTGTGGTTCGCCAAGGGCGGCTATGGCTCCAACCGCATCGCCGAAGCCGCCGTCGCCCAGATGAACCGCGCGGCGCGGACCAAGACCTATATCGGCTTCTCCGATGCCGGTTACCTGCTCGCCGCACTCTACCGCGAACGCATCGGCCAGAGCGTCCACGGCCACATGCCGGTCAGCGCGCGCTCGGAAGGGGGCAAGGAGGCTATCAGGCGCGTGCTCCGCTGGCTTGAGGGCGACACCAGCGGGTTGGAGCCCAGCCTCGACGGCACCACGCCCGCGGCCGCCTTCAACCTCATCACCCTCGCGATGATCGCAGGCACGCCGATGATGCCCGACCTCACCGGCCATGTCCTGATGGTCGAGGAAGTCTCGGAGCACATGTATTCGATCGACCGATTGTTCTTCCACCTTGCCGGAAGCCTCTCGCGGCTTGCCGGCCTCAGGCTCGGCTACGTTACCGATGTGCCGGAAAACTACGTCGAATTCGGCCAGAGCGAGGAGGATATCGCCCGCTTCTGGTGCGACCGGATGGGCGTCCCCTACCTCGGTCGGGCCGAGATCGGGCACACCTCTGCCAACAGGGTTGTGCCCTTCGGCCTTGCCAGCCCGCCCGCGCGGACGTAACGGCGCGCCCCAAAATCGATAAGAAGTGGGGTCAGGAATGCGCGCGTTCATCTTTCCGGGGCAGGGCAGTCAGAAGGTCGGCATGGGGGCAGAGCTTGCCGCGGCAAGCGAGGCGGCCCGCGACGTTTTCGGCGAGGTCGACGAGGCGCTGCGGCAGAACCTCACCGCACTCATGCGCGACGGGCCGGAAGATCGGCTCACCCTGACCGAGAATGCGCAGCCTGCGATCATGGCCAATGCCATTGCTACGTTGCGGGTGCTGGAGCGCGACTTCGGCGTGAAGCTGCTCGAACAGGCGAACTGCGTCGCGGGCCATTCGCTCGGCGAATATACCGCGCTTGCGGCCATCGGTGCCTTCCGGCTCGTCGACACCGCGCGCCTCTTGAAGCTGCGCGGGTGGGCGATGCAAGCCGCGGTGCCGGTGGGCGAGGGGACGATGGCGGTCCTGCTGGGCGCGGACATCGATCAGGCCAAGGCGCTCGCCGAGGCCGCCGCGCAGGGCGAAGTCTGCGAGGTCGCCAACGACAATGATCCCTCGCAGGTCGTGCTTTCGGGCCACACCGCGGCGATCGAGCGGGCGGTGGCGATGGTGAAGGAGCACGGGATCAAGCGCGGTATGATCCTCAATGTCTCGGCGCCGTTCCATTCCTCGCTGATGGCCCCGGCTGCCGAGCGCATGGCCCATGCCCTTGCCGCAACGCCGCCCGCCGCGCTCGCGCTGCCGCTCTATTCCAATGTCACCGCCGCCCCGGTGACCGACCCTGATGAAGAGCGCGCGCTACTGGTCGAGCAGGTCACCGGCCGGGTTCGCTGGCGCGAAAGCGTGCTTGCCATGCGAGCCGATGGGGTAGAACACTTCGTCGAATTGGGCGGCAAGGTGGTCGGCCCGATGGTGAGCCGGACTGACAAGGAAGCGCAGGTGACCAGCCTTGTGACGATGGCAGACCTCGAAGGGTTTGCGAAGGAGATCGCGTGATGTTTTCACTCAACGGCATGAATGCTCTCGTCACCGGCGCGAGCGGCGGGATCGGCTCGGCAATCGCCCATGCGCTCGCCTCGCAAGGCGCGCGGCTTGCGCTGTCGGGCTCGAATGCGGCCAAGCTGCGCGCCTTCCGCGACGAGCTCAACGAAGCCTATCCGCACGAGCATGACGGGCATGTCGAGATCACCTGCGACCTCGGCAACCAGACGCAGGTCGAGGAGCTGATCCCGGCGATGCTCGATACGCTCGGCAGCGTCGACATCCTCGTCAACAACGCCGGCATCACCCGCGACAATCTGGGGATGCGGATGAAGGATGACGAGTGGGATCAGGTGATCCGCATCAACCTCGAAGTTGCCTTCCGCTTGATGCGCGCTGCCGCCAAGCCGATGATGAAGGCGCGCTTCGGGCGGATCGTCAACATCACCAGCGTGGTGGGCGCGACCGGCAATCCCGGCCAGATGAACTACTGTGCGGCGAAAGCTGGCCTTACCGGCATGACCAAGGCCTTCGCGCAGGAAGTCGCGAGCCGCGGGATCACCGCCAACTGCGTCGCCCCTGGCTTCATCCGCACCGCGATGACCGCCGCGCTCGACGAAAAGCAGCAAGCCGCGATCAATGGCCGCATCCCGATGGGCCGCATGGGCGAGGGGAGCGAGATCGGCGCCGCGGTCGCCTTCCTCGCGAGCCGCGAGGCGGCCTATGTGACGGGCGAAACGCTCCACGTGAACGGCGGGATGGCGATGCTGTGAGGGTTGGGATCCGGCTGCTTATTTCGGTGCTTCTTGCCGCCACCGCACTTCCGGCACTTGGCGAGGAACCCGTGTTCACCGGTCCGGCGGAACTCTGCATGCAGGCGCGCACCGATATGGAGCTCGGCCCGGTGTCGATTGCTCTGGCGCTTGCCAGAGCCGGGCTCGGCGGTGACGGGTCCGTCGCGACAAGAGACGCGATCGAGCCGGTCATGTTGGCGATCATTGAACAATGTATCAAAACCCACGGGCTTCCCGATAACAGTCCGCGGAACGTCGGGGCTTATCTTATCGCCAGAGCAACCCGCATCGAAGCGGGCCGCCGCCTTGCGACACAGGGGATCTCGGAAGACTGGCTCGATGGCGCCCTGGCGGGCAAGCAGGGCCAGACAAGGGCCGAATTCAGGCAGGTTGCCCAAGAGATCCTCGCGCGTATGAAGCAGGATCGACCCGCCGGTCTCGGGATCGACGCCACAGGGGCGGACACAGGGTCGCGCACAACCGCCGAACTGGTTTACGCCTATGCCGCCGGTGCGCTCAGCGCCGAGCGGATCGGGGCGCAGCTCAGGCAGTGATCCTGCCGTGCCCTTATCCCCAACGGAGTCGCCCCTCGCAATGCAGCCAACTTGCCCGCCGCGAAGCCTGCGCTAAGGTTTCGGGAACTTTCCGGCGCTTGGGTGCGATTCCTTCGGCCCCCGCGCAAGACACGTAGACCGATAGGGACAAGCGATGAAGGCCACGATCGAACGCGCGACGCTGCTGCGGTGCCTTTCCCATGTTCAATCCGTGGTGGAGCGCCGCAACACCATCCCGATCCTCTCCAACGTGCTGATCGATGCGAGCGACGGCGGAAGCGTGCGGGTGATGGCGACCGACCTTGACCTTCAGGTGGTCGAGACGATGAGCGCCTCTTCGGTCGACCAGCCCGGCGCGATCACGGTCTCGGCGCACCTGCTGTTCGACATCGCACGTAAGCTGCCCGAGGGGAGCCAGGTCAGCCTCACTACCAGCGACAACCGGTTGGAAGTCAAGGCGGGCCGCTCGAACTTCAAGCTGCCCACCTTGCCGCGTGACGACTTCCCGGTGATCGTCGAAGGCGACCTGCCGACCAGCTTCGAGATCCCGGCGCGGCTGCTCGCCGAGCTGATCGATCGCACCCGCTTTGCAATCTCCACCGAAGAAACCCGTTATTACCTCAACGGCATCTTTCTCCATGTGACCGACGAGGACGAGCCGCTGCTGAAGGCCGCCGCCACCGACGGGCACCGTCTGGCGCGCTTCACCATCGCCCGGCCCGAGGGCGCCGCTGGCATGCCCGACGTGATCGTGCCGCGGAAGGCCGTGGGCGAGCTGCGCAAGCTGCTTGAGGAAGCGCTGGACGCCAGTGTGCTGATCGACCTTTCGGCAAGCAAGATCCGCTTCACCCTCGGCGGCGAGGGCGGGGTGGTGCTGACCTCCAAGCTGATCGATGGGACCTTCCCCGATTACAGCCGCGTCATCCCGACCGCGAACGACAAGCTCCTCAAGGTCGATCCCAAGCTGTTTTTCTCGGGCGTGGACCGCGTCGCGACGATCGCCACCGAGAAGACCCGCGCGGTCAAGATCGGGCTCGATCATGACCGCGTGACGCTCTCGGTCACCTCGCCCGACAACGGGACGGCGGCGGAAGAACTGGCGGCCGACTACAAGGCGGAAGGCCTCGAAATCGGCTTCAATGCCAACTACCTCAAGGACATCCTCGGCCAGATCGACAGCGACACGGTGGAACTCCACTTGGCCGACGCCGGCGCTCCGACGCTGATCCGCGAGAACGAGCAGGCGCGCGCACTCTATGTGCTGATGCCAATGCGGGTGTAAGGACGCGGGGGCCGAGCAAGGCATTAAGGCCCGGCGGGAGAGGAAACGACGTGTCACGCTTGCTCGCCTTGGCCCTTTTGGGGCCCGCCCTCGCCGCGCCGGCGGCCGCGATTGCCGGCCAGAAGGCCGAAAGCATCGCGGTCACGCCCGAGAGCGAGCGCGCGGTCATCATCATCAAGTCCCAGTCGATCCCGCCGCCGCCCACCATGGCGAGCGGGTTTCATCTGACTTTTGCCGCTTACGACCCGCAGGAAGAGGCGCTCGCCAGCGGGTTCTTCGGCGGGAGTTACCGCCTGCTTGCCAAGCCCAAGCTATTCTATGACGGCTACCTCGTTACCGACATCAAGCCGGGAACCTATATCGTCCAGGAATTCACACGGCAGGACCGCTGGGCGCTGTGCTACAATGGCGAGAGCCGCGTGTTCACCGTCAAGGCCGGCGAGGCGCTCTATCTGGGCGAGTTCGACAGCATCGGCAGCCTGCGCGAACTTGAAACCGAGGTCAGCAAGACCATGCGGTTCTTTTCGGTCGGAGGCGCGCTGGTGCATTTCTTCGATGTGGCGCCCCCGCTCTTCAAGCCGATTGCCGATGGGGAGATCGAGAAGGTGCAGACCTTCGTGAAAACCCGCATGCCGCGGACCACCGCTCAGGTGAAGGCGGCCGCGTTCAGCACCGGGCGGTTCGGGACCGGCAGCGACCTGTTCGGCTCCAACCGCGTGTGCGGCGGATATTACAAGGGCTCGGCCAAGCCCAAGCCAAAACAGTAAACGAGCCTACCGGGTCATGGGCCCGCTGCCAGGAGGAGAGGGCGCATGACAATCACCGAAGTCCATGTCCGCAAAGGGGCGCTCACCGATGCGGTGCTGGCCGAGGCGCCGCTTGCACCGCTCGGCGATGGCGAGGTGCGGCTCGCGATCGAAAGCTTCTCGGTCACCGCCAACAATGTCACCTATGCGGTTGTGGGCGACGGGTTCAAGTATTGGGACTTCTTCCCTGCTCCCGAAGGCCTCGGCATCGTGCCGATGTGGGGCCATGCGCAGGTGATCGAGAGCCGCCACTCCGACATCGCGGTGGGCGAGCGGGTCTATGGCTATCTGCCGATGGCGAGCCACCTCGATGTGCTGCCCGGACGGGTGAGTGCAGGCGGCTTCATGGACATGGCCGCTCACCGCCAGCCGATGAGCCCGGTCTACAACAACTACACCCGCCTCGCCGCCGATCCGGAGCACGATCCGGCGCGCGAGGCGGAGCGGATGATCTTCGGCCCGCTATTCCGCACCGGCTTCCTGATCGAGTATTTCCTGCGCGGCGCGGACTGGTTCGGGGCCGAGCAGCTGGTCGTCACCAGCGCTTCCTCCAAGACCGCGATGGGCCTTGCGAGCGTGGCGCTGCAATCTTCGCCGCAGGTCAAGCGCATCGGGCTGACCTCGAAGGGCAATGTCGCTTTCGTCGAGGCGAGCGGGCTCTACGATCAGGTCGTGGCCTATGACGATCTGGCGAGCCTGCCGGTCGCGCCCTCGGTCAGCGTCGACTTTGCCGGGAATGCCGATCTGCTCGCGCGCATCCACCACCACTTCGGCGAGGCGCTCACCCAATCGGTGCTGGTCGGCGCGACGCATATCGAGGCGCGCTCGGTGTTCGGCAAGAACGAACCACTGCCCGGCCCGAACCCGCAGCTTTTCTTCGCCCCCGACCACGCGGTCGCCTTCTTCAAGGCCCACGGGGCGGAAGAAGGCGGCAAGCTGGTTGCCGTGGCCTGGCGCGAATTCCTGAAAGCCGCCGAGGGCACGATCGCGATCGAACGCCACAAGGGTCTCGATGCCGCGCGCGAGGTGTTCACCACGATGGTCGCAGGCCAGATCGACCCTGCCAAGGGAATCGTGATCGAGCCCTAGGCCGGGAGTGGGGGGCGGCGGATTACTCCGCCGCCTCGGCCAGCTCCACGCGCTGCGGGCCTCGGATGAGGCCACCGGGGGTCTCGCCAGTCCACGTGCCATCACGGAAGGTGACGACACCGCTCTTGATGGTCGCGACATAGCCGTCCGCCTTCTGAAGCAACCGCTTGCCGCCTGCGGGCAGGTCAAACGCCAGCCACGGCTTGCCGAGCTTCAAGGTTCCCATGTCGATCACGTTGAGATCGGCCAGATAGCCCGGCGCGATTACTCCGCGATCCTCAAGGCCATAAAGCCTTGCGGTATCGCGGCACTGGCGCTTGATCGCCTGCTCGAGCGTGATCGTCGCCCCGCGGCGGCGAGACTTTACCCAGTGTTCGAGCATGAAGGTGGGCGAGGCCGCATCGCAGATCGTGCCGCAGTGCGCGCCGCCGTCCGACAGCGAATTGACCGTGTCGTCGGCATGCTGGAGCGGGTGCAGGAAATCGAGGTTCCCGTCTGCATAGTTGAGGATGGGAAGGTAGATGAAGCCCCGGCCATCGTCCTGGCACAGCAGGTCATAGGCATATTCCTGTGGGCTCATCCCCGCCGCTGCCGCGCGGGCGTTGATGCTTGCCTCTGGGCCGGGCTCGTAGTCGAAATCGGGGTCCATCTCATATTGCAGCGTCCAGCCCATGCTGATCGCCATCACGACCCCGCCGATGTCCTTGGGGGCATCGGTGTAGTCATTGGGTTCGGCCAGCATCCGAGCCTTGAACACGGGATCGAGCAGCTTCGCTTTCTGCTCCTCCCACGGCAGGTCGGCGATTGCCATCCAGCTCGGGCGGAAGCGGAACGGGTGGACGGTGCCCTGCCACGCCATGACGATCCCGTTCCCGCGCAGCGCGATCTGGGCGACGATGTTGGCGCCGTTGTCGTTCTGGGCGCGCATTTCGGCGATCTGTTCTTCCAAGGGCAGTTCCTTGGCGATGGATTGCAGCGCGGCGAAGGTGACGGGGATGCCGGCCTCGCGGCTGAGCTGGCCCATCCAGCCGAATTCGTCCCATTCGCGCTTGAGGTCGCTGGCGATTTCGAACACCGCATGGCCGCCTGCCGCCTTGGCGCGGCCCATCGCGCGGCCGATCGCGATCAGCTCTTCGGCGGTCGCCGTGGTGCCGGGGACGAGCTCGCCATCGACCGATTTGTGGAGCACCGTGCGCGAGGTCGAGAAGCCCAAGGCGCCCGCTCGCACCCCTTCCTCGACGATCCGGCTCATTTCGGCGATGTCGTCAGCGGTGGGCACAGCGCCCGGCTGTTCGCGGTCACCCAGCACATAGGCGCGCACCGCGCCGTGGGGGACATGGGTGCCGATATCGACCGTGCGGGGGAGTTTTTCCAGCGCATCAAGATATTCGGGGAAGGTCTCCCAGTCCCAGGTGATCCCTTCGGCAAGCGCCGTGCCGGGGATGTCCTCGACCCCCTCCATCAGGCTGATGAGCCATTCGTGGCGGTCGGGGCGGGCGGGTGCGAAGCCGACGCCGCAATTGCCCATGACGACCGTGGTGACCCCGTGCCAGCTCGAGGGCGCCATCTCCTGATCCCAGGTGGCCTGCCCGTCATAATGGGTGTGGATGTCGACAAAGCCGGGGGCGACGACCTTGCCGCTCGCGTCGATCTCTTGCGCCGCAGTCCCCGTGACCCGCCCGACCGCGGCGATCAGCCCGTCCTTCACCGCGACATCGCCGGTGAACCCCGGGGCTCCCGTGCCATCGACGATTGTCCCGCCCCGGATGATGAGGTCGTATTGCGCCATGTCTCTCTCCCTTATGGATGAGAGGATGTCGCAAATGACGTCCCCCTACAAGAGGGGGTCATGCAAGTTGATGAAACACCTTCAGGCCCCTTAGGGAGCGAGGCATTGAACAAGCTGCCTTGCCACGCTCCCGATGTAGGACTTGTAGGATTTCAGGCCGCCGCGCGCCCTGCTTCTTTCGCCGTTTCGGCAGCGCCCAGAAACTCGCGGATCGCCGCGACGCTTTCATCCGCGTGGGTGAGCAGGAACAGGTGCCCGCCGCCCGCAAAGGTCAGCAGCCGCGAATTGGGGATCATCGCCTTGAGGATCTTGCCGTTGATCAGGGGGACGATCTGATCCTCCTCGCCCATCATGATCAGCGTTTCCTTGGTCATGAAGGGGAGCGCCGGAAGGCTCGTCCAGCCCAGCATGCACATCAGCTGGTAGACATAGCCGCGCGGGGAGGGGGGTTTCAGCCGGCCGATGTGGCTCGACTTGTGGTCCTGCCCTGCGGTCTCGGTCAGCCCGCCGTAGAGCGTCTTGAAGTGCTTCGCCATGAACTCGGGGTCCACATAGCGGCGCGGGTCGGCCATTTTGGTGAAGGCGGCGGGGTTCCCAGGCACCATCAGCATGCCCGGCGTGGTCGCGATCAGCGTCAGCCGCCGGGTGCGGCCGGGGTGCTGGAGCGCGAAGTGCTGCGCCATCGCGCCGCCCCAAGAGACGCCCATGACGTCGACCTCGTCGAGCCCGAACTTGTCGAGCAATTGCGAGGCCGTCCAGCTCATGGTGAAGGGATTGTAGGGGATCAGCGGATCGGGCGATTCGCCGGTGCCCGGCATGTCGAACATGATGAAGCCGCGCTCGGGCATGGCGGCCGCCAGCGGGGCCACCGCTTCGATGTTCGCGCCGATGCCGTTGAAGAACAGAACCGGCAGATGATCGGAGGGCATATCGAGCCGCCAGGCAGCAGTCCGTAGCGTCCGGCCGCCCACTTGCTCCATCGAGACGACCGCGTCGTCCATGGGATTTGTCACGTAGTCACGTCCTTTCAGGCGCCCCCCGAAGGAGGGCGGGTTGGGCGCGCACACCGATCCCATAGCGCGCGCGCCCACAAGCTTTGCGCCTTTCGTTCCGCTGCCGGAACGCCCCTGACGCGTGCCTCCTGTATCAGACTTCTTCGACGACGTAGAGTCCCGGAGCGGCCTCGAGCGGCGGGTAGGTATCATTGCCGAGGCTGGCGGGCGCTGCCTTCATCTTGCCCGAGCGCTTCTGCACCCACTCCATCCACAGCGGCCACCAGCTGCCGGCGACCTCCTGCGTGCCCTGCAGCCATTCATCGGCCGTCGCGGGGAGCTTGCCCTTTTTGGCCTGCACGAAATACTTCGCCTTGGGGTTGCCCGGAGGATTGAGGATCGCCTGCATGTGGCCGCTCTGCGAGAGGACGTAGGTCACGTCCTTGGAACCGAACAGCTGGGTCGAACGGTAAGTCGCCTTCCACGGGGTGATGTGATCCGTCACCCCGCCGAGGATGAACAGGTCCGCTGTCACCTTGCTGAGATCGACCTTGTGCCCCGCCATCTCGACTTCGCCCGTCTTGGTGAAGGCGAGCGTCTCGAACAGCGTCAGGAAGTCGCCCATCAGGCTGGAGGAAAGGTTGGTGGCGTCCGCATTCCAGAACAGCACGTCGAAGGCCGGCGGGTCCTGCCCCAGCAGGTAGTTGTTGATCACGTAGTTCCAGATCAGGTCATTGGGCCGCAGCCACGCAAACCCGCGCGCCAGATCGTCGGCTTTGATGATGCCCGCCTTCATCGCGCGCTGGCGGGCGAGTTGCATGCCGTTCTCGCTCACCAGCGATCCCGCCTCGATATCGGTCGGCTTGGGGTGCAGCACGCAGACCATCAGCGTCAGCGTGCCGAGGATCGGGTTGCCGGTCGCGGCAAGCTTGGAGGCGAGCACCGAGGCGGTCTGCCCGCCGGAGCATCCGGCTGAGACATTGACCTTCTTCGAGCCCGAAACCGCCGAGACCACCTCCAGCGCCTTCTCGCAGGCCGCGATGTAATCGGCCATGCCCCAGTGGCCCTGATCCTTGGACGGATTGCGCCACGAGATGACGAAGGTCTGGATGCCGTTGTCGACCTGCCACTTGATCACCGACTTATCGGGCGAGAGGTCGTTGATGTACATCTTGTTGATCTGCGGCGGGATCGTCAGCTGCGGGATTTCATGCACTTCCGGCGTGGTCGGCGCATATTGCAGCACCTCCATGATCTCGTCGCGGTAGACAACATTGCCCTTGGAGGTCGCGATGTTCTTGCCCAGCTTGAAGGGGCGCTTGTCGACCTGGCTGACCATTCCCTTGTTGTGGACGATGTCGTTATAGGCGTTCTGCAGCCCCTTGATGAGGCTGAGGCCGCCCGAATTGATGATCTGCTTTTGCGCGGTGGGGTTGCCGACCAGCGTGTTCGTCGGTGCGAGGCCATCGAGGATGATGTTGGCGATGAAGTTCGCGCGGTTGCGCTCAAGCTCGTCGAGTTCGAGTTCCTCCAGCCAGCTCTTCATCCCCTTCTGCACGGCGAGGTAATACTGCGCGCCGGCGCGGAAGAAGGGGTTGTACTGCCACGCCGGATCCATGAAACGCTTGTCCTTGGGATCGGGCGCGAGTTCGCTCTTGCCGGTCATGATCTTCACCATGTCCTGCGCCATCGCGGTGCCGTGGCGGATGAAGCGCGAAGGGTCGGACGCGGTCTCGCGCAGGAGCAGCGCAACCGCGCTCACGAAGTCCTCGCGCGCCACCCCGATCAGCGGACCCAAGGCGTTGGTGGACTGGGCTGCTTCGTTCTCGAGCTTCACTTCGCTGCGTGCCATGAAATCCCCTCTTGCTCGACCTTGCGCCTGCCGCTTGGAACGGCTTTGGGTTAACGCGGTCTCTGTGGCGAGAATGCAGACTCCCATGGCAAGTTGCAAGCACGACCAAGCGCGAACTCTGGCTGCGCGGCGCCCGTTTGGTTCAAGAATTAAGCACCGCGATTAACGATTTTCTAGGCCATCCTGAGGCATGGCGAGTCAATGGCTGGGGAACCTATCCGCAAATTCGCAACCACCAATCCGCGCCCCATGGGGGCGGGCCGCGATCTGCGTGCGGTCGCCAACGCGCGGGCCGCCACCGCCGAAGCTGCCGCGAGCGACGGACGCGCACGCGGCGAGCGGCGCGGGACCGAGCGGCTTCGCGCGGAGAATCTCGGCGGTCTGCAGCAGGCTATCGACGAGCCCGCCAGCGAGCAGAATTTCTTCCTGCCGCGCCAGGCCGGGGGCATGACGCTGTTCCTTCTGGTCGCCTACGCGATGGGCGCCGTGGTGTTTCAGGGCCTGCCTTCGACAACCACCTTGGCCTTCGCGCTCGCTTCGGCGACCCTCTTCGCCTGCGGATCACTGTTCGCGGCCATCGAGCGCGGCGCCGAGAAGGCGAACGGGGTGCGGCTCGGGATCGTGCTCGTCGGGATCGTGCTGCCAATGGCCTGCTCGGGCCTCGCGCTCGCCTTGTGGGTGGGCGAGGGCCTTCCCTGGCAGTGGGCGATCGCGACGCTGGTGTGCATCAATGCGGCGGCGGCCGCGCTGTTCGACATGCGGATCATCTCGCTGTTCTGCGCCAAGATTGCCAGCTGGACCGGCTTTGCCGTGCTGGTGCCCGACAACGTCACCTACGCCGCGGTGTTCGCCGCCGCGCTGACGCTGTCGCTGATCGCGCGTCTCGAATGGAAGGCCGCCCAGAAGCGCCGGCTCGCCCGCGAGGCACGTGAGCGGGTCGCAGCGCGCGCCGAGGACATTCTGCGCAGCTTCGAGGAGACCGGGCAGGGCTGGTTCTGGGAAACCGACCGCCGCGGGCTCATCACCTACATCTCGCCCAAGGCCGCGACCGTGATCGGCAAGACCACCGATGAAGTGGTCGGCCTGCCGCTTTCCGAACTCGTCGATCCCTCGCAAGGCGCGGCCGATGCGGAACGCACGCTCGCCTTCCACCTCTCCGCCCGCTCGGCCTTTCACGATGTCGAGGTGCGCGCCGCGACCACCGGGGATGAACGCTGGTGGGCACTGGCAGGCCGTCCGGTCTACGACACCTACAAGAACTTCTGCGGCTTTCGCGGGCACGGCACCGACCTCACCGAAAAGCGCCGCTCCGAGCAGCAGGTCTCGCGCCTTGCTCACTACGATTCGCTCACCGGGCTCGCCAACCGCGTGCAGATGAGCCAGGCGTTGGAGCAGATCCTCGCGGCCCCCAGCGGGCGCGAGCGGTCCTGCGCGGTGCTGATGCTCGACCTCGACCGCTTCAAGCACGTTAACGATACGCTCGGTCACCCGGCGGGCGATGCGCTGCTTAAGCAGGTGGCACAGCGCCTTGAGCGCGCGATCGACGGCCATGGCCGCTGCGGCCGACTTGGCGGTGACGAATTCCAGGTGATCGTGCCGGGCGAACAGACGCGCAGCACGCTTGGCCACATGGCGCAGGAAATCATCGCCTCGCTCTCGCAGCCCTATTCGATCCAGGGCCAGAGCGTCGTGATCGGCGCCTCGGTTGGCGTCGCGCTCGCGCCCGAACACGGTTCGACCAGCGACGAGATTATCCGCAATGTCGACCTTGCGCTCTATGCCGCCAAGGACGCCGGGCGCGGGGTGTTCCGCTTCTACGCCGAAGACCTCCACGCCGCGGCCGAAGAGCGCGCCGAGCTCGAACAGGACCTGCGCGAGGCGATCGCCAAGGGCGAGCTTGAGCTTTACTACCAACCGGTCGTCTATGCCGCGAACGAGAAGATCGTCGGCTTCGAGGCGCTGATGCGCTGGCAGCACCCCAAGCGCGGGTGGATCAGCCCGGCCAAGTTCGTCCCCATCGCCGAGGATGCCGGCCTCATCGACCGCATCGGCCAATGGGCGCTGCGCCGCGCCTGCGCCGACCTTGCCCGCTGGCCGCGCTCGATCCGCTGCGCCGTCAACGTCTCGGCGCTGCAATTCGCCAATCCCGACCTTCCCACGATCGTCGCCAACGCGCTCGCCCACAGCGGGGTTGCGCCCTCGCGGCTCGAGCTGGAAATCACCGAAAGCGTGTTCCTGAACGACAGCCAGGGCACCGATGCGATGTTCAAGGCGCTGAAGCGCGTCGGCGTGCGTCTTGCGCTCGACGACTTCGGCACGGGCTATTCGTCGCTCGGCTATCTCAAGAAGGCTCCGTTCGATAAGATCAAGATCGACCGCAGCTTCGTGCAGGGCGCCACCGAAGAGGGCAGCCGCAACGGCGCGATCATCGCCTCGATCACCTCGCTGGCCGAAGCGCTGCACATGGACACGACCGCAGAGGGCGTCGAGACGCTCGACGAGCTCGAATTGGTCCGCCTGCTGGGCTGCAGCCACATCCAAGGCTACATCTACTTCAAGCCGATGAACGCCTCGGATGCGACCGCGCTGGTCTCGGGCGATCTGGTCGCCGAGGCCGACGGGCCGCAATCCGCCCGCGCGCCGCGCCAGAACCTGCTGCGCCGCGTGGTAGTGGTCCACAATGGCAACCGCCTCAACGCCACCTTGCGCAACATCTCGGAGAGCGGGGCGATGATCGAAGGGCTGTGGAACATGCCCGCCGGCAGCGCCGTGCGGATCGAGTTCTCCGCCGACAAGCTGGTCACCGCGCAGGTCCGCTGGTCGCGCGAGAACCGGGTCGGGATCGAATTCCACCAACCCCTGCGCCGCCGCGCCGATGGCTCCTTCTCGGTGCTCAAGGTCCAGCCGGGGCAGGCTTCGGGCTGGTAGGAGCACGAGGACTAAACGGCGCGTTAGGCAATCCGCTCAGGCAGCCGCATTAGGTCAAAAGTAACCATCGGGCTTTAGACTTGGCGAACACGCCCCGGCGGGAGGTTTGCCTCGCGCGCCCGGGCTCTGGAGGTTTGCCCGCGAGATGTCCCTGAAGGGTCTCCTGTCATCCCGCAGCGGTCGAGGCGGACCGCATGGCCCTGCATCGGTGCTGACCGATGGGGAACGGCTCGCGATGCTCGACGAGCTCGAGCAATCGGGGCTGGGCTGGTTCTGGGCGAGCGATGCGACCGGGAACCTCGCCTATCTCTCCGGCGCCATTGCCGCACGGCTCGATCTGCCGATGGATGCGCTGATCGGTCAGCCGCTTACCACCATCTTTGCCGCTGCCGACCGCGAGGGGCGGGGCCAGTCGTTGCCGCTGATGCTGGCAGCGCACAAGTCCTTCAGCGGAATGGCGGTGCGCGCCGCGCGCCGGCCCGAGGGGGCAGTGCTGCGCCTTGCCGGGCAGCCGGTGACGGGCACCGACGGCCGGTTCCTCGGCTTCCGCGGCACCGGCGCAGACATCACCGAGGAATATGTCCGCGAGGAAGAGACCGCGCGCCTCGTCCGCTACGATTCGCTCACCGGCCTCTCCAACCGGCACCGCATGGCCCATCAGGTCGATTCGACGCTGACCGCCTTCAAGGCCGCGCGCCGCAACTGCGCGGTGATGATGATCGATCTCGACCGCTTCAAGCATGTCAATGACACGCTCGGCCATGCAGCAGGCGACGAGCTGCTCAAGCAGGTTGCCGCCCGCCTGGCCCGCGCCATCGACCGCGAATGCGAGATCGGGCGCCTCGGCGGTGACGAATTTCAGGTGATGCTCCCCGACGTCGACGACCGCGGGGTGCTCGGCGAGATTGCGGGCAAGATCATCGCCATGCTGCGCCAGCCTTACAGCCTGGAGGAAGGGCGCTGCGTGATCGGCGCCTCGGTCGGTATCGCGATTGCCCCACATGACGGCGTGACCCGCGATGACATCGTGCGCGCCGCCGACCTTGCGCTCTACGCCGCCAAGAACGGCGGGCGGGCGCAATACCGCTTCTTTTCGGGCGAGCTCGAGAACGAGACCATCTTCCGCCGCCGGCTCGAACAGGACTTGGGGACGGCGCTGCGCGAGGAGCAGCTGTTCCTGCGCTTCGAGCCGATCGTCGAAGCCGCGGCCGGCACGGTGGCTTCGCTCGAGGCGCATGTGTGCTGGAACCATGCCGATCGCGGGGTGATCGACGAAGAGGAATTCGCCCAGATCATCGAGGGCTCCGCGCTCATCGCCGACGTCGGCCGCTGGGCCGTGCGCGCAGCCTGCGCCGGGGCTGCCGACTGGCCCGAAAGCGTGCGGCTGGCGGTCAATGTCCCGGTATCGCTGTTCCTCGCCGACGATTTCGTGGCGCTGGTGGGCGAGGCGCTCGACGAGGCAGGCCTATCGCCGGGCCGGCTCGAGCTTGAGATCAGCGAGGCGGTGTTTTTCGGCGATGCGAGCACCGTCGACCGCACGCTTGCCGCGCTGTTCAAGCTCGGGGTGCGGCTGACACTGGACGAATTCGGATCGGGCTATTCCTCGCTCGCCTACCTGCGCCGCGCGCCTTTCGATGCGATCAAGATCGACCAGAAGCTGGTCGCCGAGGCGGAGCGCCACGATGCCCGCGAGATGGGTCTGGTGCGCGCGATCGTCGCGCTGGCGGGCGCGTTGCAGATGGACACCATGGCAGGTGGGATCGAGAGCGCAGGGCTTCTCGCGGCGCTCACCAGCGGCGGGGTGCGTTATCTCCAAGGCCCGATTTTCAGCGAGCCGGCCGAAGCCGAAACCGTTGCCGCGGAGATGTCCGGCGGCACGTGGCAGATCGACCCCGGTGCCGAACGCACCCGCCGCGCCCGGCGGCGCACGGTGTTCCGCAAGATCCAGGTGATCCACGACGACTACGCCTACGAGGTCACGCTGCGCAACCTGTCCAAGTCGGGCGCGCTGATCGAGGGGCTGGCCGAAGTGCCCAAGGGCACGCAGTTCGTGGTCGACCTTGGCGGCGGCCAGCTGGCGGTGGCGACGGTGACGCGCTCCAATGGCGACGTGCAGGGTCTGGAGTTCGAACAGTCGCTGATCGAGGACGGCTCGGGCGGGCTGTGTACCCGCAACCGTGTCTCGCCCTACGCGCTCGCCGCCGCTGGAACGCCGCTCGCGCCGCTCGCGCCGGGCAAGTTCGTGGGGCTGGCGCAAGATCTGGGCCGCGCAGGCGCGGTGCCCAAGTTCGGCTATTCGCGCGGCCCCCGCAGCGAGCCGGCTTGACCCCTTGATGCCAGTTGCGTTTTTGGCGAATGACAACGCGGTGACCGGGCGCTACATCGCGCGGCGATGACCGACCTCTCCCATATCCGCAACTTCTCCATCATTGCCCATATTGACCACGGCAAGTCGACCCTCGCTGACCGGCTGATCCAGTTCACCGGGGGCCTCACCGCGCGCGAGATGTCCGAGCAGGTCCTTGATAACATGGACATCGAGAAGGAGCGCGGCATCACCATCAAGGCGCAGACCGTGCGCCTCAACTATACCGCCAAGAACGGCGAGACCTATCAGCTCAACCTGATGGACACGCCCGGCCACGTCGACTTCGCCTACGAGGTCTCGCGCAGCCTCGCCGCCTGCGAGGGCGCGTTGCTTGTCGTGGACGCGGCGCAAGGCGTCGAAGCGCAGACCCTCGCCAACGTCTACCAGTCGATCGAGCACGACCACGAGATCGTCCCCGTCATCAACAAGATTGACCTTCCCGCTGCCGAGCCCGACAAGGTCAAGGCCGAGATCGAAGAGATCATCGGGCTCGACGCGTCCGACGCGGTGCTCACCAGCGCAAAGTCGGGCATCGGGATCGAGGAAGTGCTTGAGGCCGTCGTCGCCCGCATCCCGCCGCCCAAGGGCCAGATCGACGCCCCGCTCACCGCCAGCCTCGTCGACTCCTGGTACGACCCCTATCTCGGCGTCGTCATCCTCGTGCGCGTGATCGACGGCAAGCTCACCAAGGGCCTCAACATCCGCTTCATGCAGGGCGGCACCCAGCACCTCGTCGACCGCGTCGGCTGCTTCACCCCCAAGCGCACCGACTTGGCCGAGCTCGGCCCAGGAGAGATCGGCTTCATCACCGCGCAGATCAAGGAGGTCGAACAGGCCCGCGTCGGTGACACCATCACCACCGTGAAGGGCGGGGCGACCGAGGCGCTGCCGGGCTACAAGGAAGTCCAGCCGGTGGTCTTCTGCGGCCTCTTCCCGGTCGACGCCGCCGACTTCGAGAAGCTGCGCGAGAGCATCGCCAAGCTGCGCCTCAACGATGCCTCCTTCTCCTTCGAGATGGAATCGAGCGCGGCGCTCGGCTTCGGCTTCCGCTGCGGCTTCCTCGGCCTCTTGCACCTCGAGATCATCCAGGAACGCCTCAGCCGCGAATACGACCTCGACCTCATCACCACCGCGCCCAGCGTTGTGTACCGCATCCACCTCGGCCATTCGCGCTACGAGGACGCCAAGGTCATCGACATCCACAACCCCGCCGACTGGCCGGACGAGAACCGCATCGAGGTGATCGAGGAGCCCTGGATCAAGGCGGTGATCTACACCCCCGACGAGTACCTCGGCGCGATCCTCAAGCTGTGCCAGGACCGCCGCGGCATCCAGACCGAGCTCACCTATGTCGGCGGCCGCGCGCAGGTGACCTACGAGCTGCCGCTCAACGAGGTGGTGTTTGACTTTTACGATCGCCTGAAGTCGATCAGCCGCGGCTATGCCTCCTTCGACTACGAACAGATCGGCACCCGCGAGGGCGACCTTGTGAAGATGAACATCCTCGTCAACAACGAGGCCGTCGACGCCCTCTCCCTCATCGTCCACCGCGCCAATGCCGAGGAGCGTGGCCGCGGCATGTGTGAGCGGCTTAAGGACTTGATTCCGCGCCATCTTTTCAAGATTCCGATCCAGGCCGCGATCGGCGGCAAGGTCATCGCCCGCGAGACCATCGCTGCCCTGCGCAAGGACGTGACCGCCAAGTGCTATGGCGGCGATATCTCCCGCAAGAAGAAGCTGCTCGACAAGCAGAAGAAGGGCAAGGCGCGGATGCGCGAGTATGGCAATGTGTCGATCCCGCAGGAGGCGTTCATCGCGGCGCTGCGGATGGGTGAAGAGTAAGCGCCTCCTCGCTCAGCTCCCGCAGCGACCCAACCGCACCCCCACACGCCCTCCGGCCCCGCGCCGGACCATTGACAGAGACCGACACACATCATGGCTGCCTACAAAGAACCGACGTTCCAGGAGCGCACCGCGCTGGCGCAAAAAGCGCGCGAAAAGGCACTGAAGAAACTCGCCGCGAAGCCGCAGATGGACGAAGCGGAAGTCGCCCGCCGCAAGGCCGCACAAGAGGCCCGCGACGCCGCCGCAGCCGAAAAACGCGCCGCCCGCAAGGCCGAGCTCGACCAGGCCAAGGCCGAAGCGCAAGCCGCCGCCGAAGCAGCAGCCGAAGCCGCCGCACGCCCTGCGCCAACTGAAGCTGAACTGAAGGCTGTGCGCGATGCGAAGTATGCTGCTCGGAAGGCGCGTAAGCGGTGAAGGCCCGCGCCTAGCGCAGGCGATTGCGCTGCAACCGACAAGCTAGAAGCGAGAGGCTGTAACTCCGGCCGGGGGCCGGCGGGCCTCAGCCCGACCGAGCCCTTCGGAAGCGAAGCTGGCCAAAGGCCACCTCAAGGCTGCGGCTTTGCCGCGGCTGACTTCTCATAAACCAATTTTTCATTGAAATTCCATCCGAGATTGGCAATCATTCCAGTGCTGTTGCGGAGGTAAGGATTTGGATCAGCACAAAGATTCACTCGAATACGCCTTTAAGTATTTTGAACTGCATGCAAAACAACGCATGACTGTTTTTAATTTTTTTCTCGCTATTTCTGGCGCTTTGATCGGGTTAATCGCAGCAAGCCTTGGAGGTGAAGACAAATACCCTCTTGCTGCTTTGGCGCTTTCGATATTTCTCTTGGCCCTAGCTTACCTTTTTTGGCAGTTAGATATTAGAACGGCATTTTTGATTAAACACGCAGAGGCTTCCCTCAAAATATCAGAGGGCCACTTATTTGATGATCACGCTTGTCTAATGGGGCGTGAGCCTGCTGCATTTGCGACATTTCGTGCTGGGCGTTCTGGTCTCGCAAAGGGTCTTTCGTACAGCCGATCACTTCGATTTATTTTTTTTCTTACTGCGTCGCTTGCGGTAGTCGGAATATCGCTTTCGCTGAATGAGATTTTCGGTTCCGAAATCCAAAATCTTGGCCAAAGGATGCTTGCTTTATGTCAGAATTGACTGGGCCAAGCTACGAGGAGCAGGTTCGAGCAATCGAGTCGATGCTTAGATCGGTGTTGGGGAATGCGAAGTATGACTACCTGAGTGGTCCCATTACGGGTGGTCCACGCTTCATAAGGTGGCAACTTGAAGTAGGTGAAGCACTATCAGGCGATCTAGAGACTTACTCTATGTTAATTCGCAGACAGGTGATCGGTCCAAATATTGACGATTTAATTGCATTGGCCAAGAAGAAAAGAGAAGAGAAGAGATCGATAATTGAACCAGCCAGTTTTGAATCTCCGAGTCGACTCTGGTCGCAGAATGAGTTTTATCGGCTTTGGGAGCAAGTCATTACAGAGCATGCTGAATCCGTTCTATTTAAGGACGGTTGGCATCTAAGTGTGGGTTGCGTTTATGAATACTTATGTGCCGTGCGTGGGTCCAGAAGTTGCTTCGACGAAAGCGATGCCCCCCTTTCGGTGGAAAGAGCATGTAAGCTTATTTCTGACGGTATTCAGGAGATAACTCCTGACAAGCCTATCCTTGCCAAACATCGAACCCGCCTTGAAGCAATGATGAATGCTATCAAATTTGCAGCATCAGAAACTTAGGGGCGGCGCTTTGTCATCGGCTTTCAGCTTGCGCTTTACCGACTCAAGGATCACACGCACGCGCCTCTCCGCCATACTGCGGATGGTCCCCTCCCCAGGAGGGGGGGATTGTCAGCCCTGCATCCGCTCGATCAACGCTAGCGCGGCTTTCGGATCAGCATCCACCATCCCCAGCAGCGTCCGGGCAGGCGCGTCGGGTGAGCGGCGGTGTTGTTCCCAGTCGCGCACGGTGCCCACCGGCACGCGCAGCTTCTCGGCGAACTTGGCCTGGCTGAGCTTGGTCTTGGCGCGGATCGCCTTGACGTCGGGACCTGCGACGATGCGGCCTCGGGTGGTATCGCCGCGCACGAAAGCGATGGCATCGGCAAGGCCCGCTGCGATGCCTGCGAAATCTTCGTCCTTCATGTCCTTAATTCCTTTTTCAACTGCATTGTCAGTGTCTTGAACGCCAGCTCCTGTGCATCGGTCAGCGTGTCCTCGTCGGACTTGTCGATGATCCAGAGCAGAAACACCGGGTTCGCGTGGTCGGCGAAAAAGCTGAAAACCCGGTAGCCGCCGCTCTTGCCGGTTGCGGCCTTCGCGATGCGGCCTTTGCGCAGACCGCCGGTGTTCCTGACGATCTGGCCGTAGTCCGGTGTGCTGGCATACTGGTCATAGATCGCCGCCAGTTCGGCAAGCGTAAGACCGAGCTTGGCAGCCCGCCCTGTGAAGGCCGGGGTTTCGACGACTGTATGGATCGGAGCCTTCTTCACTTGAGGCCTCTATACGGCAAGGCCGTAGTGATGGCAAGATTTAAAATACGGCAATGCCGTATCAAGGATCAAAGCTCTCATCCTTCAGCGTCCACGTCGTCTTCGGCGGCGGCGCAGGCTTGGGCTTCCCATAGGACCAGCCCTCGGGCGGGTGTTGGGGTGGCTCCTCGGCCTCGCGCGGCGGTGCGGGGAGCGCGGGGGTCTCGGGCGGGTCGTAGAAGTCTGTCGCGGTTTCGATTGTGCCGCCCACCATCTTGCGCGTGTACTCGTCGGCGTCGATCGCGGCGAGGTCGCGGTCGCGTAGCGCGGCGAAGTGGGCGAAGGCGGTGAGGGTTTCTTGGCTGAGGACGGCGCGGCGTTTGGGGCGCTCGCGCTCGAGGCGGCGGCGGATGTCCATGATCTTGCGGTCGATGCTCGCGCGCACCTCGGCGGCGGAGACGTTGGGCTTGGCGGCCTCGTGCTCGGCGATCCACTGCTTCTTGAGCCGAGCGAGCTCGCGCGGGCTGACGCTGCCGATGGTGCGGGCATTGCCATGCGCAAAGCGCGCCGGCGCGCGATTGCTGAGGAGGAACATCAGCAGGCGGTCATTGTAGATCGTGCGGTCACCGACCTTCTCGCCGTGGTAGTAGATCGGCTGCTCGGTGCCGTTGAGCGCGCGGTCCATCGCGGTGTCCTCGATCCGCTGGATGCCCATGTCGAGCGCGGCTTCCCAGGCGGCGGCAAAGCTCGCGCCCTCGGGGTGGTTGCGCAGGACATAGACCTGGTGCTCGCCCACGCCCATGCGGCGGCAGGCGGCGCGCACGGAGCCGGTGTCGGCGAGGTGGGTGATGAATTCGCGCTGTCGCGCGGCGCTCCACCCGCGGCGGCGCTTGCGCTGGCGGGGGACAGGGGTGAAGGCGGGGAGGTCCGGGGGGTAGGTGCGGGGCATGGGAGTGGCCTCTGGTGCTTTGGGGGGCACACAGGATCACAAACGGCCCGAGTAGGAAAATGCGCGCGCCGTGCGTGGTTCGGCGACGGCGCGAGCCCGGTGGTCGCTTGCTATGGCTGGACGGAGATCCCGGACAGGACCGCTGCCTTGCAAAGCTTCGGGAAAGTGGCCAATGCTGGGCCATATGGGGCTGGGGGAGGCGCGTATGGGGTTGTTCGGCAGGACTGTGTTCGCGGCGCTGATGGTGGCTTGCCTACCGGCACCGCTCCTCGCGCAGAAAGAGCAGACGAAGGCCACCGCGCAGGAATTTCTCCGCGTCACCACGTCCAACCCGGCCTTGCCCTCCACGTTCTTCGATGAGAATATCCGCAACGAGCGAAGCACGATGAGTGTGGTTGGCATCATCGGCGATGATGAATGCCAAAGTAAAATGGTGATCGGTCGGGACTACGAATATTATAATGGCTTTGGCTGGACGCGGCAAAAAGACAGCTACGACAGCAGCATTGATTGGAGATCTATCGTCAGCGTGACGCGGGCGGGGAGCACGATCACGCTCTTGTGGACCGATAGCCTCAAAATGCGGATCACCTATCCTGCCGAAGATCGCGCCACCCGCGCCGCTTTCGCGATGGAATTTCTGCGCACCCAGTGTGACCCGACGGCTGACCTCGCCTTCTAGCCTCACGGGCGCGATCGGGCCGCTAACCGGCCGGGCAGGAAAATGCGCGCGCATCGGGGCACAGGACGTCACCCTTCACTTGGCGTTCAGCGCACCCCTCGCTATAGCTCGCGGCCATGCAATCCAAGCTCACCTCACGCGTGGCCGTCGCCGCGCTCGCCGCCTTCGCCTTTGGCAGCCTCAGCGCCTGTGCCGGGGGCGGGGGGGAGAAGGACGTCGCCTATGTCGCGCGCGATGTCGAATCGCTCTATTCCGAGGCGCAGAAGCGGCTCGACAAGGGCAACACCCTGCAGGCCGCGGCGCTGTTCGACGAGGTGGAGCGCCAGCACCCCTATTCGCCCTGGGCCCGCCGCGCGCAGCTGATGAGCGCCTTCAGCTATTACACCGCGCGCGATTACAATAAGGCGATCCAGAACGCGCAGCGCTT
>JAIYEK010000083.1 GCA_027487015.1 Erythrobacteraceae bacterium | reverse complement strand
GTCCAGATGCCGACGCGGCCTTCCGCCCGCCAGCTCTCGACACCGAAGCGCGCTAACGTCGCAATCACCCAGCCCTCGATCGCGTGGACGAAGCAGCGCACGTCCTTGCCGCGCTCCGCGAGGTTCAGCACCAGATAGCCGATCCGCTGGCCAGGGCCGTGATAGGTGTAGCGCCCGCCGCGCCCGGCCTCGACCACCTCGAAGCGCGGGTCGACCAGTTCGGCCGGGTCCGCGCTGGTGCCCGCGGTGTAGACCGGCGGGTGTTCGAGCAGCCAGACCAGCTCGGCCGCCGCGCCGGCATGGACCGCGGCGTTCCTCGCCTCCATTTCGGCGAGCGCCTGCGCATAGGGAACCGCGGCGACCTCGCGCCGCCACTCGATCGGAAATGCGCCGCCACCGGCTGGAGCAATGCTTGCCATGGCGCAGCGGTGGGGGCATTGAGCGGCGAGATCAAGAGGCGATTGCGCGCGGGGACGCCCCTCGCGTGCAGCGTCCGGCGCACTCCACGGGATCGGAACCGCACCAATGACCAACCGCAAGCTCGACATGGGCAAAGCCTGGACCCAGACGACAGCCCTCATCGGCAGCAACCGCGACACGATCAGCGCGATCGCGGGGCTGTTCTTCTTCCTGCCCTCTTTCGCATCGGCGCTGCTGGTGCCCGAGCTCGCCAATCCGCCCCAGCCGTCCGGCCCATCGGGCGCCGATCCGGCCGTCGCCATGCGGGCGCTGCTCAGCCAGATCACCGCGATCTACGCGGCAAACTGGCCGCTGCTGGTCGGGCTCAGCATCGTGCAGTTCGTGGGTTCGATGAGCCTGTTCGCGCTCCTCACCGACCGCGGCCATCCGACCGTGCGCGAGGCGCTGGCGACCGGGCTGCGCAGCATCCCGACCTATCTCGGCGCGCAGGTGCTCACCGCGATCGGCGCGGCGGTGGCGATCGGCTTTCCGATCGGCCTGATCACGGCGCTAGCGCCGCCGGCCGCAGCTGTGCTCGCGGTGCTGGCGGGCCTCGTGGTCCTCATCTACCTGCTCATCAAGTTCGCGCTGATCGCGCCGGTGATCGCCATTGAGGGGGAGCGCAACCCGATTTCCGCGATCCGGCGCTCGTGGCAATTGACCAAGGGCAACAGCTTCCGGATCCTCCTGTTCCTGTTCCTGCTGATCTTCACCATCGGGATCATCGCGGCGCTGGTGACGGGGACTCTCGGCCTGGTGCTGTCGGCGTTCGGCGAGCCGGTCGCGACCATCGGCACGGATGTGGTCGGCGGCCTCGTGAATGCACTCTTCACGGTGATCATTCTGGTCGTGACTGCCGCGATCCACCGCCAGCTGGCTGTCGCATCGCCCGAGGCGCTGGCCACCGAATTCGAGTAACCGCCCGCGATGGCCGAGACCGATCCCGACCTGATCCGCACGGCCCCGCCCGCCTCTGCCCCCGCGGACGAGGCTGCCGCGATCCCGCCGTCGCGCATGGCTTTGCTGTTCATGGTGATGCTGGTGACGGCCGCCGGCAACACCGCGATGCAATCGGTGATGCCCTCAATCGGGACCGCGCTGAAGGTGGCGGACGTGTGGATCAGCCTCGCCTACAGCTGGTCGGCGCTCTTGTGGGTGGTGTGCGCCCCATTCTGGGCGCGGCGTTCGGACAAGCGTGGGCGCAAGGCGATGATGGCGCTGGGGCTTGCGGGCTTCATCACCAGCTTCGTGCTGTGCGGCGCGGCCTTGTGGGCGGGCCTGTCGGGCTGGCTCACCGCGTTCTGGACGCTGGTGCTGTTCGCCGCCGCGAGGAGCCTCTACGGCGGCTTCGGCAGCGCCGCGCCGCCTGCGGTGCAGGCCTATGTCGCCTCGCGCACCCCGCGCGCGACCCGCACGCAGGCGCTCTCGCTGATCGCTTCGAGTTTCGGGCTTGGCACGGTGATCGGCCCGGCGCTCGCTCCGCTGATGGTGGTGCCGTTTCTCGGCCTCGGGTTGACGGGACCATTCCTCGCCTTCGCCGCCATTGGCGTTATCGCGCTGGTCCTCTTGCGCCTGCGCCTGCCCGATGACGAGCCGCGCTTTGCCGCACGGGGGCAGGCGGCGCCCTATGCCAGCGCCTCGGGCGCGCCGGCCGATCCGGGCGAGACCAGCGAGGCGGAAGACGCCGCCGCTGCCGCCGACACCGATCCGCCGCGCCTCACCTGGCGCGACCCGCGCCTTCGCCCTTGGGTCTTCGCCGGGCTGGTCGGCGGCCACGCGCAGGCGATGGTGCAGGGGATCGCAGGCTTCCTCGTGCTCGACCGACTGGGCCTGCGCGAGACGCCTGATGCGGGCGCGGGCCCCATCGGCCTCGTCCTGATGAGCGGCGCGATCGCGACCCTGCTCGCGCAGTGGGGCCTGATCCCGCGCTTCGACTTGGGCCCGCGCGCAGCGACACTGTGGGGCATCGCCGCCGCTGCGGCGGGCACGATGATCCTTGCCGTGGCGGGCGATCTCCACCTGATCGCGCTGGGTTATGCCATCGCCTCGCTGGGCTTCGGCCTGTTCCGCCCGGGGACCACCGCCGGTACCTCGCTCGCCGTCACCCGCGCCGAGCAGGGGCAGGCCTCGGGCATCGTCGCGTCATTGGCGGGGGCGAGCTACATCTATGCACCGGCGCTGGGCGTGTGGCTCTATGGCCATTCGGATTGGCTGGGCTTCGGGCTGATCGTTGCGCTGTGCGCCATCGTGCTGGTGCATGGGTGGCTGCGGCTGCAGTCCGACCGGGACCTGACCGCCGACCGGAGCTAGAGAATCTCGAGCACCTTGTCCTGAGGGCGACACAAGCGCACGCCCTTGTCCGTCTCCACCAGAGGCCGCTCGATCAGGATCGGGTCGGCGACCATCGCCGCCAGCACCGCCGCATCTCCGGCCTCGGACAGGCCCCGCTCCACAGCATCCGTGCCGCGCAGGCGCAGGCCTTGCTGGGGCATGATCCCCGCATCGCGGTAGAGCTGCGCAAGCTTCTCGGCCGTGGGCGGCGTCTTCAGGTATTCGACCACCGTCAGCTCAACGCCGCTCAGACTCTCGAGGATCGCAAGCGTCTTCCGCGAAGTGCCACAGGCCGGGTTGTGCCAGATTGTCGCCTTCATTTTCGCCATCTTACTCCGCCTCCGGCACCCGCAGCGCAGGAACCGCCTTGGCCGCATCCTCGGGGCTGATGCCGGGCGCGGGCGCGGCGCTGACCCGCTCCTGCCGCGCCGCTACCCGCGCGGCTTGCTCGATCACCTTGACGATCCGCGGATAGACCCCGCAGCGGCACAGGTTGAGCACCGCCGCCTCGATATCGGCCTGCAGCGGCGCAGAATTCTTCTGGAGCAGCGCCGCGAGCGAGATCACCATCCCCGGCGTGCAATAGCCGCACTGGATCGCCTGCTGCGCCACCATCGCCTGCTGCACGGGGTGCGAACGGTCGCGCGACAACCCCTCGATGGTCGTGATCAGCCGCCCCTCGGCCTCGGCCAGCGTGATCGCGCAGGAGCGCAGCGCCACCCCGTCAACCAGCACCATGCACGCGCCCGAGCACTCCGGCCCGCCGCCGCACGCCTTGGTGCCGGTGAGGTTCATCGCCTCGCGCAGCGCGTAGAGGAGCGGCATCCTCGGATCGAGGTCGAACTGCACCGGCCGTTCGTTGACGGTCATCCGCGACATGGCGGCGGCCTAAAGGCTTAACTGCGCCAGCTATCGTCGATCTTGTCGATCCGGCGCTTCCACGCCTCGAAATCGAACATCCCCGCGCCGCCCTGCCCGCTCATCACGGACAGATCACGCTGGTGCACGTCGACCACCGACTGCGGCACGAGCACGGGATCACCCATGCTGAGGGTCGCCACCTGGATCTCGCAGGCGCGTTGGAGCGCCCACATCTTCACGAACATGCCCTGGATCGTGCGGTCCATGACCACCGGGCCGTGATTGCGCAGCATCAGGATGGTGTGATTGCCGAGGTTCTGCACCAGCCGCTCGCCTTCCTCGGCACGCACCGTCACGCCCTCGAAGTCGTGATAGCCGATCTGGCCCTGGAAGTTGCAGGCGTAAAAATTGGTCGGCAGCAAGCCGTCCTTGTGGCTCGCGACGGCCATCGTCGCGGTGGTGTGGACGTGGCAGATCGCATCCGCGCGCCCGCCCAGGTGCTTGTGGAAATAGGCGTGCTGGGTGAAGCCCGCCTTGTTCACCATGTAGGGCGAGCCGCCGACATTATTGCCCTCGACATCGATCTTGACGAGGTTCGACGCGGTCACTTCCGAATACAGCAGGCCGAAGGGGTTGATGAGGAAGGTGTCCTCTTCGCCCGGCACTTTCAGCGAGATGTGGTTGTAGATCGATTCCGACCAGCCGAGGTGATCGAAGATGCGGTAGCACGCTGCGAGGTCGAGCCGCGCTTGCCATTCTTCCTTGCTGCATTCGATCGTGGGCTTGAGCTGGGTTGCCATGACGCGGTTCCTCTTCCGTCCTTGGTTTGCCCTGCTATCGCATGGCGAGGGAATGCTTTGCAAGCGTCGGCCCGCGCCGCTACGCCCGTTGCAAGCATGACGTCGCCTCCACCTTCCACCACGGCAAAACTGGTCACCGGCAGCATCCCCGGACACCTTGTGTCGCAGACGCTCCCGGCCGTCATCGGCGTGGCAGCGATCATGTCGGTCGGGATCATCGATGCCTATTTCGTCGGGCAGTTGGGCAGCGCGCCGCTCGCGGCGATCAGCTTCATCTTCCCGGTCTCGGTCGCCTGCACCTCGCTGGGCGTAGGCGTCATGGTCGGGATCAATTCGGTCGTCGCCCGGGCGCTGGGCGAAGGGGATTTCGAGAAAGCCGCGCGCCGCGCCAATTTCGGGATCGTGTTCGCCTGCGCCTGCGGGCTTGCCATGGGCCTTGCCCTGTGGCTGCTTATCGATCCGATCTTCGCCGCGATGAACGCGCCCGCGCACCTCATGCCGCTGATCCGCGCCTATATGGCCCCCTACGCGATGAGCTTCCCGCTGAGCCTTGCGATCATGGGCTTCAACGGCGTGCTGCGCGGACAGGGCGAGGCGCGGCGCACCAGCACGGTTTCGATCGTCTATGCCGCTGCCAACTGGGTGCTCAACCCTGTCCTCATCACCGGCGCCTTGGGCTTCGAGGGTTACGGGATCGCGGGCTCTGCCTATGCGACCGGGATCGGCTGGGCGATGGGCGTGGCAACCGCGCTGTGGCTGCTGAAAGGCACGCCGCTCCCTTTGAACCTCGCGCTGCTGCGCGATTGCGACCTCCTCGATCCGGCGCGTGCGATCCTCAAGGTCGGCCTGCCCGCGGCTTTCTCCAACGCGATCAACCCGCTGGGCCTTGCTGTGCTGACCGCGCTGGTCGCGCTCGAGGGCGAAGCGGCGGTCGCGGGGTTCGGCGCGGCGGGGCGGTTGCAGAGCCTCGTGCTGGTGCCGCTGCTCGGCCTGTCGGGCGCGATCGGGGCGATTGTCGGGCAGAACTGGGGCGCAGGCCGCTTCGACCGTGCGCGCGAGGCGGTGGGCTATGCCTTCGGCTTCTGCATCGTCTGGGGGCTGCTGGTCGCGGGGACGATGATGGCCGCAGGGGCGAGCCTCGGGCGGGTGTTCACCGATGACCCCGCCGTAGTCGCCGAGTTCGATCTCTACCTCAAGATCGCCGCCTGGGGCTATGCCGGCTTCGGGCTGCTGATCGTCGGCAACGGGATCATGAACGCGGTCGACCGGGCGAGCTTCGCGCTCGGACAGTCGGTGGCGCGGGTGTTTCTGGTGATGCTCCCGGTCGCACTGGTGCTCCAACCGAGCATGGGATCGGCAGCGATCTACACCGCGGAACTCGCCGCAAACCTGTTCGGCGCGCTCTCGGCGCTGGTGCTGGTGCGCTTCGTTTTCATGCGCCACGCGCGCCTTGCCGCCCGCCATCCAGCCGCGCGCTAGGCCATTGTTAACCAACCTTGCCGCATAGCCCTCGCCGCACACGCGAAAGAGGGCGCGCATACGCATGGACGACCTGCTGGCGGAATTCATCGCCGAGACCCGCGAGATGCTGGAGGCCACCGGCGGCGAACTCGTCGCTTGGGAAGCCGAGCCGGCCGATCGCGCACGGCTCGATGCGATCTTCCGCTTCGTCCACACGGTAAAGGGCAATTGCGGCTTCTTCGACTTCCCCCGCCTTGCCAGCCTCAGCCACGCCGCCGAGGACGCGCTGGCCGATTGCCGCGCCGGACGGCGCGAGGCCGATGAAGCGCTGGTCACCGGGGTGCTCGCGATCATCGACCGGATCGCGGAAATGGTCGATGCGATCGAAGCGGGCGAGACCTTCCCCGAAGGCGGTGACGAAGCGCTGATCGCGGGCCTCGATGTTTCACGTGGAACACTCGGCGAAGCGACATCTGACCCGGCAATAGGCCTCCAAAACGTGCAACTACCCGCCAATGAAGAGGCAACCACCTTCGCACGCCGCGCCGATGCGCAGCGCACCATCCGCTTGCCGGTGGAACTGCTCGACCGGGTGATGAGCGGCGTCTCCGACATGGTGCTCGCGCGCAATGATCTCGCCCACCGGCTGCGTCAGGCGGGCAACCAGCCGACCATCGACGGGCCGTTTGAACGCCTCACCACCATCCTCTCCGATGTGCGCGACGCGATCACCCGGATGCGGATGCAGCGGATCGAGACGCTGTTCGGTGCGCTGCCCCGGCTGGTCCGCGATCTCAGCGCCGAGCTCGGCAAGCAGGTGATGGTCGATCTCGACGGCGGGGACGTGGAATTGGACCGCGAGATGATCGAGACGATCCGCGATCCGCTCACCCACATCATCCGCAACGCGATCGACCACGGGATCGAGAAGCCCTCGGCCCGCCTTGCCCAAGGCAAACGCGAGATCGGGTTGCTCGCCATCGCTGCGCGGCAATCGGGCAACACCATCTCGATCGTGCTCGCCGATGACGGGCGCGGGCTGGACGAGGAGCGCATCGCCGCCAAGGCGGTCGCCACTGGCCTCGTCACCGCCGCCGAACGCGCGAGCATGAGCCGCGACAAGATCCTCAACCTGATCTTCGAACCCGGCTTCTCCACCGCCGAGACCGTCAGCAATGTCTCGGGCCGGGGCGTGGGCCTCGATGTGGTGCGCCAGAACCTCGAGAAGGTCGGCGGCACGATCAAGGTCGGCAGCATTCCGGGCGAAGGCACCACCTTCACGCTCCAGATCCCGCTCACGCTCAGCATCATCGCCGGGCTGACGGTCGAGGTCGCCGGGCACCGCTTCGCGATCCCGCAGAGCTATGTCGAGGAAATCGTGCAAGGATCGGCCCGCGCGCTCGATCTCACCCGGCTGGGCGAGACCGCGCTGGTCACCTTCCGCGGCACCCGCGTCCCCTGCCTGATGCTGGGCGAAGTGTTGGGGCTCGATGGCAGCGAGGCGGCGGCGAGCGAGCCGACGCTGGTGATGCTGCGCCTTGCCAGCGGCGATCTGTTCGCGCTCGCGGTCGAGGGCATCCACAACCACGGCGATCTGGTGGTCAAGCCGCTGGCGCCTGCGGTGATGAAGTCGGGGCTCTATGCCGGATCGACGCTGCTCGACGACGGGACCCCGGTGCTGCTGCTCGACGTTGCCAATATCGCCGCGCAGCACGCGCTGGTCTCCGACACCCGCACCCGCGTGCTCGGCCCGCAGGCCGATGCGGCCGAAGCCGCCGCCGACAGCGCGAGCCGCGCGATGCTGTTCACCGATTTCACCGGACGGCGCTGCGCGGTGCGCCTGGAGCTGGTCCAGCGCATCGAGACCGCGCCGGTCGCCGCGATCGACCGGTCCGCGGCGCGCCCGCGCGTCGTCATCGACGGGCTGATCCTCCCCCTCATCGGCCTGCCCGAGGGCCCGCTCGCCCAGACCCGCGTGCGCCTGCTGCGCCTCTCGGACGGCGCGTGCGAACTGCTCTATGCGGTGCGCGAGGTCGAGGATGCGGTCGAGCTGACCGACGCCCTCGCCCCCGTCCCCGAAGACCCGCTGGCCGAGGCGATGACGCTGATCGGCGGCTCGCCTGCCACCCTGATCGACGCGCACGAACTCTTCGCGCGCCACGGCGAGGCACCGCAACTTGCCGAGCGTCCGCGCTGCACCCTGCCCGATGGCGAATGGGCGCGCGCGATCCTCGCCCCGCTGGTGACCGCCGCGGGCTACGACATCGTCACCCCTGCCGAGGCGGGCCCGAGCGCAATCGGCATCCTGTTCGAGGATGTCTTCGAAGTCGCCGAAACGCTCGGCCGGCCGCTGCCTGCGCGCGTCATCCGCCTGCGCGACCAGCCCGAGGCGCCTGCGGGAAGCGAGACCATCTACCGCTACGACCGCGAGGGCCTGCTCGCCGCGCTCGCCGCCGCGGCGCGCGCGCCTGCCATGGGAGAGGCCGCATGACCGAAAAGCTCCTCGTCATCCTCCAGATCGCCGGGCGGCGCTGTGCGCTCTCGGCGCTCGATGTGCGTTCGGTGATCGAGACCACCGCGATCACCCCCGTCCCCCGCGCGCCCGCGTGGATCGCCGGGATTACCGCCTTGCGCAGCCAGGCGCTGACCGTGATCGACTGCCGCCGCGCGATCGGCGTGGCAGGCGACTGGCCGACCGATCACCGCGCCGCGGTGGTCTCCGAGGGGGGCCATTCCTACGCGCTGCTGGTCGACGGGATTGAGGACATCACCACTGCTGCGGGCGAGGCCGGACAGGTTCCCGGCGGCTTCGGCGCAGAATGGTCACGCGTCGCGGTCGGCATGATCGAGACCATGGCCGGCCCCGCGCTGCTCATCGATCTTCCCGCGCTTCTCGCCGGACCCGAGGCGGCTCGTCATGAAATCGAGGCGGCAGCTTAATCCAATCCTTACCAAATCACCTTTAGTCTCGCGGCACCAACCGCAGGATCGCCCATGAAAACTTGCCTCATCGTCGATGATTCCCGCGTCATCCGCAAGGTTTCGAGACATATTCTCGAGACCCTGGGGTTTGCCGTCGAGGAAGCCGAGAACG
>JAIYEK010000154.1 GCA_027487015.1 Erythrobacteraceae bacterium | reverse complement strand
GTTCTACATCATCGACGTGCCCGGCCTCGACGAGGCGATCGAATGGGCCAAGCGCATCCCGGTGCCCAAGGGCGGGGTCGAAGTGCGCCCGGTGTGGCAGATGGGCTCCGAGGGCTGAGTCCCGCGCTCGCAGAAGCGATCATGGCGGCGCGGCCCCGGGTGGTGGCCGCGCTTGCCGCGCAATTGCGCGATCTCGACGCGGCCGAGGAGGCGTTCGACAGCGCCGCCGAACGCGCGCTCGCGCTCCCCGAAGCGCCGCGCGATGTGTCCGCGTGGCTGTTCGTCGCCGCCAAACGCCGCGCGCTCGATGGCATCCGCAAGGCAGCCGCCGAGGCGCGCGGCACCGAGGCGCTCGCTCAGGTGACCGAGATGGCCGACATCCTCCAGCTTCCCGACCCCATCCCCGACGAGCGGCTCAGGCTGCTGTTCATCTGCTGCCACCCGGCGCTGGGGGCCGAGGTGCGCGCAGGCCTGGCGCTGAAGGTGATCTGCGGGCTGCCGGTCGGGCGGATCGCGCAGCTTTTCGTGGTCAGCGAACAGACGATGTTCCAGCGCATCACCCGCGCCAAGATCAAGGTGCGCGAGGCTGGGATCGCCTTCGAACTCCCGCCGCGCCGCGCCTGGGCCGAGCGGCTTGGCGCGGTGCTGCTGGCGCTCGAACTCGCCTTCACCGCCGCCTATGCGGACGCGGGCGGCGAGTTGTCGGCGGATGTGGGCGAGGATCTCGGCGCCGAGGTTGAGCGGCTGGCGCTGCTGGTCGCCGAGCTCCTGCCCGAGGAGCCCGAGGCCTCGGGCCTTGCCGCGCTGGTGCTGCTGGCACGCTCGCGGGCTGCGGCGCGGCTCGATGCGGCGGGCGCGATGGTGCCGCTCTCGCAGCAGGATGTTGCGCGGTGGGATTTCGCGCGGATCGAACAGGCGCGGGCGCTGATGGAGCAGGCGGCGCGGGCGGGGCGCTCGGGCCCCTGTCAGGTGATGGCCGCGATCCAGCTCACCCACGCACGGCGCGCCTTTGACGGGGCGGTCGATTGGGATGCGGTGCTGCGGCTCTATGATGTGCTGCTTGTTTTGCGTCCCTCGCCGATGGTGGCATTGAGCCGCGCGCTGGCGCTGGCGCAGACCCAAGGTGCCGAGGCCGGGCTCGCGGCTCTCGAAGCGCTTCCCGCCGAGCGGCTTGCGCTCGCCCGTCCGTGGCATGCCGCGCGCGCCGATCTGCTGGCGCGGGCGGGGCAGACCGATGCGGCACGCGAGGCGCTGGGCATGGCGCTGGCGCTCGATCCCCCGCGCGCCGAACGGCTCTGGCTGGAGGCCCGCCGCGCAATGCTGTGAACGGCGGGCCGAGGCTGCGACCGGACCGATGACCCCGCCTAGCCGTAATGCCAAACCCGGGTAGCGATGCAGGTTAGGGCCGCCCTTCGCGCCCTCGCGTAGGGCGTTGGCGCTATGCAAACCAGCGACACCACCTATCGCCCCGGCCCCCACGCCCATTCTTGCGCCGCGCGTGGATGCGGCGAGGCGCATCTTCCCGACGAGCTCGAGGAGAGCCTGCGCGGCCTCATCGCCCGCACCGATTTTCCCTGCGTCGGCGCCAAGGCGGCACTCGCCCAGAGCGGCCTCCGGATCGAGGCCGCGGGGGACATCACCAGCTCGGCCGACGATGCCCGCATCCAGCGCGCGCTCGCCCGGTGGAGCCAGATGCCCACCACCGACGAGGCCGATTTCCGCAGCCTCACCGTGGTCTACCACGGTCCGCGCGACCTCGACGAGCGGGGCTTCGAGAATGCGCTGTGGGCGCGTGTGGCAGGCATCAGCGCGGCGGACAGCGAATGCGGATTTGCCCCCGATCCCGGCTTCAGCACCGATCCCGATGACCCGCATTTCGCGCTGAGCTTCGGCGGGCGCGCCTATTTCGCGGTCGGCCTCCACCCCCATGCCTCGCGCCGCGCGCGGAGGCTGCCGTTCCCGGCGATCGTCTTCAACCTCCACAACCAGTTCGAAAAGCTGCGCGCCGAGGACCGTTACGAGCGGATGCGCGAAGTCATCCTCGCCCGCGACGAGGCTTTCGATGGCGAACCCAATCCGATGCTCGCCCGCCACGGCGAGGTGAGCGAGGCGCGGCAATATAGCGGGCGCGAGGTGGAAGCAGATTGGGCCTGCCCGTTCTTCCGTCCGGGCTCGGCGAAATGATGGAGCGCATCCCCCCGCGCTCGGGCATCGCCTTTCGGATGGCGAAGGGCGATGTGCTGACGGTGATCGATCCCGAGGGCGGGCAGGTCAGCGATCTCATCGCCGTGGCAGATGGCGATCCCGGCGAGATTATCTCCAACGGGCGGACCTTCGATTACGAGGAAACGCTGCGCCTCACCACCGGCTCGCGGCTGTGGTCGAACCGCTCGCGGGTGATGCTGACGATCCTCGAGGACACCGCGCCGCAGCACGATTTTCTGCTGACGCCGTGTTCGGAAGGCACCTTCCGCCACTTCTATCCCGACAAGCCGGTCCATCGCGGGTGCTTCGGCAATCTCGCCGAGGCGCTGGCGCCCCATGGCGTCACGCCCGACATGATCCCTTGCGCCTTCAACGTCTTCATGAATGTCGCGGTTCGCGCGGATGGCCGGATCGAGGTGCTCCCTCCCGGGACCCGTGCGGGCGATCTGACGCGGTTCCGGGCCGAGATGGACCTCGTGATCGGGCTGACGGCGTGCTCGGCCTATGCCTCGAACGGGGGGAGCTTCAAGCCGATCGACTATACGGTTGAGCGCGCGAGGTAAGGCCTATTCCGCAGGCTCGGCGACCGCTCCGGGCTGCGCCGCGCGCCCCCGCGAGGTCACCTCGCGAAACGCCTCGCGGTAGCGCGGGTGCTCGGTGCCCATCCAGCGGTCCCACCAGGTAAAGTAGAAGCCGTAATTGTGGCCCGAGGAATGGTGCAGGTCGTGGTGCGTCGTGGTCGCGATCCAGTCGGTCCACGGGTTGTCGACCCACCCGGCCGGGAACAGCTCGCTGCCCGCGTGTGCCATCACGTTGCGGATCATCTGGTGCCAGATGAAGAACAGGATCGCGAAGCCCGCATAGGCGATGCCGAGCTGGCTGGTGGTAAACAGGAAGATCGGTACGAAAGCGACCTCGATCACCGCCTCGGTCATGGTGAAGCTGTAGGCGGTCCACGGCGTCGGCGTGCGCGACTTGTGGTGGTGGAGGTGGGTCGCGCGGAACAATCGCTTGCTGTGCATCGCCCGGTGCGCCCAGTAGAACCATGCGTCATGCGCAAGCACGATCAGCACGAATTGCCAGACGATCGTCCATAGCGTCGCCTGCTGGAGCTTCACCAAGATCACTCCGGTCTCGCGTCCGACAAGGATCGCGAGCGTGACGACAGCATAGACCATCACGGTCCGCATCGAGGACAAGAGCTCGCGCGTGTAATCGGCGCGCGATGCCCGGCGACCCTGCTGGATCCGCCGCGTTTCGGCAAAGCCGCGGAAGACCAGCAGCAAGGCCGTCAGTACGCCGGCCGCGATCAGATAGCGGCTGAGATCGAAATAGATCCCGAACATAAAATGGTCCGCGACGCGCGAGAGCGCGTAGTCGAGCGTGGACTGGGTGGCGGGGGTGATCATGAGCGGAAGGCCTTTATCAGCGATGTCTTATGACATGCCATTGTTCCCCGGCAAAGGCCTATCGCGATGATCAGGTCGCTACCGAAAGAGCCCATTTTCGGCGGCGTCGCAGCCACAGGATCGCCCAGTCGCCGCGCTGGAGGCGGGCGGCCAGGCGGAAGCCGAAGCGGGTCATGGCGCGCTTGACCGCGGCTTCCTGCTCGCCCGCGAGCAAGCCTGCCAGCAGCAGGTGGCCCCCCGGCGGCACCGCCTTGGCGAAGTCGGGCGCGAGGCTGACCAAGGGCCCCGCCAGAATATTGGCGATCAGCAGGTCATAGGGCCCGCGCACCTGCAACAGCGGATCGTCCATCCCGTCGGCGACAATCATCACCGCCTCGCCTGCGCCTGCGCCCATGGGGACGGCATTGAGCCGCGCGTTCTCCTCAACCACGCCGGTGCAGACCGGGTCGATGTCGGTGAGGGTGCACAAGGCGCGCGGCCACAGCGCCAGCGCTGCGAAGCCGAGGAGCCCGGTGCCCGTGCCGATATCGGCGACATTGCGCGCCGTGATCCCGCTGGCCTTCATGTGGGCCAGCATCTCGAGGCACCCGGCGGTGGTCTTGTGCTGACCAGTGCCAAAGGCTTGGGAGGCGGGGATAATGAAGTCGACGAGGTCGGGATCGGCGGGGTAATCGGGGGTGTGAACGTGGAACAGCCCGGCGCGGATCGGTGGGGCGTTGTGCTGGCTGAGAGTCACCCAGTCCTCGGGCGGCAGTTCCTCGACGGTGATCGGGGGCGCCTTGCCCTCGAACAATCCGGCGAGCGCGGCTTTCTCGGCCTTGCCGGGCTTCCTCGGATACCAGCCTTCGAGCACCCAGTCGTCGGGCCGGTCCTCGGCCTCCTCGCGCCCGGCAATGACGAGTTCGTAGTCCCAGTCGTCGATCAGGTCATGCGCCAGCAGCGCCGCCTGCACCACCGGCTTCGGCGCGTGGGCGGCGAGTTTCCAGGTGGAGCTCACTTCGCAGCCGCTTCCTTGGCGAGGCGTTCGTCGAGCGCTTTGGTCTTGCTGTCGGCATAGTCCGCGCAGGTCGGCCCGCCGACCATCGTCCCGGTCCGCGCGCGGGTGAGCATGTCGCTGGCCGAGGGGTGGGGGGTGAGCAGCATGTCGCAGGCCACCGGGCGCAGCCGCGCGATCCCCTTGCGGAACATTGCGATATAGTCGGGGTGGTCGGTGAAGCGGTAGGCATCGGCGCTGACGGGCGAGAGGCTGTCGGCATAGACGAGGGTGAGGCACCCCGCCGCATCGCAGCTCTGCCACTGCCAGCTCGTCGCGCCGATGGTGTGCCCGGCGGTGGCGAGCGCGGTGAGCTTGATGCCGGCGATGTCCACCACCTCGCCATCCGCCACGCCGCGCAAGGTCCCGGTGACGGGGGCCATCGGCGCGTGCATCCCGGCTTGCGGATCGCGCGGATCGTCCCGCCCGGTGCGGATCACGTCGAGCGCGTCTGCCCCCACCAGCACCGGCGCGCCGGTCAACGCCTGCAAGCGCGCGAGCCCGCCGACATGGTCGTAATGCTCGTGGCTGCCGAGGATCGCCTTGATCCCGCCCGGCTTGACCCCGAGGCTGGCGATATTCGCAGCGATGGCCTGCGCGCCCTTGTCGGTCCCCGTGTCGATCAGAACCGCGCCGTCCTTGCCGCGGATCAGGATCGCGGTGATCCCGCAGGTGCCGACATACCAAGTGTCGCCGTGGATCTGGAACGGCGCGGTCGGCTTGTCCCAATCGTCGAAATCTTCACAGACCTTGCCGAAGCGCACCATGTCGTCCGAATGATGCGCGTCCTCGACCTTGGCCGACGCTTGCGAGGCGGCAGCGGCGATGTTGCAGCCGGACAGGGCGAGGGCGGCCAGAACCGCGAGGGATTTAACGGACAAAGCTCGCTCCATTGGCATCAATGACCGCGCCGGTCATGCTGGGGGGCGCGTCGAGCGCGCAGAAGGTGATGATGGCCGCGATTTCCTCGGGTGTCGCCACCCGGCCGAGCGGAATGTCGGCCAAGAGGCCCGGTCCGCCGCGGCTCGCGAGGTAATCGCCCGCCATGCTGGTGTCGGTGAAGCCGGGGGTGACGGCAAAGCTCAGGATGCCGTCCTTGGCATAGGCGCGCGCGATGGTCTTGTGCATGCCGATCATCCCGCTCTTGGCCGCCGCGTAATGCCAATGCGCAGGGGAATCGCCGCGATAGGCCGCGCGGCTCGCGACGTGCACCAGCCGTCCGGCGTGCCGGCGCTCCTGCCAGTGCAACACCGCGAACCGCGACAATTGCGCAGCGCTGGAGAGGTTCACGCGCATGGTGTCCTCCCAGGCATCGAGCCATTCGATGTCCGAGCGATCGAGCCGGTTCGCCTCGAAGCGGCCCGCGTTGTTTACCACCGCGTCGATCTCACCGCCCGCAATGTCCATCGCCTGGTCCCACAAGGACTGCACGCTGAGGGGATCGCCGAAGTCCGCCGCAATCACCGGCGCGCCGCCCGCTGCGGCGACGGGCCGCGAGGCGTGTCCGATAACCTTTGCCCCGCGCGCAGCCAGCGCTTCGAGCGCCGCCCTGCCAATTCCGCGGCTTGATCCGGTAACGAGAATGTGTCCCATGCAATCGCCTATCCGAAACTTTGCAAGCCATGTCCACCGCTCGCCGCTTGCCTCGCGCGTCAGCGGCGCTAAGTGGGAGGGCCGAATTTGAGGGACCAGACGGGATCACCATGAACCAAAGACCGCTATCGCCCCACCTCCAGATCTGGCGCTGGGGGCCGCACATGCTCGTATCGATC
>JAIYEK010000071.1 GCA_027487015.1 Erythrobacteraceae bacterium | reverse complement strand
TCCTACCCCGAACAGTGGGATGTCGAGAGCCTCAAGGAGCGCGCCGAGGAAATCTTCGGCTTCCAGCCGCCGTTCGACGATTGGCTCGCCGAGGAAGAGGTCGAGCCGCAGCTGCTCGAGGAAAAGCTGCGCGAGCTGACCGATCAGATGATGGACGCCAAGATGGGAGCGCAGGACGCCGGGATCTGGCGGATGGTCGAAAAGGACGTGCTGCTCCGCCAGCTCGACCACCACTGGAAGGAGCACCTTTCCACCCTCGACGCGCTGCGTCAGGTGATCTGGATGCGCGGCATGGCGCAGAAGCAGCCGATCAACGAATACAAGCAGGAAGCCTTCGTGCTGTTCGAGACAATGCTCGACACCCTGCGCGAGGAAGTGACCAAGATCCTGTTCCGCGCTGAGCTGCGCTTCGAGGAGCCGGCCCCGCAGGCGCTGCCGGACCTGCCTTCGTTCCTCACCGGGCACATCGATCCGCTCACGGGGCTCGACGATTCTGCCGATGGCGACGGTTCCGAATCGCGCCCGCAGCTGTTTGGCTCGCTGGCGGTTGCGCCGGGGGCGGAGTTCGGCCCGGGCGGCGCGGCGGCGGGGACCGACCCCTATGCCAACCTCGGCCTCAGCCGCAATGCGCTGTGTCCGTGCGGCAGCGGGCAGAAGTACAAGCACTGCCATGGCGCGCTGCCGTCGCGCGCGATGGTGTGAGGCTGAAGGCGCGGGGGCCTGAGCGGTGATCGGCGCGGTTCCGGTGCTGCTGGCGCTCGCCTTTGCGGTGACGGCGCTGCTCTATGCCAGCGTCGGCTTTGGCGGCGGGTCGACCTATTCGGCGCTTTTGGCGCTGTCGGGTCTCGACTACCGGCTGCTGCCGCTGGTCAGCCTTGCCTGCAATATCGTGGTGGTGACCGGCGGGAGCATCCGCTTTGCCCGCGCAGGCCTCACGCCGTGGAAGAAGGCGCTGGTCATCGTCGCTCTGGGCGCGCCGGCGAGTTTCCTCGGCGGGCTCACCCCGATCAAGGAAGCGACCTTCCTCACCCTGCTGGGCGCAAGCCTCGTGCTGACCGCGCTGACGATGCTGATCCCGGTGCGTGAAGGGGCTGAGGGCGCCCCCACGCGGGCAGCGCGCTTCATGCCGCTGGCCGCCGCGCCGCTCGGCTATTTCGCGGGGTTGGTGGGAATTGGCGGAGGTGTTTTCCTTGCGCCGCTCCTCCACCTTTCGCGCTGGCACGAGGCGCGGGGGATCGCCGCGACCGCGAGCCTGTTCATCCTCGTCAATTCGCTGTTCGGTCTTGCCGGGCAGATGGTGAAGAACGGGCCCGACCTGCTCGGCGCGGCGCTGGGAGCTTCGCTGCCGCTGCTGATCGGAGTGGTGATTGGCGGGCAGTTCGGGAGCCTGTTCGCCGCGCGCCTCCTGCCGCCGAAGTGGATCCGCTGGCTGACCGCGCTCTTGGTGCTGGTGGTCGGCGTGCGGTTGCTGGTCGGGGTCTAGGCCCCCATCGGCACCGCCTGCCGCCGGATCAGCAAGGCCAGCGCAAGGGTCGCGGCAAAGCTGGCATAGCCCGCCAGCAGGTTGGGGAGTAGCAACGGCACTCCGGTGAACAGCATTGCATCATTGCCGCCCGGCACCAGTGTCGCGCCAATGCCCATCAAGAGGCCTCCGGGAAGCGCGCTCAACCATTGGCGCGCGGTGCCGGCGCGCAGCTTGAACGTGCCGCCGATGACCGTAGCGGCCGTCATCCCCGCGATCAGCGCGGCGAGCCCGAACGCAGCGCCCAGCGCCCAGCTGCGACCATAGGCGATCTCGGCGATGCGGCTGGTGTAGACCCATTGCCGGTCGAGCGCGAAAAGCAGGCCCGAAGCGGTGCCTACCACCCCCATTGCGATCAGCGGAGACCAGCCGCCTTTCGGGCGATGCCACCCCAAGCGCCGGTAGAGGTAGGTCGCTGCTGCGGCGCCCACAGTGCCCCCGAGTGTCAGCGCCAGCACCTCATGGCCGGTCAGCGGCGAGGACACAGGCGCGCGGGCGGGGAGCATCAGTGCCGCGCTCGACATCCCGGGACCGAGCAGCAGCGCGGCGATGAACATCGCGGCAATCGAGCCTGCGCGCCACAGCTCGCCCTGGGTGAGCCCCGCCAGCAGCCCCATCGCGCAGTTGCCCGCGAGGATCGAGCCGAGCCCGAACAGCACGCCGCCTGCAAGCGCAAGCCAGTCGGGCGCGGTGCCGAGGATTGTCATGAAGGGATTGGCGCCCAGCCACTCGGCCAGCCCCATCACCACCATCGCAGCCGATGCGGCAAGCGCGAAGCCGGCGAGCCGGTGCACCCGCCGCCTTTCGATCACCTCACGCACTGCCCGCACCATGCACACGCCCGCGCGCTGGCTGGCATAGCCGATAAGGAACATCAGCGCGGTGGTGAGTGCGACGGTCACGGCGCATCGGTGTAGCGGGCGCTGCGCCGTTGGCAATCGCGCGCCGAACGGACGCTCAGCTGTGGGCAGCATCTGTAAATATTATCATATTTAAGTGACGAGCGATTTGAAACGCGACAGCCAAGCGACAAAGCAGTCGCGAGGTCGGGATATGGAAGGCGAGGGAGACCGCCGGAAAGAGGATCGCCGCAAGGCGCAGTTGCCCTTTGCTGGCGAAGACCGCCGCCGCGGCGATCGGCGCGCGCAGCCCGACCGCCGGGCGCAGCCGCGCAGCTCCACATTGTCTGAAGACTAGCATCATGCACGGGCCCGACGACCGCGCGCAGCCCGATCGTCGCTGGGCCATGCGGCGCAGCATCGAACTCGATGCCGACCTCACGGATTCGGCCGGCGTCCCGAGCGCGGTCAAGGTCACCGATATCTCGGAAGAAGGGTGCATGATCCGCACGCTCTCTGGCCGTGAGCCCGAGCGCCATCTGCTGCACGAGATCAAGATCACCGGCCTCGATCCGCTCGGCGCCTATGTTGTCTGGTCGGGGGAGGGCAAGGCTGGACTGACCTTCAGCACGCCGCTGCATCCGATGACGGTGCGCAATCTTGTGACCAAATCGCTCTACGCCCGGCTCAGCCGCCGCCTTGCGCGCCTTGGCCCGCGCGAAGACGATCTGCGCCCGCTTCCGCCCTTTCCGTTCGACGACTAGAGCGAGCAACCGCGCTGGCTCAGGCGCGCGCGCGCGTGTGTTGGGAAGAGCGTAGGGAAGCGTCAGCCGGTTCGGCCGTGAGGCCCTGGCTTCAGCGTTGTTCTGGAAGGAAAATGGCTCCCCGAGTAGGATTCGAACCTACGGCCAAGTGATTAACAGTCACCTACTCTACCGCTGAGCTATCGGGGAGCAACTCTTCCAAGCGGTCTAAGGAAGAGCGGAAGCGCGCCTAT
>JAIYEK010000192.1 GCA_027487015.1 Erythrobacteraceae bacterium | reverse complement strand
TTCCTTGCCGAGATCGTAGAAACGTGTCCCGCACTTCGGGCAGGTACGCTTGGTACCCCATTCGGGCTTGGCCATTGTCATTCCTCAATTCGGGCCGCCCCTGGCACAGGGCGGACATATCGGCTGCAAATCGCAGGCGGCTTGATCGCAAAAGGTGGGCGCGGCAAGCTCTTTATCAAGAGCCCTGCGGCGACGCGCGGCGCGCCTTGCCAGAAGCGCGGGGCGCTGTCAAAGACCGCCGCCTTATGACCAGCTACCGCTTCAGCCCGCTTGGCCCGCTCACCGGCAGCATCCGCGTGCCGGGCGACAAGTCGATCAGCCACCGTTCGCTGATGTTCGCAGGCCTCGCGGTCGGCCGCAGCCGCATTACCGGACTGCTCGAAGGCGAGGACGTGCTGGCGACCGCCGCCGCCATGCGTGCTTTCGGGGCGCAGATCGCGCGCGAGGAGGACGGCGCGTGGGTGGTCGACGGCGTCGGCGTCGGCAGCCTGCTCGAGCCGAAACAGGCGCTCGACATGGGCAATTCTGGCACCTCGACGCGGCTCTTGATGGGCCTTGTCGCGAGCCATGCGATCACCGCGACCTTCACGGGCGACGCGAGCCTTTCAGGCCGCCCGATGAAGCGGGTAATCGACCCGCTCTCACAGATGGGCGCCAGCTTCGAGGCGAGTGCGGGCGGCACCCTCCCCCTGATGCTGCGCGGCGCGAACCCCACCGTGCCGATCACCTACCGCCTCCCGGTGGCGAGCGCGCAGGTCAAAAGCGCGGTGCTGCTCGCAGGCCTCAATACGCCGGGCATCACCCACGTGATCGAGCCCGTCCCCACCCGCGACCATACCGAAAGGATGCTGACCGGCTTCGGTGCCAAGCTCGAAGTGGGCGTGGAGAACGGCGAGACCGTCATCGCGATCCACGGCGAGGCCGAATTGCACCCGATGGACGTGACCGTCCCCGGCGATCCCTCCTCCGCCGCCTTCTTTATGGTCGCCGCCACGCTGGTCCCGGGGAGCGACCTGACGATCATGAATGTCGGCCTCAATCCGACCCGTGCAGGCCTGCTCCACGTGCTGCGCCAGATGGGCGCCGATATCGAGGAGGTTAACCCCCGCGAAGTCGGCGGCGAGCCGGTGGCCGACCTGCGGGTGCTTCACGCGCACCTGACCGGCGTCGATGTCGACCCGGCCATCGCTCCCGCGATGATCGACGAATTCCCCGTGCTGTTCGTCGCCGCCGCGCTGGCGCAGGGCACGACCCGCACCACCGGCCTCGAGGAACTGCGGGTCAAGGAAAGCGACCGCCTCGCCGCGATGGCCGCCGCGCTGACTGCGGCAGGCGCGCGCGTCGAGGAGCATGAAGACGGCCTCACCATTCATGGCACCGGCGGCGAGGCTCTGCGGGGCACCGGCAATGCGCGCGTGCAATCGCTGCTCGATCATCGCATTGCCATGAGCATGGCGGTGGCGGGGCTTGTCAGCGAGGGCGGGGTCGAGGTCGACGACATTTCGCCGATCAACACCAGCTTCCCGACATTTATGGGGCTGCTGGCCGAGGCGGCGGAAGCGTGAACACCTCGCTCGACTGGCCGAGCCTCGTCGGCCTCCTGGGCACCGCCTGCATCATCGGCGCCTATGCCTATCTGACGCTCGCCAAGGCGACCAATCCATTCCTGCTCCACGGTACCAACCTGCTGGGCGCCGCGCTGCTGACGGTCAGCCTCATCTACCACACCAACTGGGCGAGCCTGGTACTCGAGTTCTTCTGGGCCTCGATCGCCATCCTTGGGCTCGTGCGAGCGTGGCGGGCGCGCTCGGACCCGGCCTAGCGGCAAAGGCCCGGCGCGGAGCCGATCGGCACAGTGTGCTTGCCCTCAAGCCAGAACAGTCGGCTCATCTCCGGAGCCTCATCGCTGGCGCTGAACAGGAGCCCGCGTCCGTCCTTGGTGGCGATGACGTGGCACAGCAGCGCCGGGCGCGGCGGGAGCTCGGGGAGCGATACGCGCTGGTGCCGCGCCTCGACCGTCCAGCCTTCGCGGGCAAGCTGCGCGGCATAGTCGGCCTGAAGGCGCGCCGCGCTCGCAACCCCGGAAAGCCGGGCAAAGCCGGTCGCCGTGTGTCCCGGCGCGGCGGCATAGCTCGACTGCACCGTGTGGCGCACGCCTTTGGGGAGCGGAGCCCAGTTCGGCCAATAGGAGCGCGGGCCCATTTCGGTTTGCTGGCGCACGCCGTCGTCATGGACGATGTCGATCTGCGCCGCGCCGGTTTCCATTTCCCACAAGAGCTGCGCCGCCGGCCATGCTCCGGCGAGAGCCCCAGTTGCGATCAGCAGTCCCATGAACCAGCGCATGCCTCGTGCCTCCCGCGGCCCCTCGCGCCATCCCACTACCCCGCGCGGCGTGAAGGAGCGGTAAACCGGGCGCCTGTCCCGCTTGCCAAGCGCGCCGCGCTTTGCCACGCACCGCCGCCATGATCATCGCAGTCGACGGCCCCACCGCGAGCGGCAAGGGCACCATCGCCAAGGCGCTCGCCGCGCATTTCGGCTTGCCGCATCTCGACACCGGGCTGCTCTACCGTGCGGTCGGGCGGCAGGTGCAATTGGCGGGCGGCAACCCCGACGATCTGGACGCGGCGCTGGCGGCCTGCGACTTTCCCGAGGCGCTGCTCGATGACGAAGCGCTGCGCTCGGAAGAGGTCGGCGGCTATGCGAGCCGCGTGTCGGTCCACCCAGGCGTCCGCCGCGCCCTCTATGAACGCCAGCGCGCCGTTGCCCTGCAGCCCGGAGGCGCGGTGCTCGACGGGCGCGATATCGGCACGGTGATCGCGCCCGAAGCCGGGGTAAAGCTGTTCGTCACCGCGAGCGTCGCCGAACGCGCGCGCCGCCGCTGGCTGGAGATGACCGGGCGCGGTATCATGGTCGATCTCGCCATTATCGAAGCCGACATCGCCGCCCGCGACGAACGCGACACAAGCCGCGCTGACGCGCCGCTGATGGCCGCCCCCGGCGCGGTATTGCTCGACACCACAACGCTCGGCCGGGGCGAAGCCATTGCGGCAGCAATCGCAGCAGTGGAAGCGCGCCGCGCCTGATCTGCGCACAGCGCTTGCAGCGTATCGATGCGCTATCTATAACGCGTTATATATCGTGTTATGGGGTTAGATATGGCAGACGTCGTCGCGCAAATGGGTCCGGCCTTTCTGGGCACCCGACTGAAGCGTCTGGGTGAGCGGATGCAGGCGGGTGCCGGGCTGGTCACCGCCAGTGCCGGGCTCGCGCTTCAGCCGGGGCATATGGCGGTGCTGGCAGCAATGCGCGGCGCGCCGCTGAGCGTCGGCCAGCTGGCCGAGGCCTGCGGCACCAGTCAGCCGGGTGTCACCCGCACGCTCGGCCAGTTGCGCGATCTCGGGATGATCGAGGAGGTGCAGTCCCCCGACCAGCGCAGCCGGGTGGTCACCCTGTCGCCCAAGGGCCGCGAGGCGGCCGCCGTCCTGATGCGCGAGGTCTGGCCCCGGGTGGGCATGGCGGCCCAGCAGATCCTCGACCGGCTCGATGGCGATTTTCTCGCCGCGCTGGCGGAGATGGAGCGCGCCTTGAGCGAGGCCTCGATCGGCGAGCGCGGGCTGCGGGCCGCCCCGAGACCGCTCAAGCTCCGCGAATATGACGACGCCCTCGCCCACCATTTCCACGACATCAATGTCGAATGGATCGAGGCGATGTTCCGGCTCGAAGCGACCGACCGCGAGGTGCTGGAGAACCCGCGCAGCCGCATCGTCGATCCGGGCGGCTGCATCCTGTTCGTCGAAGCGCCCGGCCTCGGGATCGTCGGCACCTGCGCCCTGCAGAAGACCGGCCCCGGCGCCTTCGAATTGACCAAGATGGGCGTGCGCGAAACTGCCCGCGGGCTCAAGGCCGGGGAGTTCCTGCTCGAAGCGGTCATCGCCCGCGCGCAGACGATGGGGGCGACAAAGCTCTACCTCCTCACCAACCACATCTGCGAAGCGGCAATCCACCTCTACGCAAAGCTCGGCTTCGTCCACGACGCGGGGATTTTGGCGGACTACGGCGCGCGCTACGAGCGGTGCGACGTCGCCATGCGCCATCGCGGCGCTTAGGGCGCACACCCCCCAATTTCCTTGCTTTCCGGGGCGTCTTCGCCTAGGCGCGCGGCCGTTCTCGCAATCTTTATCGGTTGAAGGAACCTTCGCGCAGGCATGGGGCCGCGCGGAGAAGTCTGCCTCTTGCCCCGCCAGCCCCGGCAATGGTGCCTGGGAAGCGGAGAAAGACCCCGGAAAAACCGGTGGCCGGTAGCACAACGAAACAGGACTT
>JAIYEK010000279.1 GCA_027487015.1 Erythrobacteraceae bacterium | reverse complement strand
TAGAGGTGGATCACGCCTGATCTCCGTTCGCCCTGAGCCTGTCGAAGGGCCGTTTTTCACTTAAGACGGTCGCTAGAAGAAAGTGCGGGGCTTCGACAAGCTCAGCCCGAACGGACTTAAAAATGTTTTGCCAGATGCGCGTCGGCAATCGCCACCGCCAGCGCGTCGGCAGCGTCGCTCCCGGCGATCTGGACGCCGGGGAGCAGCACCTTGACCATCGCGGCGACCTGCACCTTCTCCGCCCCGCCGGTTCCGGTCACCGCCTTCTTCACCAGCCGCGCGGCGTGTTCGTTGACGCTGAGCCCTGCCGCCCCGCAGGCCGCCAGCACGCAGCCGCGCGCCTGAGCGAGCTTGAGGGTGGACTGCGGGTTCTTGTTGACGAAGATCTCCTCCGCCGCCGCACGGGTCGGACGGTGGGCGGCGATCACCTCGGCGAGCCCCGCCTGAAGCGCCGCCAGCCGCTCGGCCATGGGCGCTGCGGCGTCGGTCTTGATCTGCCCGTTGGCGACATGGCTGATCCGCGCCCCCTCGGCCCGGATCACGCCCCAGCCCGTCGAGGAGAGCGAGGGATCGAGGCCGAGGATCAAAGTCACAGTGAAAACCCCGTTCGTCCTGAGCTTGTCGAAGGACCGTCCTTCTTCGTTCAACTGAGGCTGAAGAAATGCGGCCCTTCGATAAGCTCAGAGCGAACGGATTTCGGGTGGATTACCCCAGCTTCTCCATCACCGCGTCGGAGATCTCGTAATTGCCCCACACGGTCTGGACGTCGTCATCATCGTCGAGCGTGTCGATCAGCTTCATCAGCGTTGCGGCGGTCTCTTCGTTGACGTCGACCGAGAGCACCGGCTTCCACGCCAGCTTCACATTGTCCGCCGGGCCGAGCACCTTTTCGAGATCGCCCGCCACACCGTGCAGCGCGTCGGCGGCAGTCCAGATGGTGTGGCCGTCCTCGGAGCTTTCGACATCATCCGCGCCCGCTTCGATCGCGGCTTCGAGGACCTTTTCCTCGTCGCCCGCAGCAGCGGAGTATTCGATCAGCCCGCGCCGCTCGAACCCGTGGCTCACGGAGCCTTCGGAGCCGAGGTTGCCGCCATTCTTCGAGAAGGCGGTGCGCACATTGGTCGCGGTGCGGTTGCGGTTGTCGGTCAGCGCCTCGACGATCAGCGCGACGCCGCCCGGGCCGTAGCCTTCGTAGCGGATTTCGACATAGTCCTCGCCGCCCGCCTGGCCCGCCTTGTCGATCGCGCGCTGGATGTTGTCCTTGGGCATCGACTGCGCGCGCGCGGCGTTGACCGCGAGGCGCAGGCGCGGGTTCATGTCGGGATCGGGCATGCCCATCTTGGCCGCCACGGTGATCTCGCGGGAAAGCTTGGAGAACATCGCCGCGCGTTTCTTGTCCTGCGCGCCCTTGCGGTGCATGATGTTCTTGAATTTGGAATGGCCTGCCATTGGACGACTTCACCGGAAATGTTGGAAGATTGGGGGCGGGCCTTACTCCGGGGGGCGAGGGCGACGCAAGAGTGCTCGTGGCCGCCGACATGACCCTGCGCGAGCGGCTGGCCGATGTGGCTTACTTTGCGGTGCGGCCGACGTTTGTCGTGCAGAAGTTGGCATGGGGACGGGAAGCAGCGCTGGTTCTGCTGGTGCTGGTCGCGCTCGACCTTGCCATTGGCCTGACTGCGGAGGCGGGCCTTGGACTGTTGGGCACGGCTGGCTCGGGCGGCGTGCTGCCCGCGCCAGTCAAGAGAGACTTGCCCCCGGCAATCGACCTCATCAATGCCCTCGCCCTTGCCCCTGTGCTCGAGGAAGTGCTGTTTCGCGGCTGGATGAGCGGGCGTTATGCTGCCTTGCGCTTTGCCGCATGGGGCATGGCCGCGCTTGGCGTATTGCTGGTGAATCTGCATCTCCCCGAGGAGATTGCGCAGCACGTGCGCAAGGCGGCGACCATCGGAATGGTGTTCGCGCTGTACCAATGGGCCCGGTCCAGAAACCACGATACTGCCGTGCCGCCGTGGTTCATCCGCCACTTCCACTGGCTGGTGTGGGGCAGCACCCTGCTGTTCGGCGCGATTCACTTCGGCAATTTCGAGAGCCTGAGCCACCCGCTCGGCATTCTGGTGGTGCTGCCGCAGACGATTGGCGGATTGCTGCTGGCATACACCCGCACTCGCTTGGGACTGCGCGCCGCGATGGCGCACCACGCGGCCTTCAATGCCATCTATCTTGCGGTGATTTGATCTAGGCTACGGGCGAGGGGATCAGACCCGCACCGCCGTCCCGCTTGCCGAGACCATCAGCATCGAGCCGGTGTCGCCGATCACTTCGTAGTCGAGGTCGATCCCGACCACCGCGTTGGCCCCGCGCGCGGCGGCTTCGGCCTGGAGTTCTTCGATCGCCTGATTGCGCGCGTCCGCCAGAATGCGTTCGTACGAGCCCGAGCGCCCGCCGACGATGTCGCGCACGCTGGCGAAGAGATCGCGGAACAGGTTTGCCCCCACGATCACCTCGCCGGTGACGATCCCGAGGTAGTCCTGGATCGGACGGCCCTCGAGGGTCGGGGTGGTGCTGACGATCACGCCGCGCGAGTCTTTCCAGGGGGATGCCATCGATGTCTCTCCTTCAAGGCTGTGTTAGTAGAATAACACAGCCGGGTGAAGTTTCAATGACCGGCCGCCGCTCGCGCAGCACGCTTTACGCCATGCCGAGCGCGGCCTTGTAGGTCTCCAGCAGCATGTCCTGCTCGCTGCGGTCGTCGGGCTTCATCTTCCGCAGGCGCACGATCTGGCGCATGATCTTGGGATCATACCCGACCGCTTTGGCTTCCATGTAGACGTCGCGGATATCGTCGGCGATGCCCTTCTTTTCTTCCTCGAGGCGTTCGATGCGCTCGATCAAAAGGCGCAGGCGGTCATCGGCGGTTTCGGCCATTGGGGGCTCCATCGGATTTGAGAATCGGTTGGCCGGAGCGATAGCCAGCCTCTGGCCGGGGGTGAACCGCCCGCGCGAATTATTCCTGTGCGTTCTTCGCCACGCTCGCCGCCATGCGGGCGAGCTGTTCCTCGGTGGCGGGGGTCTGGCGGGTCGCCTTCCATTCGCCGCTGGGCATGCCGTGGATGAGTTCGCGGGCCGCTTCCTTGTCGCCCGAATAGCCCGCATCGCGGATCCAGTCGGCAAGGCAGTTGCGGCAGAAGCCCGCGAGCCCCATCAGCTCGATGTTCTGCGCATCGTGGCGGTGCCGCAGATGGCGCACCAGCCGGCGGAAGGCGGCGGCGGCCTGAGCATCATCGAGGCGGTCGAGCGGATCGGCATTGCTATTCATCGCGGCTTTTCCTTGAGTTGAAATGCGCCTGTGCCATAGCCTTGGCCCAAGAGGGATAGGCTATAATGACACGACGGATCGACCCGCGCGGCCGCAAGGTCAAGATTCTCGCCACCATCGGCCCGGCAAGCCGCTCACCCGAGATGCTGGAGCGGCTGGTGCGGGCCGGGGCGGACGCCTTCCGCCTCAACATGAGCCACGGCACCCACGCCGACCATGAGCCAGTGGTCACCGCGATCCGCGCGCTGGAAAAGCAGTTTGCGCGGCCGATCGCGATCCTTGCCGACCTTCAGGGACCCAAGCTGCGCGTCGGCACCTTTGCGGAAGGGCAGGCGGTGATCCGCCACTCGGGCCACTTCGTGCTCGACCGCGATCCGGCTCCGGGCGATCACAACCGCGTGTGCCTGCCGCATCCCGAACTGTTCGGGATCATGGAGCGCGGCCAGCGGCTTTTGATCAATGACGGCAAGATCCGCCTGAAGGTGCTCGAAGCGGACGAAAACCGCATCCTGTGCAGCGCCGAGGTCGGCGGGGTGATCTCCGACCGCAAGGGCGTGAACGTCCCCGATGCCGAAATTCCGATCCCCGCGCTCACCGAAAAGGACCGCCGGGACCTCGCTTTCGCCACCGAGCAGGGGGCGGACTGGATCGCATTGAGCTTCGTGCAGCGGCCCGAGGACATCGCCGAGGCAAGGAAGCTCATCGGCACCCACGGCACCGCGATCTGCGCCAAGATCGAGAAGCCCAAGGCGGTCGACCGGCTGGATTCGATCATCGAAATGGCCGACGGCATCATGGTCGCGCGCGGCGATTTGGGCGTCGAGCTGGAGCCTTACGAGGTGCCGCCGCTCCAGAAGCAGATCGTCAATGCTGCTAGGCGCGCGGGCAAGCCGGTGATCGTGGCGACCCAGATGCTCGAGAGCATGATCGAGGCGCCGACGCCGACCCGCGCGGAAGTCTCCGACGTCGCCAATGCGGTCTATGACGGGGCGGATGCCGTGATGCTCTCGGCCGAGAGCGCGGCGGGCGCGTGGCCGGAAGAATCGGTCGCGATGATGGACAAGATCGCGGTGCAGGTGGAGCGCGACGAGGGCTACAAGGCGCGCGTGCGCTTCCTCGAAACGCCGCCCGATGCGACCACCTCGGACGCGCTGGCCCATGCCTGCATGACCATCGCCGACACCGTGCCGATCAGCGCGATCACCGTGTTCACCACCAGCGGTTCGACCGCGCGGCGGGTGGCACGCGAACGGCCGGCGACCCCGATGCTGGTGCTCACCCCCTCGACCCGCACCGCGCGCAAGGTCGCGCTGCTGTGGGGCGCGCATGCGGTGGCGACCAAGGACATCGGCAGTTTTGAAGAGATGATCGGCAAGGGCAAGCGCATGGCGCTGCGCCACAGCCTCGCGAGCGCCGGGGCCAAGCTGATCGTGCTGGCGGGCGTTCCGTTCGGAACCCCGGGGGCGACCAACCTGCTCCACGTGGTGACCGTGACCGGCGACGAGCTGGAAAAGCACAAGGGCTAATCGGGAGGGGGGCTGAGCGGCCCCGCCTCAGAACGACTGGCTGACCCTCACATTGATGCGCGGCGTCTTGTCGCCGG
>JAIYEK010000038.1 GCA_027487015.1 Erythrobacteraceae bacterium | reverse complement strand
GGCGCTGCTAATCGCGCCGCCTCTCCGACAGGAACGGCTCGCTTTTGCGGTTTCTGTCAGCGCCAGTGAGCGGGCGTAGCTCAGGGGTAGAGCACAACCTTGCCAAGGTTGGGGTCGAGGGTTCGAATCCCTTCGCCCGCTCCAGTTTTCCGACAGATCGGGATCCTCGCGGTAATGCAGGGTTGGTCATGAGACCGACGCCTGCCGAGGGTCAGTGTGCCCATGCACCAAGGGGCAAATGGCGGCCGCCGCCTGCTGGCCGAACCGCGCATCGATCTGTAGTGTCGGGGCTTGCTTTCAACGAGAGGCCCCCCGTGACCTATTCACCGCACAACTTCGTCACCCATCTGGAATGCGGGCTGACCGGCGAGCATTATCCGGCGGGGCAAGTCCACCAGCTCTCGGCTGCCGGACGGCCGCTGCTGGTGCGCTATGATCTGGCGGCGGTGCGCGAGGTCCTAACCCGCGAGATTCTCGCCAGCCGGCCCGCCACGCTGTGGAAATGGCGCGAACTGTTGCCGCTGGCCGATTATGGCAACCGGATCGAACTGGGGGAGGTCGCCACGCCGATTCTGCCGCTCCAGCACACCGCGACGCGGCTCGGGGTGGACCGGCTCTGGGTCAAGGACGAAGGGCGGCTTCCGACCGGTTCGTTCAAGGCGCGCGGGCTCGCGCTGGCGCTGTCGATGGCCAAGGAATTCGGCATTACCCGCATCGCCATGCCGACCAACGGCAACGCCGGGGCGGCCGCAGCAGCCTATGCGGCGGCGGCGGGAATCGAGACGGTGATCTTCGCGCCCGAGGAAACGCCTGAGATCAACATCCGCGAAATCGCCGCCTATGGCGCGCGGGTCTACCGCGTGAACGGCCAGATCGACGACTGCGGCAAGCTGGTTGCGGCGGGGCGGGAGACGCAGGGGTGGATCGATCTGTCGACCCTCAAGGAACCCTACAGGATCGAAGGCAAGAAGACGATGGGCCTCGAACTGGTCGAACAGTTCGGCTGGCGGGTGCCCGACGCGATCTTCTACCCCACCGGCGGGGGCACGGGGCTTATCGGCATGTGGAAGGCCTTTGCCGAGCTCGAGGCGATCGGGCTCATCGGCCCTGAGCGCCCGCGCATGATCGCAGTGCAGGCGGAAGGCTGCGCTCCGATTGTGCGCGCCTTCGAGGCGGGCGAGCGTCACGCGGTGCGCTGGGATGATCCCGCCACCCTCGCCTGCGGTATCCGCGTTCCCCAGGCCGTCGGCGACTTCCTCATCCTCGATGCCGTTCGCGAGAGCGGCGGCTTCGCGATTGCCGTGAGCGACACGGCGATCGAACAGGCGGTGGACGCGGTCGCGCGTGATGACGGCACTTTGCTGTGTCCTGAAGGCGGGGCGACGCTGGCCGCCTATGAAAAGGCGCTGGCGCTGGGCCTCGTGCAGCCTGACGAGGAAGCCTTGCTGTTCAATTGCGCCACGGGTCTCAAATACCCGCTGGCCGATCATTCGCGCGTTCTAGACCGGAATCAGCCGATCGATTGGTCGACGATCTAGCGCCGCGAAGCACGTGCTGCATAAACGCAACACAAGGTCCGAAATGTTTACCTGCGTTAACCGGCAGATTTGCCGCATTCTTGTCGCAATTACCACTAAATCAAGACAATTCAGAGCCTTGGGCGACACGTCCCGGCCCTCCTCTAATTGTTGCATTTCAGTGACATAAGGAAGAGCCCGCTGCTGTCAGCAAACTGTCATCGACCCCCCATAGCGGGCGCCCCAACCGTCCATTCCACAAGGGGGCTAAAATGCTGAAATCCGACACTCTGGGCCTGCGCCTCTCTCGCAAGGCTCTCATGCTCGCCGCCGTCGCCGCGATCCCGCAGGCGGCCTTCGCGCAGGCACAGACCGCCGAAGAGCCGGCCACCGAAGAGGGTGAGGAAATCATCGTCGACGGCACCCGCCCGATCGCCGAATCCGAAGCCGCCGCGCTGCGCACCCAGCGCCTTTCGGACAACCTCGTCTCCGTGCTTTCGGCCGACGGCGTGGGCCGTCTGCCCGACCAGAACATCGCTCAGGCCACCGGCCGCCTGCCCGGCCTCGCGGTCGAGCGCGACCAGGGCCAGGCCCGCTACATCTCCGTGCGCGGCGCGCCCAACTACTGGACCACGCTGAGCTTCGACGGGATCAACATCGTCAGCCCCGAAGGCCGCGACGCGCGCTTCGACTCGATCCCCTCGGCCATCGCCTCGCAGATCATCGTGTCGAAGGCGATCACGCCCGACATGCCGGGCGAGACCGTTTCCGGCAACGTCAACATCATCACCCGCTCGGCCTTCGACTATGACGGCCTGCGCGTGTTCGGCAAGGGCGGCGGCGGCTACCTCGAGTACGGCGACCGCCGCGAATACGAAGGCAACCTGGTCGTTTCGGACCGCTGGGAAGTCGGCGGCCTCGGCGAGATCGGCGTGGTGCTTTCGGGCAGCTACTACGAACGCAACATGATCACCGACAACTTCGAGACCGACTACGAGCGCGTCACGCAGGATGCCCGCCAGGGTGCCGCAACCCGTTTCTGGGCGCGCGAAACCGAAAACAAGCTCTACCGCCTGACCCGCAAGAACTGGTCGGTCTCGGGCCGCGTCGACTGGCGCCCGAATGACGACAACCAGATCTCGCTGCGTTCGGTTTACACCATCTTCACCGACGACGAAGCGCGCGACAACTACATCTTCGACCTCGACGACCGTCAGGGCGATCTCAACTCCAGCAACGCGACCTGCGCGATCACCCCGACCACGGCGCCGACCACCACCGGCTATGGCGACATCTGCATCGGCAACACCCCGCTGATCGGCACCGTCTACGGGATCGACATCAACCAGCGTTCGACCCTGCGCGCCTTCGAACAGTCGATCTTCACCAACACGATCGAAGGCAAGCATACCTTCGGTGACAGCGGCCTGCGCCTCGAGTGGCTCGGCAACTACACCCGCTCGCGCGACGACCGCTCGGTCACCGGCGAGGCGCGCTGGAACAGCCCGTCGACCCGCACCGACCGCCCGACCGTGGCCTATGACTTCTCCAATCCGCAGCTCGCCCGCGTGCAGCTGTTCCGCACCCTCCAGCTGTCGGGCCCGACCCGCTTCGCGGCCGGCGCTCCGGTGAGCGCGATCGACGCCTTCGTGAAGCCGCTCGGCGAGCTTCGCGTGAGCGACCTAGTCGATGACACCGACGCCTATACTGGCCGTGCGATCCTCGCCTACGAAACCGGCTTCCTGGGCGCGGACGCGACCTTCAAGGTCGGCTTCCAGTACGACCAGCGCACCAAGGAATCGGTCAACAACCAGATCCTGCTGACCACGCCTGCGCAGTTCGCCACCGCCGGCATCACGACCGATTACAACGCCTTCTCGCTCAACGGGGCGTTCTTGGGCGAAATCCCGCTCGGCTATGTGTTCCGCTATTACGACGCTGCGGCGATGACCGCCGCGTCCGAAGCGGCCCGGGCGAACTTCGCCTTCACCCCGCTGACCGACGACAACTACAACGTCCGCGAGACGATCCTCGCCGGCTTCGTCATGGGCACGCTCAAGTACGACTGGGGTAGCATCCTGGGCGGCGTGCGCGTCGAGCGGGTGGAAAACCGCGGGATCGCCAACATCCCCGGCACCACCACGGCGCTCACCGCCGAGGCGTCCAACACGCTCTACTTCCCCAGCCTTCACGTGAACTACAACGTGTCGGACAACGGCAAGGCGCGGATCGGCTTCACCACCGGTGCGGCGCGCGCGGACTATGACTTGCTGCGTCCCAACGTGCAGATCAACGATGCCAACCTCACCATCTCGGGCGGCAACCCGGCGGTGAAGCCCGAGCGTTCGTGGGGCCTTGACGGCTACCTCGAATGGTACATCGCGCCGCAGGGCTTCATGTCGATCGGCGTCTACTACCGCAATGTGCGCGACGTGCTCTACACCGACCGTCGCACCTTCGGTTCGGATGCGCTTAACTTCGGCGGCGTCGACCGTTCGGACTACATCTTCAGCGGCGTTGCCAACGCGGGTGAAGGTCGCATCATCGGCATCGAAATGGCAGCCCAGCTCCAGCTCGATCCGTGGGTCGAAGATCTCGGCCTGCCCGAGTTCATGGGCGGCTTCGGCATCACCGCCAACCTGACGCTCAACGACAGCGAAGCGACCAAGCCGGCCTTCCTGAGCGGCACCGGCACCGTCATCGTGCCCGAGCGGACCGTGCGCCTGCCCGGCACCTCGGACGTGGTCTACAACATCGGCGGCTACTACGAGAAGTACGGCTTCTCGGCCCGTCTCCAGTACCAGAAGCGCAGCGCCTGGCTCGATGGCATCGCCAACGACCTGACCGATGCGGGTGACACCTACTGGGCGGCGGACGAGGAACTCGACCTCTCGGTGCGCTACGCGATCACCAGCAACTTCGAAGTGTACTTCGATGCGTCGAACCTCACCAACCAGCCGGGCCGCCGCTTCTCGGAGCCGGGCAACCTGCTCACGGCGACCGGCAACCCGACGCCGTTCACCGAAAGCTACACGATCGAGTGGGAACGCTTTGGCAGCCGCTACACCGGCGGTGTGCGCATCACCTTCTGATCGCCTGATCAAGGAACAGCAGGGGATGGCCCGGTCGCACCAGCGACCGGGCCATTTTCTTATGGTGCGCGCGCCTTTCGTCGATCCTTTGGCACTGCCCCCCGACTTTGTGCTTGCAATGGACGAGCGCGCGGCGCTAGGCGCGTGATACGTTATCACATAAAAGGCGCCTGCCCACCATGAACGCCCGCAAGCTCTCCCTTGCCCCCTCCCGCCTCGCGCTCGCCGCCACGCTCAGCCTTGCCGCAGCCGCCAGTCCGGCGCTGGCCGACGACACCGCAGCCGCCCCCCCGACCGCCGAGGCCGTGCCCGAGGACGACCTCCACAGCCGCCAGGTCGATACCACCGGAGAGATCATCGTCAGCGCGGCGGGCCTCGAGCAGCTCGATCTGCTCGCCGGCACCAGCGTCCTCGACATTGCCGATGTCCAGCGAGACGCCCAGACCGGCCAGATCGGCGACCTTCTCGCCAAGCTTCCCGGCGTCTCGGCCACCAGCTTCGCCCCCGGCTCCTCGCGCCCGGTGCTGCGCGGCCAGCAGGGCGAGCGCGTGCGTGTGCTGGTCGACGGGGTGGGCACCTCGGACGTCTCGAACACCTCGGTCGACCACGCCACCACCATCGAGCCGATCACCATCGAGCGGATCGAGGTGCTGCGCGGCCCCGCTGTGTTGCTCTACGGCAGCCAAGCAATCGGCGGCGCGGTCAACGTGATCGACAAGCGCATCCCGGTCCGCATGCCCGACCATGACCTCCACTTCGACGGTTTTGCGGGGATCGACAGCGCCAGCGACCTGCGCACCGCAGCCGGGTCGCTCGATGTCGGGATCGGCGCCAACCTCGTCGCCCATATCGACGGGTCGTGGCGCAAGACCGGCGATATCGACATCGGCGGCTTGCAGGTCGCCCCCGAATTGCGTGCCGATCTCCTCGCCGATGCAGCCGAGGAAGAGGCTGCGGGCGAGATCGAGGAAGCCGCCGAACTGCGCGAAGCCGCCGAACTGCGCGGCACCGTGCCCAATACCGCGATGGAAAGCTGGACGGTCAATGCCGGGCTCGGCCTGATCCTTGGTGACAGCACCTTCGGCGCCTCGATCGGCTGGTACGACACCAGCTACGGCGTCCCCACCCGTCCGGGCGCCGGCCACCACCACGGCGGCGGCGCGGTTGTCGTCGCGGCCGAGCCGGAGGAAGAGAACGTCACAATCGGCCTCCGCCAGTTCCGCGCCGACTTCAAGGGCGACATCGCGCTGGGCGACGGCGCGCTTGAGCGGTTGAAGCTGCGAGTCGGCTATTCTGACTACACCCACACCGAATTCGAGGGCGCCGAGGTCGGCACCGTGTTCGATTCGACCAGCCTCGAAGCCCGCGCCGAGCTGGTGCAGAACACCGGCGGCGTTCTTCGCGGGTCGAGCGGCATCCAGTACCAGCACCGCGACTTCCTCGCCGTGGGCGCGGAAGCCTACATTCCGCCCAACCTCACCGACCAGATCGCGCTCTTCACCTTGCAGGAATACGGCACCGGCCCTTTCCAGATCGAGGCTGCCGCGCGCGGCGAGTTCACCAAGGTCAAGGCCCCAAGCCTTGGGATCGAGCGCGACTTCGACACCTTCTCCGGCGCGCTTGGCCTCGTCTACGAGGGCGTTCTCGGGGTCCGCTTCGGCATCAACGGCTCGCGCGCCGAACGTGCGCCGAGCGCCGAGGAGCTGTTCTCCGATGGCCCGCACATCGCCACCCAGGCCTTCGAGATCGGCGACGCTGACCTTGCCACCGAACGCGCCTGGGGCCTTGAAGCCTATGCCCGCGGCACGATCGGCAAGGGCACCTTCGGCCTCACCGCCTACCGCCAGTGGTTCACCAACTATATCTTCCTAGAGGAAACGGGCCTTGAGGAGGATGACCTACCGGTGTTCCAGTACCTCCAAGGCGATGCGGACTTCCGGGGCTTCGAGGCTGAACTGTCCTACCCCCTCGTCGACACCGGCTCCTTCCGCCTTCTGACCGACCTCAGCGCCTCCTACGTCGAGGCCGAGCTGGCCGATGGTACCGCCGTGCCGCGCATCCCGCCGCTCAGCTTGCTCGGCGCATTGGAAGCGCAGACCGGGCCGGTGGATCTGCGCGGCGAGGTCCAGTGGTTCGATAGCCAGGACCGCACCGCCCCGTTCGAGACCGCGACGGACAGCTTCACGCTGGTCAATGCCGTGGCCTCATGGCGGCCGCTCAAGGACAACCGCAATGTCACCGTCCAGCTCGCCGCCGACAACATCTTCGACGTCGTCGGCCGCCGCCATGCGAGCTTCACGAAAGACTACGTGCCGCTGCTGGGCCGAAACTTCCGCGCGAGCGTGCGCCTCAGCTTCTGAGGCGCTGCCAGCGCCCGAGGGTCGCAATCGGGGCAGTCGGCCAGATACCGGCTGCCCCTTTGGCTTGTCAGTCTTCCACCGAAAAGGTCAGTTCGGCGTGCTCTTCGAGCCGCTTGACCAGATCCTCGCCGAGGAAGCTCCCCGGCGTGCCGATTCCGCCCGGCTTGGTGCAGGCGAGCAGCGCAATCCCGGTCTCGCTCAGCATCCGGCAGGTCGAGCCATAGCCCGGATCATACCGGCCCTTGACCCCGAATTGCAGCCGGCCCCCATCAGCCATGTCGGCGACGAAGACGACATCGTAGAAGCCGTTCTCGCGCTCTTCCTTGGTCGGTCCCTCGCCCGGCTTGGGCGGCTTGGCGCCGAACGGGTTCTTCATGAATTCGAGCGCCGCATTGGCCGCAGCCTTGCCCGCCTCGCCCGGGCTGGTCAGCATCATCTCGTCATACTTGAAGTCGGCGCCATAGGGGTGGCCGAGCAGGAAGTTGGTGCGGTGCACGTTCTTGGTGTTGATCGGCGCCATCACGAATGGCGCGGACCACTTGCCAAGATCGTCCTCGTAGCTCGGGATCATACCCGAGGGCTGGTCCGGGCCTTCGAAACCGGGGGTGAGCGCAAACGGATTGCGCAGCACGCCGATCACCGAGACGTCCTTCGCCGCCGCCTTCATCGTCGCCCCAAGGCTCGCCGCGGTGCCGCCCGAGAAGGTCCCCTGCATCGCCCGCACGCGCCCGCGGATGCGCGGGGCGGGCTTGCCGAATTTTTCGACGCAGGCCTTCTGGGTCATCATCACGCCGAGATCGAAGGGGATGGAATCGAACCCGGAGGAGAAGCAGATGCGCGCGCCGGAGGCTTCGGCGGCGGCTTGATGCTCGGCGATCTTGGCGGCCATCCATGCGGGCTCGCCGCAGAGGTCGGCATAGTCGGTGCCGGTCTTGACGCAGGCCGCGACGAGCTTGTCGCCGTAGAGCTGGTAGGGGCCGACGGTGGTGAGCACGACCTTGGTGCGTTGGCACATGGCTTCGAGGTCGGCATCATCATCGGCATTGGCGACCACCAGCGGGGTCGACGCAGGCGCGCCGACGAGGTCGCGGACTTCCTCCAGCTTTTCGAGGCTGCGCCCCGCCATCGCCCACTTCGGGCCGTCCTCACGGCTGCCGTAATGGTGCGCGAGATACTCGGCCACCAGCCGGCCGGTGTAGCCGGTGGCGCCGTAAACGATGATGTCGAATTCGCGGGTGCTCATGCATGCTCTCCTTTGCGCGGAGTGATGCGCGAGGGAGGTGCCTAAGTCCAGAGGCGCGGCCCTAAAGCCGCGGCAGGGTTACCCCGCGCTGGCCCATATATTTGCCCGCGCGGTCCTTGTAGCTGGTCTCGCAGCGCTCGTTGCCCTGGAGGAACAGGAACTGGCACGCGCCTTCGTTGGCGTAGATCTTGGCGGGGAGCGGGGTGGTGTTGCTGAATTCGAGGGTCACATGCCCCTCCCAGCCCGGCTCCAGCGGGGTGACGTTCACGATGATCCCGCAGCGTGCATAGGTGCTCTTGCCGAGGCAGATCACCAGCACATCCTCCGGCACCCGGAAATATTCGACCGTGCGGGCGAGTGCGAAGGAGTTGGGCGGGATTATGCAGACATCGGTCTCGCGGTCGACGAAGCTTCGCGGATCGAATTGCTTGGGATCGACCACCGATGAATCGACATTGGTGAAGATCTTGAACTCGGGCGCAACGCGGGCGTCGTAGCCGTAGGACGAGAGCCCGTAAGAGATCACCCCGTCTCGCCGCTGCGCCTCGACGAAGGGCTCGATCATGCCATGTTCGAGCGCCTGGGTACGGATCCATTTGTCGGAGAGAATCGCCATGCTTGAGGGATTCCCGATGCGGGGGGTGAGGGCAAGGGCGGGGCAAGACCTATCCCCTATCGTCACCCCGGAATTAGATTACAAACTCCGCCCAAACCGGCAGGTGATCGGACGCGGTCGTCGCCAGGGCGCTGCGGTGGACTCCGCATTCCTTCGCCGTCAGGCCTTCGCAATGCAAGATCCGGTCGAGCCGCCCCAAGGGCCGGCGGCTGGGAAAGCTCGGCCCCGGATCGAGCAGGGCGAAGTGCTTGCCGAACTCGCGAAAGCACCCCGCAAGGCTGCGCCATTCGTTGAGGTCACCCATCAGCACCACCGGGCCGCTCGCGCGCGCCGCATCGCCCATCGCGGCGATGGTGCGGGCCTGCCTTCCGCGCCACAGGCCCGACAGGTCGAGGTGCATCCCGAACACAGTCAGCCCCATGCCCCCGATCCGCAGCCGCGCGGTCACTACGCCCCTCGGCTCGAGGCAGGGGATGTGAAGGATGTCGTGGCTCTCCACCGCAATCCCGCGCCGCACGAGGATCGCGTTGCCGTGCCAGCCCAGCGAATCCCCCTGCACGTCGAGCGGCACGGGGAGATAGTCCGTGTGCCCCTCGATCAGGAAGCGCGGCAGCACGCTGGCGCGCGAGCCGAAGCGCAGGTCCGCCTCCTGCAGGCAGACTATGTCCGCCCCAACCTCGTTCAAGACGTTGAGGATGCGCGCCGGATCGCGGCGTCGGTCAGTGCCCACGCCCTTGTGAATATTGTAGCTCGCGACCTTGAGGGTGCGGGGCGGCGGGGCGGCATCGGGCATTCGCGGCACGATAAACGCCGCGGCGCTTATTCGAAAGAGGTGTGCGCGCGGCTCGTCGCATCATCGCCCCATGACGTATGGCGCGCGCGTTTTCTATGCCTTCGATGGCGGGCCCCGGGGTGACTGGGCGGTGACGGACATGACGACGCTGGCCGGTGAGAGCCTGCCCGAGGTCGCGGGGCTCACGGTGCGGCAGGGCGGCTTTGCCGATGCGCCCGCGCCAGTGTGGAGCCTGTGCGGCGTCGGCAGCCACCTTCGCTATACCTTGCGCGACGAGTTATCCGAGCTGTCGGCGCGCGGCAGTCCGCTGGGTCGCGGCGAGGCGCGCCTAGCGGCGCTGATCCCGATCTCGAAGAGCGAGGCATGGTGGGCGCTCGCGCAGGACGAGCGGCGGCGGATCTACGAAGAGCAATCGCGCCACACCTCGATCGGGATGGAATACTTGCCGCAAATCGCCCGCCGGTTGCACCACGGCCGCGATCTGGGAGAGCCTTTCGACTTCCTCACCTGGTTCGAATTCGCCCCCGAGCACGAGGGGCTGTTCGACGAGCTGCTGGCGCGGCTGCGGGCGAGCGAGGAGTGGACCTACGTGACGCGCGAGATCGATATTCGGCTGACGCGCGCGGCCTAACCCGCCGCCAACAGGCTCGCATTGCCGCCAGCGGCAGTCGTGTCGATGCAGGTCACCCGCTCGGTGGCAAAGCGGGCGAGGTAGTGGAGGCCGCCCGCCTTGGGTCCGGTGCCCGAGAGGCCCTCGCCGCCGAAGGGCTGGCTCTCGACCACCGCGCCGATCTGGTTGCGGTTGACGTAGAAATTGCCGACCCGCGCGTGGGCCTGCACGAAGCGCCGCGTCTCGGCGATGCGGCTGTGGAGGCCCAGCGTAAGGCCGAAGCCCGTGGCGTTGATGTCTTCCACCACTTGCGGCAGTTCGCCTGCCTTGAAGCGCACCACGTGGAGCACGGGGCCGAAATTCTCGCGCTTGAGGGCGGCGATCGAAGGGATCTCGATGATCGTCGGCGCCACGAAGTGCCCGGTGGTGGGGTTGCCGGAGAGGCGCTCCACCTTCAGGCCCTTTGCCGTGCAATCGGCGATGTGCGCTTCCAGCAGCGCTTTGGCCTCGGCGTCGATCACCGGGCCGACATCGGTGGCGAGGTCCGCCGGATCGCCCACGGTGAGCGCCGCGAAGCCGCCGCGGATCATTTCGAGCACCGGTTCGGCAACGTCCTCCTGCAGGTAGAGCACCCGGAGCGCCGAACACCGCTGCCCCGCGCTCTGGAAGCTGCTCGCCAGCACGTCGCGCACCACCTGTTCGGGGAGCGCGGAGCTGTCCACGATCATCGCGTTCTGCCCGCCGGTCTCGGCGATCAGCGTGGCGATCGGGCCGTCGCGGTTCGCCAGCGCGCGGTTGATGGCGCGGGCGGTGTCGGTCGATCCGGTGAAGGCGACGCCCGCGAGGCGCGGGTCGGCGGTGATCATCTGGCCGACTGCGCCTGCACCGGGGAGCAGTTGCAGCGCTTCGGGCGGGATGCCCGCTTCGTGGCACAGCTTGACCGCGAGCGCGGCGATCAGCGGGGTCTGTTCGGCGGGCTTGGCGATGACGGAATTGCCCGCCGCGAGCGCTGCCGAGGCCATGCCGATGAAGATCGCGAGCGGGAAGTTCCACGGAGAGATTGTGGCAAACACCCCGCGCCCGTGGAGGGTGAGGCTGTTCTCCTCGCCGGTAGGCCCGGGGAGGATGGTAGGCGCGGCAAACTGTCGCCGCGCTTCAGCCGCGTAGTAGCGCAGGAAGTCGACCGCCTCGCGCAGTTCGAGCACGCTATCGAGCAGCGTCTTGCCCGCCTCGCGCTGGCACAGGCTGAGGAATTCCGGGGTGCGCGCCTCGAACAGGTCGGCGGCGTTTTCGAGCAGCAGCGCGCGCGCCTCGCCGCCCAGCGCGTCCCAGCCGGGCTGAATCGCGGCGGCGCGGGTGAAGGCGGCCTCGACCTCCTCGGTGGTGGCATCGCGGCGGGTGCCGACAATGTGCGAAGGGTCATGCGGCGCGGTGACATGGGCGACCGGCCCGGTACCCCCGAAGGTCGGTTCGGCGGTCCAAGTGCGGTCCGCCAGCGCACGCAGTTCCTCCAGCAGCGGTTCGCGTACCAGCGGGTCGCTGAGGTCCACGCCTGCGCTGCTCTTCCTCGCGCCGAAAATCGCGGACGGCAGCGGGATCGCCGGATTGCGGCGCGGGGTCAGCGCGGCAAGCTCGGCCACCGGATCGCCGACCAGTTCTTCCGCCGGAATATCCGCATCGCCCATGCGATTCACAAAACTGGTGTTGGCCCCGTTCTCGAGCAGGCGGCGCACCAGATAGGCGAGCAGCTCCTTGTGCCCCCCGACCGGAGCGTAAATCCGCACCGGCGTGCGCTGGTTGCCCTCGAGCGCGTGAAGCGCGTCGTAGACCTCCTCGCCCATGCCGTGGAGGCGTTGAAATTCGAACGAGCGTCCAGCGGCCAGATGCTTGATCGCGCCAATCGTATAGGCGTTGTGCGTGGCAAACGCGGGTCGGATCACGTCCGCGTGCTCGAACAGCCGCGCGGCGCAGGCGAGGTAGCTCACATCCGTGGCGACCTTGCGGGTGAACACGGGGTAATCGGAGTAACCGCCCACCTGCGAGAGCTTCACCTCGCTGTCCCAATAGGCGCCCTTGACCAGCCGCACGAACAACTTGCGCCCGTGCCGCCGCGCGAGTTTCCCCGCCCAGTCGCACACCGCCACGCCGCGCTTCTGGTAGGCCTGAATCGCGAGCCCGAAGCCCTCCCACCGGCTGCCGTCAGGGCGGCGGAACAGCTCGTCATCGGCGACCATCGCCTCGATGATGTCCATGCTGAGTTCCAGCCGCTCGGCCTCCTCGGCATCGATGGTGAAGTGGATGTCGGCATCGCGTGCCTTGGCCGCCAGCGCGCGGATCACCGGGATCATCGCCGCTTTGGCTTCGTCCGCGTGGAAGAAGGTGTACTTGGGATGCAGCGCCGAGAGCTTCACCGAAATCCCCGGCGAGCCCGCAACCCCCGCCCCCGCCTCGCGCGCCAGCCGTGCCAGCGCGGCCTCATAGGACAGCCGGTATTTTTCGGCATCGGCAAAGGTCATCGCCGCTTCGCCGAGCATGTCGAAGGAGTGCGTGATCCCCCGCGCCCGCTCCGGTGCGGCGCGCTTCAGCGCTTCGTCGATGGTGCGGCCGAACACGAACTGCCCGCCCAGAATTTTCATCGCCTGGCCTGTTGCCGTCCGGATCACCGGCTCGCCCAGCCGGTTCATCGCGCGCTTGAAGGCCGAGCCGAGCCCCTTCTGCCGTGCGTCCGGCGGATCGAGCACTTCGCCCGTCAGCATCAGCGAAAAGGTCGCCGCGTTGACGAAGGTCGAGGAGCTTTCGCCCAGATGCTCGCCCCAGTCGATAGAGCCGATCTTGTCCTTGATCAGCGCGTCGGCGGTGGCGGCATCAGGCACGCGCAGCAGCGCCTCAGCAAGGCACATCAGCGCGATGCCCTCCTCGGTGTCGAGGCCGTACTGCTGGAGGAAAGCGTCGATCCCGCTGGCCTTCTTGCCGCGCGCGCCCTCGATCAGGTCGATCGCGAGGCGCGCCGCCGCGTCGTGCACCTTCGCTGCGGGCGCCGCCTGTTCCAGCCGCTCGACGATGCAGGCTTCCTCATCCTGCCGATAAGCGCGCCTGAGATCGGTGCGGTCGATGGGGGCGGCAGCGGCAAAGTCGGCCATGTAGTTTCACCTGAAACGATTCGAGGGGGCAAAGCGGCCCTCTGGACGCCGCGAGGCTGCGCTTCAAGCGCCGGTTTTGCAACGCTCCGCTTGCCCGCCGCGCGGGGGGCGTTTAGCCTTCACGCTCGACCAACAGGGGCTCGTTCCGATCATGCGCATGTTCTGCTTCCACTGCCGCGACGGAGAAGACGGCGGGCGGCTGCGCGCGATCCATCGCCCGGCCCATCTCGAATTCGTCCACGCCAATGCCGAGCACTTCGTGATCGTCGGCCCGCTGAAGCGCGCGGACGGGCTGATCATCGGCTCGCTCTTGATCGTGAAGGCCGAGGACGAAGCCGCCGCGCGCGCGATTCTGGCGGGCGATCCCTACCTGACCGGCGGGGTGTGGCAGCTGATCCGGGTGGACGAATTTACCCCGCTGCTGGGCGACTGGGCCTAAGCCGTCACCGGAACGGGTCGCCGTCGCTGTAGCGGCGGCTGATGAAGGCCGCGTTGCTTGAGAAGGCATCGAGATCGTGCTGCGCCAGGTTGCGGGCGATCTCGTCGATGCGGGCCTTCATGGTGTCGAGGCTTTCCTCGAGGATGAAGCTTGCCGACTTGCCGGTCTTGCGGAAGATCTCGGCGCGGTGAGCGGCGGGGATGTCGATGTAGCTCTTGACCAGCTTGGGCAGGTGCTCGTCGCGCATCAACTCGATCTCGGTGCGGCTGACGGCCTGGACCTGTTCGCGGTCCATCATTGTGCCGACCTCGTCGAGCGCAGCAAAGATGGCAGCGATCTTGGCGCGCGCGGGGCTCGGCACGCGTTCGTCGTCGTAGTCGACGCCGTGCGGCAATGCCGGCGGCGGCGCGGACGGGCCGGGGCCTGCCTCGGGCTCGGGCGCGGCGAACATCTTCCTGAGCGAATCGAACAGACCCACGAACTTCCCGTCTCGGTTAGCCCCTCACGCAGGGCCGAGGACACGCTTTAGACCCTGTTTCAGCGCGGTGGAAGCGGGGGAATTGCGGCGCGCTCGCTCTCCAGCCGGTCGAGCGCGTCGTAGAGCTTGGCAAAGGCCGACTGAAGCGCCTCAGTCTGATCGCCACCAGGCGGGCCGTCATCGCTGATGAGGTTGCTCGCCGCGCGGTTGAGGCTGGCGATCCGGTCGAGCACCAGCTCGTGGCGCGCGATCAGTCGCGCCGCTTCCATCGCGGTGCGCAGGACCATCAGCATGGTCGCGGTGGCCTGTTCGATCCCCTCGATCAGCTGGGCATTGGTGGCCGAGACAATCTCGCGCAAGGAGAGCGCCTGCGCGGTCAGGGCGTGCGCCTCGGCAATGTCGCGCGCGCGGGTCCTGACGGTGTGGAGCGCGTCGGCGGTGAGGCGGCGCGCCTTCATCGGTTCGCTGGGCTCAATCATCGCAGCGCGCGCCTCGATGGTCAGCGCCACCTCCTCGGCGAACAGCGCATGTTCTGCGAGCGCGGCGACCAGCGGGCGCAGCGCGGCTTCTTCCGCCTCGATCCCGACATTGGCGCGCAGGAGCGTGTCGCGCGCGCGGGTGAGGCTGACCAGCGCCGCCTCGATCTCGCTCTGGGCGGCGGTGTAGCGGCGGAAATAGGCGGCAGGATCGCTCTTGGGCGCGAACAGGCCGAAGCGCTTTTCGCCTTGCGCCAGATTGCCGGGCCGCAGCGGTTCGAGCGCCCTGGCGATGCTGCGCAGACCGGCAATCGCCTGCGCGATCCCCTCGACCGGCGGCGGCGCGACATGGGCGAGGCTGCCGGCATGGCGCGCCGAGACAGCTGCGATCGTGTCACGGCCCAGCGCCTCGATGGCCTCGAGCTTGTGGTCGAAGGCGGGGCTCAGCGGCTCGATCAGCAGCAGTTCGGCGACGAATTTCATCGCCTGCCCGGCAAGCTCAGCATGGCGGCGCTTGGTGATCTGCGTCACGGCCAGCGTCAGGCGACCCGCGTCGGCGCTTGCGGGCGGCGGGGCCGTGCGCCGCGCGGGGCGTGGACCCTTGCGCGGTCGAGCACGCCTGCAGCCCAGCGCGCGTGGGTGGTGGGCTCCAGCATCGAGCCCCCGTGGCCGAACACTGCGCGCGCTTCTTGGGCAAGGATCGCGCGGGCTTCCTCGACCTCGGACGGAGCGGGGCGCAGGACATCGTGTATGATCGGAACCTGGCTGGGGTGGATTGCGGTCTTGGTGAGCAGCCCGTGCTCGATGTCGCGCGCGACCTCCTCGCGCAGCAGATCGGTGAGCGCGTAGTGCTCGAACACCGGCGCCGAGAGCGCGAGGCCTTCGGGTATGAACACGCTCGCCATGGTGGGAATCGCGAGGCCAAGCGGGCCGTCATAGGCGGTGCGGTGGCGCGAGCGGCGCACGCCCAGCTGGCCCAGGATATCGTTGCCGCCAATCCGCACCGCGTGGACCCGATCACGCAAAGGTGCGAGCGCCCGCGCCATCTGCATCATCGCCGCGCGGTCGAAGGCCTCGGTGCTTTCGATGGTCGGCATGATCCCGTGGTGCGGGCTATCGAGCCGCGCCAGCCAGTCGGCCAGGTTGGCGGTGGTGATCTTGGGGAGCACGAAGCCGGCAAGGCGCTCGATCCCCGGCTGGGCGAGCATCCAGCCTAGCATCTCCGGTCCGCGCGGGCGGGCATAGGCGATCAGCTTGGGCGGTGCGGCCTCCAGCGCGCGCAGGGTCTTGCAGAACACCTCCTGCGCAGCGCCCACCTCGGTCTCATGGAGCGAGTCCTCGAGGCAGATCACCACCGAACGCAAATCGGGATTGGCCCCCGCCAGCACCTCGGCAAGGCGCGGATGCTGGACCGGAATGTAGAGCGTTGCACCCAGTTCGACCGCTGTGGTCATTGTGCCTCTCCTGCCTTCGCAATCAATGTTACGGCGCGGTAGTTCCCCAGTTCCCGCGCTTCGACAGGAACCGCCATTTGTGCGGCAAGGTGCAGCAAATGCGCCACTTCCTCGTCTTCCCGGTCGCGCACGAACACGGCCTGCGGCACGCGGCGCAGCACCGCGCGGGTGGCCTCGGCGATGCCGGGTTTGATGCGGTTCATGTTGGTGACGGCGAATTCGGCCATCAGCCCGTCGACCAGCGCCGTGCAGGCCGTGCGACTGACGGCGGCGCTGGCGGGGCTCCAACCGGGGTGGGGCGCGTCCGAGGGCGCGGCGGCCTCGACGGCGGCGATGAAGGCGCGGGTCTGGTCGGCGTGGGCGTGTTCGGTGAGGTGGCGGCAGGCGTGGAAATCGCCCTCACCCACCAGCGCATCGCTCAGCACCGAGCGGCTGACCAGCCCTGAAGCGATCGCGCCGAGGATGCCGGAGGGGATGAGATAGTCCTCGCTCGTCGCGGCGAGCGATGCGCAGCCTGCCGGGTCGGCAACCACGGCGAGGAAGGGGGCAAAGCCGGTGCTGCCATCGGCAAGGCTTGCCTCAAGCTCGCCGGTGATCGCGCCTTTGCCGGTCCAGCCGTCGACGAACACCGCGTCAGCCGTCCCTCGCAAGGCGGCGATATGGGCGAGCGCGACGCGGTCGATCCCGCGTCCGCGAATGATGCTCACCGAGTAATGCGCCACCTCGCAGCCCCGCCGCGTCAGCTCGCGGCGCAGCAGCACGCCGATGGGCGTGCCCGCGCGGGCGAGCGAAATGATGGTGCAGCTTGTCGCCGTCTCGGGTCGCGCCATGATCGCGTCAGCCAGCGTCACTACATCCGCCTTCAACCGCCCCGCGTTGCGGGCCAACGCCGCTTCGTAGAGCGCCAGATAGCGGGCGTCGGGCAGGCGCTCTTCTGACAGCATCTCGGAATAGTGCCGCGCGCCCGACTGGATCAGCGCCTCCTTCTCGACCACGCCCGTCAGCGCAACCGCGGCGGGCTTCAGGAGGAAGGTCACATCCTCGGGGGCATAGGAGCCGTGGAAGGGGACCGCCACTGCCATCGCCTCAGTCGATCCAGTCGTGCCCACGCGCGATGTGCTGCCACAGCTGCGCTTGCGTGGGGATCATCGCCATGTCGGTGAGGTCGAGGAAGCCTGCGTCCGACCAGCTGTCGCCGATGCCGATCACGAGGCGTTCGGGGTTCTCGCGGCGCACGGTTTCGAGGACATAGCGCACCGCCGCGCGCTTGTTCAGCCACGGAGGCAAGAAGGCAAGGTTGTTGCCGTTGGCGTGGATGCGCCAGCCTGCGGGGAGGCGTGGGCGCAGCGTGTCGGCGAGCGCGTCAAGCGCGGGGACATCGCCGTGGTTCGACTTGATGACGAGGTAGAGATCGAGGCCGTCCTCGCTCACCATCCAGTGGCGGAAGGCGTCCTCGTCCAGTCCGGCAATCAGCGCGGGATAGAGCGCTGCGGGTGCCGTGCCGCGCTGCGCCTCGGCGGCGAGGCGGGCGTGCCAGACCGGATCGGGCGCGCCGTCGGCCATCAGGATGCAGCCTCCATTGGCGCAGATCGCCGGGGCCTGCGCGATGTCGACCCGGGCGAGCACGGCGCGGGCGCGGGCGGTGACCGGCACCAGCTCGCCCTGCTCCAGCCAACCGAGCAGCGCCTGCTGCGGCGGGGTGGCGTAGCCGCTGGGGCTGCCATCGACGAGGCGGCTCATCAGCTTGAGGTCGCCATCGGGCCAGTCGCCGCATTTGGGGCGGGTCTGGAACAGGCTGTCGTCCAGGTCTGCGAGGATCAGGGGGCGGATCATGCGGGCTCGCCATAGCGACACAGCATCAGCTCCACCACTGCGGGAGAGCCCGCTTCGGCGAGCCAGCCGCGCAGTTGGTCGACCTGTTCGCCAGCAATTTCGGCGGCGATCACGATGCGGTCCGGGCGGTGGGCGAGGAGGTTGTAGACATGGCACATCGCGCCCGAGCCGTAGGCGTCCGCGAGCGTGGTGACGCTCTGCATCGCATGGCCGAGCATTGCGGGGGTGCGGGTGATGGATTGCACTGCGGGGATGCCGCCCTGCGCGGCGATTTCCTCTGCGATCAGAAGGGCTTCGTAGGCATGCTCGCCATCGCCGAGCACCAGCACCCGTTCGCCGGGGGCGGCGGTGACGGGGACGCGGGTGGCGGCTTCTGGGGCGGTGAGGCCGGTGCGGCTGCGCATGCCCCATCCGGGCGCGGTGCCGTGGCGGTTGGCGGTCGGGGCGAGGCTGGCGGCGGCCTGCGCGGCTCCGGGGGTCCACTCCAGCGTGCCAGCGATCAGCGAATGCGCCGTCGCGGGCCGCGGCATGCGGGGAAGGAAAGCGCTGGCGCTCCAATCGGTTAGGCTGGCACAGGCGATCCGCTCGATGCCGGGAAGGGCTTGCAACAACGCCTCGGCAGCCTCCACGAAGGTAGCGCCGGTGCTGCATTCGTCGTCGATGATCACAAGGCTGCGGGCCTGCGGGAGCAGCTCTTCGACCTCGCCCATCACCTGCACCATGTGGCTTGCTGCGTGGCTGTGACCCTCCTCGAACCGGCACAATACCCGCGCATTGGGCGCGTATTGGCGGCTCGATTGCACGTATGAACTGACAACCACCGGGTGACGACCCCGCCACGAGGCCCATACGGCCTGCGCAAGACCGGTCGCGGTTTCGGCCATTCCGCAGAACAACACCGGCCCCTGAAGGTCGCCCGGAATTTGCGCCGCAAGCGCACCGGCGGCGGCGCGCAAAGCCTCGGGCGGCGTCGGCAGGTGTCGGCCGAGCACCCGCGAGACGATCAGGAAGCCGCGCTTCGGATTCGCCCGCGCGGCGAAATCGCACAGCTCGGCGATCCGCTCGGGGTCTGCGCCTTCGAGCACCAGCGTGCCGGTCGGCAGGTCGACCGTCATTGTGTGCTGCGGCGCCTCGGACGCCCGCGCGGGGTCAGGCATGGACGAGGATGCTGACCACCGCGCTGCGCGTGCGCGCAACGACATTGCGGCGCAAATTGTCGGTCGAGATCGCGAGGCTCGGCAGGTCCGCCCCCGCCGCAGCGGCGATCTCGGCCACCAGGCTCGCGCGGATGCCGAAATTGACGTTCTCGGAGATGGACCCGCGCTCGCGCATATTGTCATGCGCCAGGCTCGCCGAGGTGACGCCCACCAGATTGCCGAACTCGTCGATAATCGCCCCGCCCGAGGAGCCCGAACCAATCGGCGCAGAGAACTGGAAGCGCGCGACATCGCCGCCGCTCCCCGTCAGCCCCGAGACATTGCCGGTGGTGACCTTCAAGTCCGCGCCCAGCACATCGATCAGCGGGAAGCCTGCGGCCATGATGTCCTCGCCGAGGAACAGCGGCGAGCCGATCCGCAAGGGCAGCGGCTCGCCTGCGGTGGTGCAGCGCAGCAGCGCGAGGTCATGCACTAGGTCGATCGCCAGCGGCACCGCGATGTCGCGCGCCGGGCCGACTTCGAGCTTCTGGCCATCCTCGACCACATGGGCGTTGGTGATGATGAGATCGCGCGCGATCAGCACCCCGCTGCCCGAACCCAGCATCTGGCCGGGCATCGGCTTGGGCCGCCCCTGCCCCTCGCTGAAGCCCCGACCATCGGGGTGCGGGATCGGGCCGCTACCGGGATAGGGCGTGCCGGGCAGCGGCACGCCGGGGGAATTGCGATAGGGCACCTCGACACCCGCCATGTTGCGTGCGCGCACATAGGCGTCGATCCCGAAGGTAAAGCCCTCGTTCGAGAGCTTCATCCGCCGCTCGCCGTTCTTGGTGTAGACCTCGGCGAGGATCACTGCGGCGAGCTGTTCGGTCGGCTGCGGCATCTGGTAGGTGGTGCCGTCGACCTCGAATTCGACCGGATAGGCGTGGTTGGTGAAACCGCCGTGGCGATCGTCCATGACATAGGCGACGATCTCGAAATCGCCCTGAAGCTCGGCCATGCCCTGCATGAACCACTGCGCCGGATCGACCCGGTCGAAGGCGAGCACCCGCCCGCGCTGGCTCTCGTCGCGCCCGATCGCGGCGACGGCGATGCGCGCCGCCTCTTGCCCGCGCATGAGGATGCGGCAATCGGCCTTGGGGCTGATCTTGACGCGCTGTCCGGGCTGGGCGGGTTGCATGGTGCGACCTGAGGCCGGATCAGCCGATATTGACGCCCATCGCGCCCGCAAGACCCGCAAGGCCGCTGCGCCAGCCTTCGCCGATCGCCTTGACCTTGATCTCGCCCGCCGGGCTGCGATAGAGTTCGACGAAGACCATCGCCACGTTCATCGAGGCGTCTTCGGAGAGGTCATAGCGCGCCAGCTCCTTGCCGTCGGCCTGGTTGACCACGCGCGCGAAGGCGTTCTGGACCGAGCCGAAATTCTGCCCGTTGATCTCGCCCTCGTGGATGGTGACCGCGATCACCACCTTCTTGGCTTGGGGGCTGAGCTTGGCGAAATCGATCAGGATCGTCTCGTCATCGCCCGCGCCTTCGCCGGTGCGGTTGTCGCCGCTGTAGACCACCGCGCCATCGGGCGATGTCTTGTTGTTGTAGAACACGAAATTGGCGTCCGAGAGGACCTTGTCGTCCTCGCCGACCACGAAGGCCGAAGCGTCGAGATCGAAGGCCGCGCCATCGGTGCGGCGCACGTCCCAGCCGAGCCCGACCATCACCGCATTGAGGCCCGGGGCCTCCTTGGAGAGCGAGACATTGCCGCCCTTGCTCAGCGAAACCGCCATTTTTCGTATTCCCTTAAGTGGAAGCGCGCAGGGTGCAGGCAGGCCCGCCCCCCGCGCGCGCTCCCGATTAGCCGATGTTGACGCCGTAGTGGCCGGCGAGCGGGCCGAGGCCGCCCTTGAAGCCCTGGCCGACGGCGCGGAACTTCCATTCGGCGCCGTGACGGTAGACTTCGCCGAGGATCATCGCGGTCTCGACCGAGGCGTCTTCCGACAGGTCGTAGCGCACGACTTCGTTGTTGTTGTTGGCATCGACGAGGCGGATGAAGGCGTTCGAGACCTGACCGAAGGTCTGGCCCTTGCTGTCGCCGTCATGGATGGTCACCACCACCGCGACCTTGTCGACATCGGCGGGGAGCTTCGAGAGGGTGATCTCGACCTGCTCGTCATCGCCGTCACCTTCGCCGGTGCGGTTGTCGCCCTGGTGGATGACCGCGCCGCCGGCGACGTTCTTGTTGTTGTAGAAGCAGAAGTCCATGTCGCTGCGGACCTTGCCTTCGGAATTGCAGACGAAGGCCGAAGCGTCGAGGTCGAAATCCTGACCGTCGGTCGCGCGCACGTCCCAGCCGAGGCCGACCATGATGCGGTCAAGCCCGGGTGCTTCCTTGGAGAGGCTGACATTGCCACCCTTCGACAGTGAAATAGCCATAATTCGTCTCCTTTACCCAATTCTGGCGGCGCGGGTGCCCGCCGGTGATGAAAGACTTATGCGAGCGCGTCCTCGGGCTCGCCGTCGGGGTTGGCCTTGTTCCAGCGGACCGACGACCAGAAGGCGAGACCGATCAGCACCGCGCCGATCAGGCCGGTGATGACTTCGGAGATGTGCATGAAGGTGTTGAGGTACATGATCACCGCTAGCGCGAGGATCGCATAGAACGCCCCGTGCTCGAGATAGCGGTATTCGCTCATCGTCCCTGCCCGCACGAGGAAGATCGTCATCGAACGCACGAACATCGCGCCGATGCCGAGGCCGATGGCGATGATGATGAGGTTGTTGGTGAGCGCGAAGGCGCCGATCACCCCGTCGAAGCTGAAGCTCGCATCGAGCACTTCGAGGTACAGGAACGCGCCGAAGCCCGCCTTGGCGACATCGCCGGTCGAGGGCGTGGGCGGTTCGAGCAGGTGGTTGATGACCTCGACACCGAGATAGGTGAGCAGGCCCGCGATTCCGGCGGTGATGAAGGTCAGCGCCTCTTCACCTGGCAGCACGGTCGAGACCGCCCAGGTGCCCGCGAGCACGATCCCGATCGAGACCGCCTCGATATCGGCGACCTTGGCGAGCGGGCGTTCGATGGCGGCGATCCAGTCGACCTCCTTGTCGCTGTCGAAGAAGTAGTTGAGGCCGACCATCCCGAGGAACGCTCCGCCAAAGCCCATCAGGCCGACATGCGCGCCCTCGACGATGGTCTGGTATTCCTTGGGCGAATTCAGCGCGAGGTTGATCGCCTCTACGGGGCCGATCTGCGCTGCGATCATCACGATCACCAGCGGGAAGACGATCCGCATCCCGAACACCGCGATCGCGATCCCCCAGGTGAGGAAGCGCTGCTGCCAGACCGGGTCCATGTCCTTGAGGACCGAGGCGTTCACGGCCGCGTTGTCGAACGACAGCGAGACTTCGAGCACCGCCAGCACGGCGCAGATCCACACCATCGACAGCACGCCGTCCATGGTGCCGGTCAGCGCCCAGCCGTAATATCCGCCCAGTGCCAGGCCGACGGCGGTGAACAGCAGCGAGCCGCCAAAATGTTTGAACATCGAATGTGATCCCCTTGGCCGCGTGATACGGCGGTATTGTTGCTCAGTCCTTACTACCGCGCGTCCACTGGAGGTAGACGCCAATATCCTCGGCGAACGGCTTCTGGCTCTGGTAGAAGCGCATCAGGCGGCTCATCTTGAGCTCGCCGCCGACATTGTCGATCACCGCGATGCCGCACAGCCGCTCGCGGCTATTGGTCTCGTCCATGCGCACCTCGATCTCCGGCTGGCCGGGGATATTGAGGCGCACGATGCCATCGGTCTCGGCCCAGTTGGGCGCACCCTCATAGATCAGCGCGAAGACGCCGATGCGGCGGATGTAATCGAAATACTGCCCGTTGACGCGGATCGTCTCGCCCGCGGCGATCGCGCCGGTGCGGTCGTCGCCCGACAGCTCGATGAAGGGCGGCTGGTTGTAGGCGCCGAAGCTGCGCCCGAGCGCCTGGATGCAGCCTGCGCCCATGCCGTCGGCGAGTTCGAAGATCACGCCAAGGTCAAGGTCGAGCTGCTGCGAGCCGCCGAAGAAGCCCTTCTTCTGGGTGCGCGCGGTCCAATTGAGGTTGAGCACGATCTCGCCGAAGGAATTACCCTGCTTCTTGAGGCTGACCGAGGAATTGCCCTTGTCGAGGCTGATCTTCTTCAGGCTGATCGGCGCGCTCGGGGGAGGCGGCGGAGGAGGAGGAGGGGGCGGCGGAGGTGCCGGGGGCGGAGGAGGCGGCGGAGCGGGCGCAGGCGCGGGCTCGTCCACCTCGCCCCCGAAATGCCCGATCAGCGCGGCCAGACCGCCCGCAAACCCGGCGGCAATCGTGCCGATCTTCCAGCCGGACGAGTGCCGGTAGATTTCCGCCAGCATCACCGCCTTCTCGTTGGTGAGCGCGGCGGCGGCATCGAAGCTCGCCTTGCCGCCATCGAGCGTCACCATCAGTGGGCGGCTCTCGCCGACAGAGCGGCTGTCATGCGTGGCGGTGAAGACGATGCGGTCGATCTTGGCAGGCAGCTTGTCGAGTTCGAGCGCGAAGCTTGCGGTGTTGCCGCTTGCCGTCATCCGCACCTCTCCGCCCGGGGTCGCCGGGTTGGAGAACAGCACCACGTAGCGATCATCGCCGATCTTCTGCCCGGGCTCGAGCCCGAAAGCCGCAATATCGATCCCGGCGAGGCCGAATTCGACCTTCACCTCGCAATTGGCGCCCACGCCCAGGTCGGACAGCGAGCGTTTTTCCCCACGTTGCAGCTGCATGCGAATTTGCTCCCGGTGTTGAGAGGCCCGCCGCGCCCCTCGCGCGCCGGGCCGGGATGTGTTCAGATCACAGAATGGCGCGCGCAGGCGCGGTGAGATCGTGGACGGTGCGCCCTTCGGTGCGGGTCCCGATCGCCTTGAAGTCCCACTGCCCGCCGGCGCGCGACAGGCTGGCGAGGATCAGCCCGGTGTGGGGCCCTGAATCCGAGATGTCGAAACGCGCCAGCTCGCACCCGCTCTTCTTGTCGACCACGCGGCCGAAGGCATTGGCGACCTTGTCGAAGGTCTGCCCGCGGAAGCTGTTCACGGTGAGGACGATATATTCGACCCGCGCGTCGAGCCGGTCCAGCTGGATGGCGATGCTCTCGTCATCCCCGTCGCCCTCGCCCGTCAGGTTGTCGCCGCTGTGGCGGATCGTGCCGGCGGCGTTGGTGAGCTTGCCGAACCACACCTGCTCGAGCACGGCCTTGTCAGCATCGAAGGTGATGCACGAGGCGTCGAGATCGATATCGCCGCTCCCGCCCAGCAGGCCTCCGAAAAAGCCCTTCTTGGCAACGTCCCAGCCAACCCCGAGGCTGATCTGCGACAACCCGTGCGGGGCCTCCTTGGCGAGGCTGACCGACTGGCTCTTCTGGAGCGAAATTCCCACTGATCCCCCGCGACGCTGCGATCTGTCTCGTTCTGAGACAGGGTATCCCCGAAGGCCCGAGGGGTGTCAACCCTGCGCCCGTGGGGATTGCCGAGGGGTTAGTGCTGTTATCGTTACGTTTTTATTAAGGCTGGTTGGCAATGCGGCGAAATGATTCCGCCGCCGCGCGAGGCCTGCCCTCAGCGCCCCGCCTGCTGGCGGATCAGCTCGTAAACCGACCGCGCGCGCGGGATGCGGATGAACTGCGGCACCGGGTCGAAGGTCGGCTGCCAGATGCCGAGGTTGCGCCCTTCAAGCAGGCTAATGGCCGGGCCAAAGCGGATGGTGCCCGATCCGTCGGAAAGTTCGATCAGCTCAAGCGCCGGGAGATGCCGGATATCGAGCGAGACGGTCTTCGATCCGCGCGAAATCACCACCCGCTCGGTCGTAATGCTGTATCTGGTCGCGCGGCGCAGAAGGATGTCGAACCACAGGCGACCAACCGTGATATAGGCTCCTGCCACCAGAAACGGCAGTCCAAACAGCCGGAAGAACAACTCCGCTTCTGTGCTCCACGCCGCGATGTTCCAGAACACCGCAAATCCGGCCCACAGCAGGCTGAACGGGATGATGAAGGCATCGATCGGCCGCAGCAGCAGGCCCTGATGCGGCCGGCCCTTCCAGAGAGTGCTCTCGCCCGCCATCACGCTCCTCGCACCCCCGTGCTAGATCCCGAAGCTGCCCTTCAGCCCGTCGATCACATATTGCGCGGCGAGCGCGGCCAGCAGCACGCCGAGCAGCCGGGTGATGACCGCCTCGACCTTGTCGCCGAGCAGCCGGATCAGCGGGCCGGCGGCGACCAGCGCGGCCGCGGTGATGACCAGCACTGCGGCCAGCGCGGCGAGGATCTGGCCTTGCTCCGGCAGGTTCCCGTCCGCCTCGTTCATCAGCAGCATCACCGCCGCGATGGCGCCCGGCCCGGCGAGCATCGGCATCGCCATCGGGAAGACCGAGACGTCCTCGATCTCGGGGGTAGCCGCGATCTTCTCGGCGCGCTGCTCGCGGCGCTCGGTGCGCTTTTCGAACACCATGTCGAAGGCGATGAAGAACAGCATCAACCCGCCCGCGATGCGAAACGAATTGAGCTCGATATGCAGCGCGCCGAGCAGCTCCTGCCCGAACAGCGCGAAGATCAGCAGGATGATACTGGCGATCCCGGTCGCACGCAGCGCCATGCTGCGCGCCTGCGCGGTGGAAGCGCCCTTGGTCAGCCCGGCATAGATCGGCGCGCACCCGGGCGGGTCGATCACCACGAACAGGGTGACGAAGGCAGAAAGGAAGGTCTCGGTCAGCATGGCGGCAGGCTCTGGCGCCCCCTCACATCAATCGCTGCCGGGCACAAGGCTTTGTTCGATCCCCGTCAGCCAGCGGCCCTGGTAGAAATACTCCGCGAGGAGGTAGCGCGTGCCGTCCGCCCGGTGCTCCCAGCGCCAGCGCAAGGTGGTATCGCGTGAGAGGTGCGCCTCGGTCTTGCCGTCCTCGCCGAGCGAGATGGCGGGCGGCGGCGGGACCGGGCCGCCGCGCGGGCAGGTGGCGACGAGGCCTTGGACCGCATCGATCTCGGTCACGACGATGTCGCCCGGCTGCTCTTCCACCTTGGGCGGCGGCGGGGGCTGCGGCACGTCGGCCCCGCCAACGTCGAAGACATAGAGATACCGCCCGTCGGGCTGGCGCTCCCACACGGTCACGAAATTGCCGACCGTGCCATCGGGCTCGCGCATGCGCCCCTGGCTGACCGCGACCGCGCCGTCACAGCTCATCACGACGGTGCGCGCCTTCCATTGGACGGCCTGAGGCGGATTGCTCTGGGTCGCGAGCCACGGCGCGACGGGAATCGGACCATTGCGACCGTGGATCACCGCGCCGGGCGCAGCGTAGAGGCCAAACGCGGTCCACTGACCGAGCTCACGCGCATCGCGGGCGAAGGCGATCTCGGCGGCGACGATGGTGCTCGGCTGCGCGGCGCCCGGTGCGGTCTCGAGCGCGCGGTCCATCATCGCCACCTGCCGCTTGGTCGGCTTGGGCCCCTCGCCGCTGCCGGCGCAGGCGGTGAGCGCAAGGGCGAGGGTTACGACACAGGCAAGGAACCGCATAACGCTCTCCATTCGCGCTGAGCTGGCCGAAGCCCTGCACTTCTCATTTCCCGAAGTCTGAAGCAAAGACGGTCGTTGGGCAATGCCCAGCTCCGCTTCCGACAAGCTCAGGGCGAACGGGTTGGGGTTACAGACCCTCAGGCGCACCAAGCCGAGCGTGCCGATGTGCCGCCACCAGCGTGTTCCTCAGCAAGACCGCAATCGTCATCGGCCCGACCCCGCCCGGCACCGGCGTGATCGCGCCCGCGACTGCGGCTGCCTCGGCAAAAGCGACATCGCCGACGAGGCAGCCTTTCGTCTTGCCCTCTTCGGGGGGCAGGCGGTTGATGCCGACATCGATGACGGTCGCGCCGGGCTTGATCCAGTCCCCGCGCACCATCTCTGGCCGGCCCACTGCCGCCACCACGATATCCGCGCGGCGCACCACTTCGGGCAGGTCCCGCGTGCGGCTGTGCGCTATGGTGACAGTCGCGTTCGCATCGGTAAGCAGCTGCGCCATCGGCTTGCCGACGATGTTCGACCGCCCGATCACCACCGCCTCGAGCCCGCTCAGATCGCCGTGGTGATCCTGCAGCAGCATCAGGCACCCCAGCGGCGTGCAGGGGACAAAGCCTTCCTGCCCGACGCTCAAACGGCCAGCGTTGATCACGTGGAAGCCGTCGACGTCCTTGTCCGGATCGATCGCGGCGATCACTGCGGCCTCGTCGAGCCCCTGCGGCAGGGGCAGCTGGACGAGGATACCGTCCACCTCCGGATCGCGGTTCAGCCGCTCGACCAGCGTCAGCAGTTCGGCGGCGCTGGTGGTGGCGGGGAGGCGATGCTCGAAGCTCGCGATCCCCGCTTCCTCGCAGGCCCTGGCCTTGGCGCCGACATAGACCTGGCTCGCGGCATCATCGCCGACCAGCACCACCGCCAGCCCAGGCCGCCGCGCCGCCGTGCGGGCAAAGTCCGCCGCCGCCGCGCCGATGCGGGCGCGCAGGCGCTCGGCAAAGGCCTTCCCGTCGATCCGAGCAGCTTCCGGCATCAATAAGCCGCGTATTGGAGGATCCGCGCGACCGCAGCCAGCAGCAGCATGAACACCATCGGCGAGAAGTCGATCGCGCCGGTATCGGGTATCACCCGCCGGATCGGGCGCAGCACCGGCTCGAACAACCGGCCGAGCGCATCGTGCACCGCGAAGACGAACTGGTTGCTCGGGCTCACCACGTTGAAGGCGAACAGGAGCCCGATGATGAACCAGATGATCAGCAGCATATTGGCGGTGCTGATCACCATGCCGAGAATATCCACGAGAGCTTGCGTCATTGCCGTACCGTTTCCGTTTCGAGGGCGCTGACCTGCCGTGTGGCGGGCCTGCGCCGGGTCATGTCCCTTGCGAGGCGTATTAGCTTGTTAATACGCCTCGCGCCAGTCCCGGTTCCTGCCTCAGGCGTGAACCAGCGTGCCCGCGCCCCGCGCGGTGAAGAGTTCGAGCAGCATCGTGTGGCCCACCCGGCCATCGAGCACCACCGCCGCCTCGCAGCCCGATTGC